>DAOUBA010000249.1:0-8698 GCA_034432855.1 Anaerolineae bacterium | reverse complement strand
GCGTCAGGACGTGGCAAGCGCATGTCACCTGCATCACACGGCTGGTTGAAGGGCAGCACCGCTGATTGAGTTCTGCTAAAGTGTGTCCTCGTCAGGTGCCCAGATATCAATCCGGACAGTATTGGCCTCGAAGGTAATCACAGAACCGTCCACGTGAATCAGGATGAACGTGCTGCGTGCGCCGGTGTCGCCCAGGCCGCGCGCGTGCCCAACATCCAACTGCCAGACGCCCTCCACATTGACGGCGCTATAGTTGTGCGTGTGACCGCAGATGTAGGCGACGACACCCTCGTCTCGGAGCAGGTCCCAGAAGCGGTCACGGTTGTCCGGATGCGCGTTGAGGCTGTCGTCCATGTGGCGTTCCCGTCCGTTGTCGGCATCGGGCTGCGGATAGGCCGGCTCGTGGCCGAAGACGAAGACGTGTGCCTGCTGTGTGGCGCTCAGATCGCTGGCCAACCAGTCGTACAGGTGATCGGGTATGTCGCCATCGGTGGCCGTATCTCCGGCAGCGTCGCAATATTCGTTCAGCACCACCAGGTGCGCGTTCCGGTAGTCGAACGAGTAGGTGGTCGTGAGGCAACCGCCGGGGCCGGAGTTCACTGGGCCATAGTCGTAGTCGCGCAACCAGTCCATGTCCGCCGCCGTCTCGGCCTCGTGATTTCCCACCACCGGATACCAGGTGTAGGTGGCGCCGAGAGTGCGGGTGATTGTCCATAACACACCGGACGGTGGGTCAATGTCGCCGGGGCTGACCATGAAGGCGGTGCCGCCCAGGGCGGCGATCGCCATGACCGCGCCACGAAAATACTGCGACGTGTCATACGCGCCCGGCCCGGCAAACTCGCGCATATCGGCGGTGACCGCGAAGGTGAAGCGGTCGCTATCGGTCCCCCGCTCCGAGGCACCGACGCCGATAGTCAGCGCGAACCCAAGAACCGTCGGCAAGATGAGGGCCGCAATCCACCCTTTGCGCACCGGTCGTGTTCTTGTGTCGTCCTTACCGTAGATCAAGGCAACACCAGTTCGACCACTACCATCCGGTGATCGGAGGCCAGCGAATCGAGCACGCGGGCATCCCGTACCTCCAACCCGCGCATCCAGACAAAGTCAATCCGCTCCGTCGGCTCGATGGCCGGATCGGTGGGGGCGGGGTCGAAACTACCCACGACGAATGGATCCTCGAAGCCAGCGGCCCGGATGCGGGCATAGATCGGCGAATCGGGCGTGGAATTGAAATCGCCGCCCAGCACCGCCGGCGAGGCAGTGCCGATGAAGGTCAGCGCGTCGTCTAACTGGCGCGCCCGCTCTGCCGGCTCCAGCCCCAGCCAGATACCGTAGGCATCCAGTGGTTGATCGCCGACCATGACCTGCGCATGGACGATGGCCGTCTGCTCCAGTTGGCTGGTCAACCATTGCATGTCGGATGCGGCGATGGGGAAGCGCGTGAGGAGCGCGATGCCGGAAAGCCCTTCCAGCGTGGGGGCATAGACCTCCTGCATTCCCAGGCGCCGAGCCAGCCACAGCGCGTCGTCCACGCCGTAACTGGTGATGCGGCAGGCATCCACCTCTTGCAGCATCACGATGTCGGCGCCGCTTTCCGCGATGGTGCGGGCCTGCGCCTCCAGGCTGAACTGCCAGGGAGTGTTGTAGCCGTAGTGGATGTTGTACGTGCCCACACGGATGGGGCCGGCGGAAGCGCGCGGCGTGAAGCGGGGCGGCCAGGCAAAGACGAGGGTCAGAAGAACCGCCGCAGCGACGGCCAGCCACGACCAGCGGGCGCGTTGGGGAGTAGTGGGTTCGGATTGAGCCGGCCGGTAGAACAGCACCGGGACGCAGATGAAGACGGCGGCCAGCACGAACACATAGACGCCCTTGTCGCGGAAGGCCGGAATGGTGTAGGGGTAGGTGAAGGCGAAGGCCAACGCAAAGTTGAGCACCAGAAACAGGAACATCCCCAATGCCAGCGCCGGCCCAGTACGATCCTTTTGCCGGGGGCCGACGACGCAGAAAAAGGCGCTCACGATCAGGAATTGCGCCGCCAGACGGACCAGGGCGACGAATATCCCCTTGCCGTGGGTGCCCCACGCCAGCGCCACCCCGCTCACGAGGAGCAGGAGCAGCGCATCCAGCACCCCGCCGAAGCGGTCGCCCCCTTCGTGGAATCCGAGTGCCAGCGGCGCGAGTGTGGCCGCCATCAATAGCGGCGCGACGAGGGCGTAATCCACGCCGCTCCAGCGCGCCAGCGCGTTGGGAAAAGCCAACAGCGAGGTCTCCAGGAAGAGAAACGCGCCTACGGCCAACCCACTCAGGATGCCGATACCCTCTCCGTTCGACGTTTCTACCGGAGCGCGCGCGGCCAGCCAGGCCACAACGCACACACCCAATGAGAGCACGATCTGCAGCGGCAGCCACCAAGCGCGCAGGGAGACGTCGTAGGTGTTGCCCGCCGCGCGCAGCAACTGGTCGGCGGCGAGCGCCAACACCAATGCGACCGGGAAGGCGCGCGGGCGCTCACGCAGCAGGGCGGCGGCATATACGCCGACCGCTGCGAGGAGAACGATGCTGCTCCACAGCCGTACCGTCGGCAGATTGATCGTCAGCGGGACGCGGGCCAGCGCAGCGACCACAGCCGCTGCCAGAAAAGCCTTGCGCCCACCCCGTCGCGGGAGCGCCAGCGGGGTCAGGAACGCCGCGATGACACAGAACATGACCAAGAGCAGGTTATAGAAGGCCACCGTCCCGCCAAAGACCACGTCGTAGATGATGCCGAAGAGCACGGAAAAGAGCACACGCACGGTCTGCAGGAGGAAGAGCAGGACGACAGTGGCTTCGAGGGCACGGAGTGTCTTGGGGTCACTCATTGGGTGCTTCCCACGTTGTTGCTATGATAACGCTCAGGGGGTGAGCCAGTTCTCCAGTTTGAGGCCGGGGATGCGCGTATAGTGCCGCAGGTTGTTGGCGACCAGGGTGCGTCCCTGAACCGACGCAGAAACGACAATGAGCAGATCAAAATCGGCCAGTGGTTGATCCAGAGGTAATACGTTCGTATCCAGCATACTCGCTCTCTTCAGCGGTGTTTTGAATTTGATTTTACACCTATCCAGCGGTCAAAGCAAGGCCCTTATTGCGTCCGTCATCGCCCGCGCGACCCGTGCCGCCACGCGGGCATTGTTCACCAGCAGTGCCTCGTTGGCGCGACGTGCCCGCCCGCCGGTCAGTTCGACCAGCCGCGCCAGCAGGAACGGGGTGAGCGCCTTGCCGCTTACCCCGGCGGCCTCCGCCTTCTGCAATGCCTGGGCGATGGCGGCCTCGGCTTCTGTGGCGGGGAGTTCATCGGCCTCCGGCACAGGCACGCAGACCAGGAGCGCCGCCGTCAGCCCCAACGTTGCCCGCGCCTGCGCCATCTGCGCCACCTCCTCCGGCGTCTCAACCCGCGCATCTACTGACAGCCCAGAGCGGCGGCTGTAGAAGGCGGGGAACTCGTCCGTGCCGTAGCCGATCACCGGCACGCCGTATGTCTCCAGGACCTCCAGCGTACGCGGGAGGTCGAGGATGGCCTTGACTCCGGCGCACACGACGACGAGGGGCGTGGCAGCAAGCGCCGTAAGGTCGGCGGAGACGTCTTCGGGATGGCCACGATGCACCCCGCCGATGCCGCCGGTGGCGAACACCCGGATGCCTGCATGGTGAGCCAGGTGCAGTGTCGCAGCGACGGTCGTGCCGCCGGTGGCCTTTTGTGCCAGCGCCGTGGGCAGGTCGCGCAGGCTGATCTTGCGGGCCGTTCGCTCGGAAGCCAGGCGTTCCAATTCGTCGGCGGCAAGCCCCACGCGTGCCTGGCCGTCGAGGACGGCGATGGTCGCGGGCAATGCGCCTTCCTCACGCACCGCCGTCTCCAGCCGCCGGGCGATGTCCAGATTGGCCGGCGGCGCAAAGCCGTGGGTGATCAGCGCAGATTCCAGCGCGACGACCGGCCTGTTCTCTGCGACGGCCCGGGCGATTTCAGGAGCGATATGCATCACGGCTGCTCCGCGCCCATCAACTCCACCGCCAGCCTTGCATACACCTCGGCGGCAGCGTAGACGTCGCTCAGACGCACGTGCTCATCGGCGACGTGGGCGCAGCGCGGATCGCCCGGCCCCAAGCCCACGGTGGGGATGCCGGCCACGCCTGCCGTGTAGACGCCTTCAGTGGAGAAGGGATAATACCCCACCGGCGGGCGACGCTTCAACTGCGCCCGCACCGCGCGCACGGCAGCGGTCACCAGTGGATGATCCTCTGCCGTCACCCACGTGGGGTACGACATACGGGCATGGCTCGTGTAACCGGTATAACTGGTGATATGGGATTCCGTTATCTCTACCTCCGCCGGTATCCCTTCGCGGGTGATGATCCGCTGTACCTCAGCCAGCGCCTTTGTCTCGTTCTCTCCCAGCGTCAGACGGCGATCCACGAGCATCTCACAGCGGTCGGGCACGGCGTTACGGCTGACCGCGCCGGAGGAGATACCGGTCACCGTCAGAGTGCCGGGGCCGAGGAAATCGTCGTTCCCCAGTTGGCCCGCCAATAGTTCCAGCCCAAATGCCAGCCGTGCAGCAGTGTAGATGGCGTTCTCGCCCAGGTCGGGAAAAGCGGAATGGGCCGGGCGCCCACGGGTGGTCACACGTAGTTCCAATCGCCCGCGCTGCCCGCGGCTGACGTCGAGATCGGTCGGCTCGCCCAGCACGACCCAATCGGGGCGGATGCCTTCTTCTTCGATCAGTACACGCGAGCCTGTGCCTTCGCACAGTTCCTCCTGCACCACGCAGGCCACGACAACGCTGCCCTTCAGCGGCACGTTGCGCAGGAGACCGGCGCCGTAGAGCATCGCCGCGAGTCCACCCTTCATGTCGCAGGCACCCAGGCCGTAGAGCACCCCCTCCACGATCTCGGCGCCGTAGGGCGCGTGCGTCCAGGTTTGAGGATCGCCCACTCCCACCGTGTCCATGTGGCCGTTGAGCATCAACACCGGCCCGTGTCCAGGGCCGATCCAGCCGATGACGTTGCCGATGCGGTCCCCATGCACGTCGCGGAAACCCAGGTGGGTCATTTCGGCGGCGATGCGTTCCGCCACGGCCCGCTCCTGAGTCGAGGAACTGGGCGTCCGCACCAGGTCGCGCAGGAAGGCGGTCAGGTTGGTCTGGTCTTGCTTGCTGAGTTTGAATACGCTCATTGTGTTTCCTGTCCGTCTTGGGGGAGCGACGGGCATTGTAGGCCGAAAAGGCGGATTCGTCAAGGCGGATTCTCAGCCGGTGGCGAATGTGCTATAATTGTAATCGCGCCGTTCATGACCACGAATCTGGAGGTGAGCAATGATCCAGCAAGAGGGCACGTTCAGCGGCTACGGAGGGTCGGAACTCTACTATCAATGCTGGCAGCCTGAAAGTAGACCCAAGGCCATCCTGGCGATCACTCATGGCCACGGCGAACATAGCGGGCGCTACGGCAACGTTGTGAACTGGTTCGTGCCGCGCGGGTACGCCGTCTACGCCTTCGACCTGCGCGGCCATGGTCGCTCCGCAGGCCCGCGCGGTCATATCGAGCGATGGGACGAGTTCCGCGAGGACCTGGCGGCGTTCCTGGCTTTCGTGCGCGAACACGAGCCGGGGCAGACGCTGTTCTTGGTGGGGCACAGCATGGGCGGGCTGATCACTATGGAGTACGTGCTGCACTACCCACAGGGGCTGGCCGGCGTGGTCGTTTCCGGCCCGCTGTTGAGCCAGCCGGGTATCTCGCCATTCCTGATCACGTTGAGCAAAGTGCTAGCGCGCCTGGCCCCCCGACTGGCACTCAAGACCGGGCTCGACGCGACGGCGCTTTCCCGCGACCCTGTCGTGGTCGAAGCCTACGTTAATGACCCGCTGGTGCACAGTTTCGGCACAGCGCGCCTGGGTGCTGAACTGGGCAAAGCGATCGAGTGGACGCAGACGCACGCTGCGGACCTGGCGCTCCCGTGCCTGATCGTGCACGGCGGCGACGACCGCATCGGCCCACCCGAGGGCAGTCGCGTCTTCTTCGAGAACGTCGCCTTCGCCGATAAGGAGCGGCAGGTCTATGAAGGCTATTACCACGAGGTTTTCAACGACGTGGGCAAGGAGCAAGTGTTGGCAGCGGTGGAGGCGTGGGCGGAGCGGCATTTGCCCGCTGGTGGCCTGGGTTGACCAGCCTGTGCGCCTGTGTTAGAATGCACGTGCCTGCCATGCTCAACCTGGGGATCGTGATCGTCAGTTACAACACGCGCGATTTGCTCCGCGCCTGCCTGCGCTCGATCTATGCCAGTCGTGGGGATTTCACGTTTGAGGTGTGTGTGGTGGATAACGCCTCGCGTGATGGCAGCGCCGAGATGGTCGCCGCAGAGTTCCCGCAAGTGCGCCTGATCGCCAACAGGGAAAACGTCGGTTATCCCGCCGCCAACAACCAGGCCCTGCGCACCTTTGGCTTCATCAACCAATCAACCAACCAACTAACCAATCAACCCGCCTTTGTACTCCTCCTGAATTCCGACACTGAACTGCCACCAGATGCGATAGCCTGTATGCTGGCCTTCATGAACGAACATCCCGATGCCGGAATCGCGGGGCCCAAAGTGGTGCTTCCCAACGGCTCTTTGGACCTGGCCTGCCGCCGCTCGTTTCCTACGCCGGAGGTCTCTTTCTATCGGATGGCATTGCTCTCGCGCATCTTTCCGCGCAGCAGGCGCTTTGGCCGCTACAACCTCACCTACCTCGATCCCGACCAACTTGCCGAAGTGGATTGCGTCATGGGGGCGTTCATGCTGTTGCGTGCGGAAGCCATCGTCCAGGCTGGTTTGATGGACGAGCAGTTCTTTATGTACGGCGAAGACCTGGACTGGGCGTACCGCATCAAGGCAATGGGGTGGAAGGTGTACTACAACCCCTCTGTAAGTGTGCTGCACGTGAAGCGTGCCTCCACCCGCCAGAACCCGCGTGCGCAGATCGAGTTCTATCGGGCAATGGAGGTCTTTTACCGCAAGCACTATGCCGCAACGACGTCGTGGTGGCTCCACTGGCTCATCGTCGGCATCATCCGGCTGAGGCAAGGGCTTGAACGGATGAGAATCGCGCTTACACCACGACGGCGATTAGAGGTGTGCTCGTGAAATCGAAGACGCAAACCCAGGTCCTCTTCGTGATCACGCTGGCCCTCACCGATATGGTAATGGCCGGGCTGGCTTTCTATCTGGCCTACTGGCTGCGCCGCTGGATTCCCTGGCCAGACGAGGCTCAGGGAATGGGAGGGTTCTACGACTATCTGGGCATCTCGCTGACCCACGTCCTGTCCATTCTGACCGTGTTCGCTTTTTCCCGCCTGTACCGCCTGGCCCGTATGCCCTCACGCGTGGACGAGTTCTATACAATATTCGCCTCCACCACGGTGGGTACGCTGATCGGGGTGGCGCTCTCTTCGCTCGTCTTCCGCGACAGCCCTCTGGAGGAATTAAGTTACTCGCGCGCGATGATCGCTTACGGCTGGGCGCTCACCGTCGTCTTTGTCACCCTCGGCCGACTGGCGCACGCGCAGTTCCGCGCCATACTGCGTAGACGGGGCTGGGGTCACGACCGGGTGCTCATCGTCGGCACGGGTGACGTCGGGCAAATGATCCATCAGAAGATCCAGGCCAACCCTGGCCTGGGGTACGACGTCGTCGGCTTCGTCACTGCCGACGGCCAGCACGGTTCCGCTCCTGGTCTGCCCATCTTGGGGCAAGCCGGCGACCTGGCGACCATTATTGACCAACATCGGATTGACGAGGTCATCATCGCCCTGCCGGAGGCGACGCATCAGGAGATCCTGACGCTGATCTCGGAGTGCGAGCGCGGCAAGGTGGCGATCAAGGTCTTCCCAGATGTCTTCCAGATTATGGCCGGCCAGGTGAGCATCGGCGACCTGGGAGGATTGCCACTGTTGACCGTGCGCGACATTGCGTTGAGCGGCTGGTGGCGCGCGGTCAAGCGGCTGATGGACATCGTGGGAGCGACCGTCGGCCTGATATTCCTGTCGCCGCTGATGTTGTTGATGGCGGTGCTGATCAAACTGGACTCACGCGGCCCGGTATTCTACGCGCAGGAGCGCATGGGACTGGATGCCCGGCCCTTCCAGATGCTCAAGTTCCGCTCCATGCGCCCCGACGCCGAGGCGCGTGGACCAGGGTGGACGGTGGAGGGCGACCCGCGTGTCACCCGGCTGGGGCGTCTCATCCGTCGGATCAACATAGACGAATTGCCGCAGTTGATCAACGTGCTGATCGGCGATATGAGCCTGGTGGGGCCGCGTCCGGAGCGTCCGGTCTATGTCAACCAGTTCCGTCGCTCCATCCCGCGCTACATGAACCGCCACTGGGAGAAGGGGGGCATGACCGGCTGGGCGCAGGTCAACGGCCTGCGTGGCGACACCTCTATCGCCGACAGGACACGCTACGACTTGTGGTACATCGAGAACTGGTCGCTGCTCCTGGACATCAAGATCCTCATCCGCACGTTCTTCAACCTGTTCAAGTCGCCGAATGCGTATTGAAGTTAGTACCTTGGCAATCAGATTCTTGCACAGAGAGCAAGAAAATCAAGCCTGAGCGTAGGCGAGCTCAGGGATGATCACGATCTCGCGCAACTTCAGGATCATCAGGATGATCTGACGGCCGAGT
>DAOUBA010000248.1:0-4957 GCA_034432855.1 Anaerolineae bacterium | reverse complement strand
GTATTCCGTACCCTGGCAAGGAGGTTGAGTTATGAAGAAAGCGACTCTGGATGTACCGTTGATGTGGGCTGACCACCATGTTCTCAAGGTGCGCGAGGCGCTGTTCAAGGTGGGCGGCGTAGAAGATGTCTACGCCAGTTCGGCCTGGAAGCAGGTGTTGGTCCGGTACGATGAGACCAAGACCGACCGTGCCGCCATCGAACAGGCACTGGCCGAGGCTGGCTATCCGGTCGGCGCAGGAGAGACGCCCGTCCTGGTTCAGCCCAATGCGATACAACGCGACCCCAGGTGGGAAGTCCTGGGCGCGCGGGTCACTCAAACCAATCAGTCCGACATCACTATGTCGGGCGAGTTTAGAAGATACTGACCCCCTACCCCTCCCCAACCCTCCCCCTTCCTCCGCAGGTAAAGGGAGCGGGACCAGGGGTGAGGGAAAGGGAATTCGAAGGAGGACCTGATGGCAAAAAAGACACGAACACCCGAAGAGGCCAGCCGAGACGCGGCAGCCGTCGCCCTGCTTGAGCGGGCCTGCCAGATCGAGGCCGAGACCGCCTTTGCGCGGGCCGATGCGATCACGGCCTGCAACATCGGCGGATCGGGGTTGTGCTGCAAGAACTGCGCGATGGGGCCCTGCCGCCTGGTCGGCAATACCACGCGCGGCGTCTGCGGGGCGACGGCGGATACGATCGTGGCGCGCAACTTTGCCCGTGCAGTGGCAGCAGGTGTAGCAGCCCACTCTGACCACGGGCGCGGCCTGGCCTACACGCTGCTGGAGGCCGCCGAGGGTCACGCGCCCGATTACCGCATCCGCGATCCCTTCAAACTGAAGGAGGTCGCCGGCTACCTGGGTGTCAAGACCGACGGCCGCCCGCTGAACGAGATCGCCCGCGATGTGGCGCTGGCGGCGCTGAACGAGTTCGGCAAGCCGGAGAGGGAATTGACCTACCTCAAACGCGCCCCGGCCAAGAGGCAGCAGATCTGGCGTGATCTGGGCATCGCTCCCCGCGCGATAGACCGGGAAGTGGTGGAACTCTTACACCGCACGAACATCGGCAACGATCAGGACGCCGAACACATCCTGGATCAGACATTGCGCACGGCGCTCGCCGACGGTTGGGGCGGCTCGATGCTTGCCACCGATCTGACCGATATCCTTTTCGGCACACCGGCACCGGTACGCTCTGCGGCGAACCTGGGCGTCCTCAGCCGCGACAAGGTCAACGTCATCGTCCACGGCCACGAGCCGACGCTCTCGGAGATGATCGTGGCGGCGTCACAGGACCCCGAACTGCTCGAGTATGCCAGGAGTAAAGGGGCGCAGGGGATTCAACTCTCCGGCATCTGTTGCACCGCCAACGAGACGCTGCTGCGCGAGGGTATCCCGCTGGCCGGGAACTTTTTGATGCAGGAATTAGCCGTCCTCACCGGCGCGGTCGAGGCCATGGTGGTGGACGTCCAGTGCATCTTCCAGGGGCTGGTGCCGGTGGCGGAGCGTTTCCACACCGAGATCATCACGACCTCGCCCAAGGCCAAGATCAGCGGCGCCACGCACATCGAGTTCGAGGAACGCCGGGCGCTGGAGATCGCCAAAGAGATCGTGCGCCGGGCGATTGACCGCTTCCCTATGCGCGGCGAAACCGTCATCCCCGACATCCAAAGCCCGTTGGTGCCGGGGTTCTCGCACGAGTACATTGACTATGCGCTCGGTGGCGTCTATCGTGGCTCTTTCCGCCCGCTCAACGACGCCATCATACAGGGCCGCATTCGCGGGGTGGTCGCTAACATCGGCTGCAACAATGCCCGCGTCTGCCACGATGAACTGCACCGCTTCGTGGTGACCGAGTTCCTCAAGAACGACGTGCTGGTCGTCGAGACCGGCTGCGGGGCCATCGCCAGCGCCAAGCAGGGCTACATGACGCCCGAAGCCGCGTTAGAAGTGGCCGGGCCGGGACTGCGCGAGGTCTGTGAAGCGGTGGGCATCCCGCCGGTGTTGCACATGGGTTCATGCGTGGACAACTCGCGCATTCTCACGGTGCTTTCGCAGATGGCGACCGAGATGGGGTTGGGCGAGGACATCGCCGACATCCCGGCGGTCGGGATGGCGCCGGAATGGATGAGTGAGAAGGCGCTCGCCATCGCCAGCTACGCAGTGGCCTCTGGGGCCTACGTAATCATGGGCGGCGAGGGGCCTGTGCACGGCAGCGAGGAGGTCGTCCGCCTGATCAGCGAAGGCTGGGAGAAGAAGGTGGGCGGCAAACTCGAGTTCGTCCCTGATGGGGTAGAAATCGTCAAGCGCGCGGTGGACCACATTGACAAGAAACGCGCAGCGCTGGGCCTCGCCGAATACGATCCCGCCAGGTGGGGCAAGTCCGGCGACTGGCGCATTGCTTCGTTGTTCGAGTTGCCGCTGGAGGAACGGATTGAGGCGGTGTACGGAGGTAGAGGATAGTGATTGGGGATTAGGGGTTGGGTACAGGATGCAAGAACCCAATCACTAATCCCCAATCACTACTGTCAGGAAAGGATTGTGAAATGAGCCGATACATTGCAACCCGAGCCATTCGCGGCGCCAACGCCATCGTCGCCGAGGCGGAGGCGCTGCTCAATCAGGCTATCGCCGAGAAGGACGCCGATTGTCCGGTCGCCTTCCCCAACACGGCGTATTACCTGCCGGTGACGTTGGGAATGCTCGGCCACGAGGTCACCAAACTGGGCGACCTTGTGCCAGTGCTGGAACATGCCAAAAAACTGCTCCATCCGCTGCCGGCAGACCGACTGTGGACGCCCTACCTGGGCGAGGCGCTCGACGCGGGGCAGGCAACCCTGCTGGCCTGCGAGGCCATCGAGGGCACCCGCTTCGCCCTCGGACAGCAGCCGGAGCCGTATCCCGGCTTCCACCTGGCCGGCGGCACCTCCTTCACCAGCCCCGAATTCCAGGCCGAGGCCGGCAACGGCCACCTCAACGGCCCGATTGACGACATTCAACTGCGCTCGTGGGGCATCCAACTGGTGGATGGCCGCATGCCCGGCTTTGCCGCCATCGTCGGCGCCGCGCGCTCGAACGAAGCCGCCGTGGCTATCGTGCGCGAACTCCAGCGGCGCAACATCCTCGTCTTCCTGAGCGGCAATGTCAACGGGCGCTCGATCATTGACCAACTGCACGAAGAAGGGGTCGAGATGGGCTACGATACCTACATCGTCCCCTTCGGGCGCGATACGATCTCGGCCATCTATGCGCTGGGCTTTGCCACGCGTTCGGCGCTGACCTTCGGTGGGATGAAGGGCGGCCAGTGGCGCGACATCCTCCTGTACAACAAGTTCCGCGTCTTTGCCTTCGTCCTGGCATTGGGCGAGGTGGACGACCTGAAGTACGCCGCCGCCGCCGGGGCGATCTCCTATGGCTTCCCCGTCATCGCCGACACGATCATCCCGCAGATCCTCCCCACCGGCATTACCCGCTACGAGCACGTCATTTCGATGCCGTGGAACGAGATCGAGGGCGAGACGGACGAGGAAAAGGCCGCCCGATTCGTCCAGAAGGCGATCGAGGTGCGCGGCGTCAAAGTCAAGATCACCGAGGTTCCCATACCCGTGCCCTACGGCTCAGCGTTCGAGGGCGAGGTCGTGCGGCGGGCCGACATGCGCATCGAGTTCGGCGGCAAGAACAGCCGCGCCTTCGAGTACCTCCGCATGGTACCGATGGATGCTGTAGAAGACGGCAAGATCGAGGTCATCGGTCCCGGCTTCGAGGGCGTTGAGGAAGGCGGCGCGATGGACATGGGCATCCTCGTTGAAGTGGCCGGGCGTAAGATGCAGGAGGATTTCGAGCCAGTGCTGGAGCGGCAGATTCACTACTTTATCAACGGCGCATCCGGCATCCAACACATTGGCCAGCGCGACATTGCCTGGATTCGCATCAGTAAGGCCGCCGCCGAGAAAGGCTTTACCCTACGCCACTTTGGCGACATCCTCTATGCCCGCTTCCACGCCGACTTTGGCGCCATCGTGGACAAGGTCCAGGTCAAGATCATCACCGACCCCACGCTGCATGCCGAGTGGCTGGAGAAGGCGCGCGCGGCCTATGACTATCGCAACCGACGGCTGGCCGATCTGACGGATGAGGCAGTGGATACGTTCTACTCCTGCACATTGTGTCAGTCCTTCGCCCCGAACCATGTCTGCGTGGTCAGCCCGCAGCGGCTGGGCCTATGTGGTGCCTATAACTGGCTCGACTGCAAGGCCTCGAACGAGATCAACCCCACCGGCCCCAATCAGCCCATCGTCAAAGGCCAGTGCCTCGACCCGGCGAAAGGCTGCTTTACCGGCGTCAACGAGTACGCGCGCATGGCCTCGCACGGCATGGTGACCAATGTGACGATGTATTCGATTATGACGGATCCAATGACGGCTTGTGGTTGCTTCGAGTGCATCGTCATGGTCATCCCCGAGGCCAACGGCGTGATGGTCGTCAGCCGCGAGGATCCGAGCATGACCCCCGCTGGGATGACATTCTCGACGCTGGCAGGGATGGCCGGCGGCGGGTTGCAATCGCCGGGCGTCATGGGCGTCGGCAAGTACTACCTGACCAGTCCCAAGTTCATCTCCGCCGACGGCGGTTTCAAGCGGGTCGTGTGGATGTCGTCGTTCCTCAAGCAGACGATGGCCGAGGAACTGAAGGCGGTCTGCGAGCGCGAGGGCGACCCCGATCTGCTGGACAAGATCGCCGACGAGACCGTCTGCACCGACGTAGAGGGACTGTTGCCGTTCCTGGAGCAGAAAGGACACCCAGCGCTGACGATGCCGCCGATGTTTTAGGGATTAGGGATTGGGTATTAGTACCTTGGCAATCAGATTCTTGCACAGAGAGCAAGAAAATCAAGCCTGAGCGTAGGCGAGCTCAGGGATGATCACGATCTCGCGCAACTTCAGGATCATCAGGATGATCTGACGGCCGAGT
>DAOUBA010000247.1:0-15454 GCA_034432855.1 Anaerolineae bacterium | reverse complement strand
ATCGGCAGTCGGGACGAAGGGCGGATCCTCCAGGTTGTTCTGCGGGATGTAACTCAGCAGTTGACGGATGAGGGTCAGGCAGTGCTCTTCGTTTTCGGCGGCAAAGTGGGCGACGCCGCTCCTGGCGTTGTGCGTCATCGCCCCGCCGAGTTCCTCGAACGTCACCTCTTCGCGGGTCACGGCCTTGACGACGTCGGGGCCGGTGATGAACATGTTGCTCGTTCCCTTGACCATCAGCGTAAAGTCGGTGATCGCCGGGGAATAGACCGCGCCGCCGGCGCAAGGGCCCATAATGGCCGAAATCTGCGGGACGACGCCGGAGGCCAGCACGTTGCGCAAGAAGATGGCGCCATAGCCGGCCAGCGAAGTAACCCCCTCCTGGATGCGGGCGCCGCCGGAATCGTCGAGGCCGATGATGGGCGCGCCGTTCTTCATCGCCAGGTCCATCACCTTGCAGACTTTTTCGGCGTGCACCTCGGAGAGGCTGCCACCGACGACGGTGAAATCCTGCGCAAAGACGTACACCAGACGGCCGTTGATCGCGCCCCAGCCGGTGACGACGCTATCGCCCAGGTACTTTTGCTTCTCGATGCCAAAGCCGCTGGCGCGGTGGATGACGAAAGAATCCAGTTCGTGGAAGGAGCCTGGGTCGAGCAATTTCTCCAATCGCTCACGGGCAGTCATCTTGCCCTTTTCGTGCTGGGCATCTATGCGTTCTTGCCCTCCACCGAGGCGGGCCTCTTGACGCATCTGGCGCAGTTTTTCGATCTTGGGATCAAGGGACATAATGAACCTCCGTTGGGGATTACGTCTTAGGTGCTCTATATAACACCGAGGCGGAGTGGAAGTGACGGGCAAAAAGGCTTCCGCAGCCTACGTGGCTTTGGAAGCCTGTCAGCCGATTGAAATCGCCCTCTTTAGACGCTTCGCGCCAAGTGTCGGCCTGCGCCGACACTGCCCGGTCGGCGAAGCCGCCCGCCAAACCCCCACCTATATCTCTTCCCCTTTGCGCCAACAGGAAGAGAGAGCGGGGAGGTCGGGCTGAGTAGCTACCCGAAAACTACTCTAAACCAGCCAGTCGCTCCTTGAGTCTGGCTCGCTCGGTTTGCAGGGCAGCCAGTTTATCGCGCTCGCGCTGGACGACCGCAGCAGGCGCCTTGTGCGCGAAATCGCCGGCCAACAAAGCCTCGCTGTGGGCAATGCGCGCTTCGATGTCGGCCAGTTCCTGCGACAGCCGCTCGCGCTCGGCGTCCAGATTGACCAGCGCGGCCAGCGGCAGGTAGCAGACCACCTCACCCACGACGACAGTAGCAGATTGCGGCGGAGGCGGGAAAGCCTGCTGGATGGTCAACTGGTCGGCATCCAATTTGGCCAGGGCACAGAGGATGGCGCGCTGCTCCTCCAGCCACGGGGTGGCCTCACCGGCAGCGATGACGGCAGGAATGCGTTTGCCGGGGGTCACGTCGTATTCGGCGCGCAGGTTGCGCACGCCGCGCACGAGTTCCATCAGCAACGCCATCCGCGCCTCGACCTCATCGTCGAGCAGGGCAGTATCGGCTTCGGGCCAGCGGGCAATGATGAGGGCCTCACTATCCCGTGCAGCAGCGGGCAACGCCTGCCAGATCGCCTCGGTGACGAAGGGCATGAACGGGTGTAGCAGTTTGAGCGCCGTTGCCAGCACGTGCAGCAAGACCGCACGTGGGGTATCTTTATCCGCTGCCTTGTCGTACAGTCGCACTTTGCACGCTTCGATGTACCAGTCGCAATACTCACCCCACAGGAACTCGTAGATTTGACGACCGGCTTCGCCGTATTGGTACACTTCGAACAAATGGTTCACGTTCTGTACCAGACGGTTGAGGCGGGAGAGAATCCAGCGATCAGGAAGCAGGAGGCAGGAGGCAGGGGGCAAGACGCAGGAGGCAGGAGGCAGCCCCTCGTCTCCAGCCCCTAGCCCCTGATCCCTGGCTCCTGACAAGACAAACCGCGCGGCCTGCCAGATCTTGTTCGTAAAGTTGCGAGCGCCTTCGAGCCGGCGTGGGTCGAGGCTCATGTCCACACCCGGCGTAGAACTGGTCAGTTGGGTGTAGCGCAAGGCATCGCAGCCGTACTTTTCGATGATATTGAGCGGATCGTACTCCTGAATGTCCTCCATGGACTTGCTGACCTTCTTGCCCTCTTTGGTACGCACCAGGCCGTGCAGGTAGACGAGGGAGTAGGGCGTCTGGCCAGTAAGTTCGATCCCCAGCATCATCTCCCGCGCCACCCAGAAGAAGAGAATCTCGTAGGCGGTCTCGCGCACGTCGGTGGGGTAGTACCGACGATAGTCGGGCGCGTCGGTATCCGGCCAGCCCAACGTCGAGAAGGGCCACAGCCCGGAGGAGAACCAGGTATCGAGCACGTCCTCATCCTGGTGGATGTTCTTGCTGCCGCAATGGGCACAAGTAGTGGGGTCAGTTAGCGTGCAGGTCTCTTTGCCGCAGTCGTCGCAATACCACACGGGGATACGATGCCCCCACCACAACTGGCGGCTGATGCACCAGTCGCGGATGTTCTGCATCCAGTGGAAGAAGCGCTTTTCTTCGCGCTCCGGGATGATGACGGTGCACCCTTCACGCACAGCAGCCATTGCCGCCTCGGCGAGCGGTTTGGTGTGTATGAACCACTGTGTGGAGATGCGTGGCTCGACGTCGGTGTGGCAACGCTCGCAGGTACCTACGGCGTGAAAGTACGGCTCGATTCTGACGAGCAGCCCTTCCTTTTCCAGATCGGCCACGATGGCGCGACGACACTCGAAACGGTCGAGTCCGGCGTAGGGGCCGGCGTTCTCGTTCATCGCCGCCGTGTCGGTCATCACGTTGGGCGCGTCCAGCCTGTGACGCAGCCCCATCTCATAGTCGGCAGGGTCGTGCGCGGGGGTGACTTTGACTGCGCCGGTGCCGAATTCGGGATCCACTGCCTCGTCGGCAATGATGAGAATGCAGCGGCCGATCGCCGGCAAGACGGCAGTTCTGCCGATGAACGGTTGCCAGCGTGGGTCATTGGGGTTTACGGCGACGGCGGTATCGCCCAGGATGGTCTCCGGGCGGGTGGTCGCCATCTGAATGAATTCGGTGGCACCGGCGGCCCACCGGCCAGAGCCCCACCCTCCCCTCTCTCCCCCCCCTCCCAGGGGGGGGCTGGGGGGGGGTGGGCCATCCCAGTCCGCATTGACAAGCGGGTAACGCACAACCCAAAGGTGGCCGGGACGCTCGTCGGGGATTACTTCCAGGTCGGAGATGGCACTGGTGCAACGCGGGCACCAGTTGACGAGATACGTGCCGCGATAGATCAGCCCCTTCTCGTACAGGCGCACAAAGGCGGTGCGGACAGCGTAACTGAGGTTCTCGTCGAGGGTGAACCGCTCACGAGTCCAATCGCACGACATGCCCAGCCGCTTGGTCTGCTCGGTGATGCGGGCGTGATAGACGCGCTTCCATTCCCATACCCGTTCGACGAATTTTTCCCGTCCCAGGTCGTGGCGGGTTAACCCAGTCTTGCGCAGTTCGCGCTCGACGACGTTCTGAGTGGCGATGCCGGCATGGTCGGTGCCGGGCAGGAAGAGCGTCTGCCGACCCTTCATCCGGTTGTAGCGCGTCATCAGGTCTTCGACGGCGGCGACCATAGCGTGGCCCAGGTGCAAGGCGCCGGTGACGTTGGGCGGCGGCAGGGTGATGCACCAACGTGGGCCGTCGGGCGTCGCCAGGCCCAATTCGACCTGTTTTTCGGGCCGGAAGTAGCCCTGCTCCTCCCACCATTTGTAGAGGCGTTCTTCGTGTTCTTTGGGGTTGTAGGTTTTGGAGAGTTCGGTCATTGTGGCACCTGTTGGTTGGTTAGTTGGTTAGTTGGTTGGTTTCACGGATGGTCATTCGGGTTTTCGGCGATCAGTCCTTCGGCCCGCGCCACGTCGCACAGCACGCCGTCGGCGGAGACGAAGGTGACGGGCGGAAGGCGGTTGTCGCGCAGGACGCGGTCGAGCCGTAGCGCCGTTGCCAACTGTACGGCGTCGTAAGCACGCAGGGGGTGACGCTGGATCAGCTCGACGGCCTGGTTGATCGTGGCGTCGTTGACCGGTTGACGCACGTAACGTGACCGCCCATCTCGCAGAAACGCGGCGATCAATCGTCTGTACAAGCCGCCAGGTATCACCTTGCCGCGATGCAGCCTAGAGAATGCCGAGACTGCTTCAGCCCAGGTCAAGGCCGACGTGAGAATAACATTGGCCCAGCGACCATTGTCGCTCTCCTGGATCAACTCCCTGACCCATTGGGTGCCGGTTTCGGTCACATAGTACTTGACCAGGGCGCTGGTGTCGAAATAGTAATCGGCCATCAGCGTCCACCCCGTTCGGCAATGACGATCTCGGACACAGGAGGAATGTCTCCCAACGCTTCACGGATTTCGTCGGCGCTCATTACGGGAACGCCATTGAGATACTTGTCCCACTCCGGCCCCAGTTCGACCAGCATGTCGTTCTCGCGCAGGACTTGGATCGTGCGCTCGTATTCCGACAACTGCGGATATTCCGGCTCTTTCCTCTGAAGGAGCAGGTCTACCGCATCTACGACGATCTGGTTCAAGGAGCGGTTTTCCTCTTGCGCGCGGTGTCTCAGGCGGCGATGTATGCCCGCTGGCAGCCTGACGGTCAGTTTGACTGTATTCATACCCATCGTGCTCACCTCCAACCGAGATATGCCACTATGGTGGCACTCTCATTCTACCCCGCTTCGCCCGGCCCGTCAAACCCCAAGAGAGCATTCGGTGATTCATTGCTGCGCGGCCCCGCCGTGCGCTGGAAGCGCACGGCTGAACCGGGTGCAAGCCCGCAGGGCTTTTGCCTGCTGAGCCGGGCGATTTGATCGCCCGGCGGCTGGCGGGCCATATACCCCCGGCCCAGACAGGCGGCTACACGCCAAATACCGAATGGTCTCCCCAATAAAACACCCCCTCCGTCCAGGGACGGAAGGGGCATCTTTCGCGGTACCACCCTGGTTCAACAACGGATTCTCAAGAGTTCGTTGTTGCACTCTGTAGCCCTCCGACAAGGGCCTGCGCGGTAACGGGCGCTCCCGTAGAGGCTTATTCGCGGGGCAAATTGGCAATTTGCCCCTACGGTTCGGCCACTCGACTCCCAGGCGACGTTCGGCGGGCGGCGCTGCAGGGGACTTGCAGCCAGAATGTCCCCCTCTCTATCCGGGCCACGGCTCGCCAGGGCCGGCCCCGCCTACTCCTCCTGTTCGACGTCTTTGGCGGTTCAGATTGTACTCAAATTATACCACGCGGCGGCAGCGCCGTCAACCGGCGAACAGCCTGAGCAACGTCTCGATCCCATAATAAGCTGCCCAGGCGATGAGGATATTCTTGAGCACCTTGCCGGCAGCGCAACTGAGCAGGAATTTCCACAACGGGAAACGCAGGACGCCAGCAGCCATCCCACCCACATCGAACACCGGATTGGGGATGAGCGCAAGGATGAAGATAGTCCAGACTCCATAGCGCCGCATCCACACCGTCAGGCGGTTGTAGGTGGGGTTCTCATCAATCCATGTCTGCCCGCTGTAGCCGGCCATGTAACCGGTGAGTTCTCCGAGCGCCTGCCCTACTCCGCCGGCCAGTCCCACCAGCCACGGATTAAAGACGCCGCCCATCACCGCCGTGACTGCCAGCCCCGGCACCGGAAAGATCAGCGTGGCGTTGCTGATCAGGCCCGCCAAAAAGACCGCCGCATAACCAAAGGGCCTCAGTTCCTGAATCCGGTCACGGAAATAGAATGCAGCCGCCAGGGAGGCCAGGATGACAACAACCGTCAGCGCCTGCACGATGCGCAGTCGTCGGGGAGGTGGAGGAGGGGGGATGACAGGCCGGTTAGTTAGTTGGTTGGTTGGTTGGTTGGTTGGTTGGGATGAGGGGCTCATTCGACTTTGGGTAGCGGCGCGCCCAGACGCACGATTTTGTCTTGGTGCTCCATCACCTGCGCGGTCGCGTTACACGTATCTACGACCAGCCGGGCATGGCTCACAATCTGGGCATAGTCCAGGCTGTGATGGCCGGTAACGATGACGACGCAGTCGGCATCGGCGATCTCTTGCGGCGTCAGCAGCACGGAATCCAATATCACGGGCTCGCGGTGAAACACATCATTTCCGATTTTGAACTGCGGCACGTAGAGATCGTGGTAACGCACGGAGGCGCCCCGGCTCAGCAGGAGTTCGATGACCCGCTCGGCGGGGGAGTTGCGGGCGTCGTCAATATCGGGCTTGAAGGCAACGCCGAGCACCAGCACACGTGTGCCACGCAGGGGCTTGCCGTGCAACGAGAGAGCCTGGGAGATCAGGTCCACGACGTGGTAGGGCATGGCCTGGTTCACCTCGCCGGCCAGTTCGATGAACTCGGCGTAATAGTCGTACTCGCGGGCTTTCCAGGAGAGATAGTAAGGATCAATCGGGATACAGTTATGCACGACAAGGCCATAGGAGGTCACAAAAATATGGGGCTCCTCGGTCTCGAGCGAGTAGACGGTAGCGACATTTGGTGCAGAAACCACTTCACGCACCTGTACGGTGGCAAAACAGCCATGATCCTGGGATTGTGTGGTGGCCATCGGTTTACGTCGCCCCTGCTCGTAGGCCTCCAGCCGTTCGCGTTTCACATCGGCCAGCAGCGGTTTCAAACGCGCCAGTTGTTCGGCGCCATAGAGGCGCAATTGGGACTTGTCACGCTTGAACGTCGGTACAAACCCCAGGCTTTGTAGCAGAAGCGTCACCTGTTGAAACAAAATGGGACTGGATGAAAAGTATCCTACAGTCGCGGTGTTTATATAGTGGCTAAACTCCTTGTCTCCCCTGGCATAGGCCCGTACGCGTTGTACGTGATGAACGTCACCGTCTCCGCGCAAGAGGCCGCTCAATAGCGCCAGACGGATTTCTGGGGGCGCGGTCATCAGTTGGGGAGGGATTCGCATAGTGTATGAATTCATGCCACACTGTAGAACATCTCGAAGCAGCAATCCGAACAGGCGTGAAGAGACCTTGATATGATACGAGTTCCAGCGCGTGTCCTTATAGGCTGAGTATCTTAACCCCAAACGGTGGAGTATGGCTTTGAGATCGGCAATGCATTCGACCTCATCGGCGTTAAAGGTGAAACGCACGCGCGGTGATTGGTCAGTCGAGATGCAACCTTCAGACAGATAATACCCCAGCAGGCGGGCAAAGTCTGCATCCAAGACCCACACGGCCGGAACGCTGCTATAAGAGGGTCCCCGGCCCGTGCACAGAAGCACGTCTTGATGCGGGATGGGCATGACCCCCTCACGCTCAAGGGCTATGTAGGTTTCCAGGGGCATCGTGTTTTGCTTGAAAACGTCCCAATAGTAGCGGAGATGCCGGCGCAAGTGAGGAGATAGTTGTACGCGATAGTCATCAAAGTTCACCCTGAAGGGTTTGACGCGTACTCCTTTGTATTCGCTTTCGGGCAGCGCCGCCAGGAGATCGAGTGAGAGTGGCCGTGAATTGTAGGGCAAATCCTTGATCACGACCAGAGCATCGCCAGGGGCTAACCGCTCTGCACGTTTGACCCGAAACTCTCCCTGGTCCAATATGATCATCGGATGGCCGTCCGTAACCGTAAGCCGCCGCCCATCCACCGTAAGGATCTGGACCATTCGTCCCTCATACGGCCTGGCAGAAAGATAACGAACCGGCCGAAAAGTTGCCCGTCGCTGTGCCGGGTTAAACGCAAGCACTTCGGTGTGAGGTGGAGCAATCAGAGAGATTTCTGGTATACCGACCGGGACCCGGATCGAACTGGATTGGACGCTCTGGAAATAGTCCCCAATCTTTACCGCCTCCAGGTCCCCTTTTCCGTTCCTCAGAAAGACGTATTCGTCCGGGCTGAGGCAATGCCCTCCAACTCCAGGCCCCGGGTAGAACGGCATGAAACCAAACGGCTTGGTCTTGGCGGCCTCGATCACCTCCCAAAAGTCAATCCCCATCCGTTCGGCCAGCAGCGCCAGTTCGTTGACCAGGGCGATGTTGACAGCACGGAAAGTATTTTCGAGCAACTTGGTCAACTCGGCGGCGGCAGGCGAGGAGACCGGATGCACCGGCGCGCCCATCTGGCTGAGCAATTCGCACGCCAGGCGGGTGCATTCGGGCGTAAGTCCACCCACCACCTTGGGCGTGTTGTAGGCTGACCATTGCTTGTTTCCGGGGTCAATGCGTTCTGGCGAAAAGGCCAGATAAAAGTCCACGCCGGCCTTGAGGCCGCTGCGCTCCAGGATCGGCTGCACGATCTCGGTTGTCGTGCCGGGGTATGTGGTGCTCTGCAGGACGATCAACTGCCCCGGCCGAAGGTGCGGCAGGATGGCTTCGCTGGACGCACGGATGAATGAGAGATCGGGAGCACGTTGAGCGTCGTAGGGTGTGGGCACACAGATGAAGGCGGCATCTATCTCGCGCAGCACAGCATAATCCGTGGTGGCCTTGAGACGGCCCGCTCGAACGTGCGGCACCAGTTCGTCGTCGGGCACGTCGGCAATGTAACTGCGACCGGCATTGATGGACTCGACCTTGCGCGGGTCTACGTCCACGCCGGTAACCCGGAAGCCGGCTCTGGCGAACGCCGTCGCCAGCGGCAGGCCGACGTAGCCCAGGCCGATGACGGCGATGTGAGCGGTGCGGGTGGCGATTTTGTCGTGGAGGGTGGGCATGGTTGGTTGGTTAGTTGGTTAGTTGGTTAGTTGGTTGGTTAGTTGGTTGGTTGGTTGGGCCAGAAGGGGGGATGTTCCATGCGCCACAGGCCATAGATGCCGGTCACGACGACGAGTCCCCCAACGGTGTAGCCTTCAAGTACAGATGCCTGGGTGACGAACGTCGCAAGAAGCCCCAGGACGAACGAGACGACGTAAAGCGTCAGCACCGCCTCGCGGTGGGTCATCCCGGCGGTCACCAGCCGATGGGAGGTATGGTCGAGGCCTGGGGTAGTGAGCGGGTTCAGCCGCCGCCGCAGGCGCGAGACGATCACCAGCGCCGTGTCAAAGATCGGCAGTCCCATTACCAGCACCGGCACCATCCAGGTGACGAAGGTGACATTGTCCGGGAAGCGCAGTTTAATGCCGATGGCGGCCAGGATGAAGCCGAGAAACAGCGCGCCGGAATCCCCCATGATGATGCTGGCCGGGTTAAAGTTGTAGAACAGAAAGCCAAGACAGGCAGCCAGCACGGCGACGGAGAGCGCGCCGACGAGATACTGTCCGCCGAAGGCACACATCAGGGCAAAATAGGCCGCCGCAATGGCCGAGACACCCCCGGCCAGGCCATCCATATTGTCGAGCAGATTGATGGCGTTGGTGATATAGACCACCCAGAACACCGTCGTGAGCAGGTTCAGGATGGGATGATCGAACGTGCCGACGTAAATGCCACTGGCATAGAGCAGTAATGCGGCGAGAATCTGGCCGACCAATTTGACCAGCGGGCGCAGGCCCCAGCGGTCATCGGCCAGGCCCATGAAGGAGACGCCGGTCGCGCCGATGAGGATCGCGCCGAACTCGTAGAAATTGCGCCACTCCCCCAGGACGAGCGCAGCGACGAGAACGGCCAGATAAATGGCGACTCCGCCCAGACGAGGGATGGGGCGCTTGTGGATGCGGCGGGCGTCGGGATGGTCAATAAAGCCCGCGCGCGGCGCCAACCAGCGCGCTGCTGGTGTGGCAGCAATCGCCAGCACCATGGCGCCGGCGAAGATGAGGAGATAGACGGTCACGGTTATCCCCCTGTGGCTATCGCTTCCAGTTGCCTCACCAATTCCTGCATGGCCGGCTGCTGATCCTCCGGGGCCAATTGCAGGGCTGTTTGAGCATGCTGAAGGGCTGTGTCATTCTGGCCGAGTTGATTATACACAACCGCAAGGACCCGGTGAACGTCCCATGCATTGCTGCTTTGAGGGTCCAGTTCCAGCGTCCGCTGGAGGGCAGCGACGGCTTCGTCGAGACGGCCCAATTGAGCGTAGACCGAGCCCAGCATACGCCATCCTTGAGCGCGGTTGGGGTTCAATTCGAGCGCCTTCTCATAGGCCCCGCTCGCTTCTGCCCAACGGCCCTGGTTCACGTAGAGATCGCCCAGGCGGAACCAAACGTCGGTCAGATTCGGGTTGATCTCGAGCGCCCGCTGATACGCGCTGATGGTCCCGGTGACGAGACCCTGGACTGTGTAGACATCGGCCTGCATAAGCCAGGACTCATCGTAGTCGGGATCAATCGCCAGCGAGTAAGAAATAGTCTCCTGGGCTTTCATTAGATTCAAGAGCGCCTCTTGCGCCGCGCTCTGCGCGGCTGCTGCATCACCGAGTGAGGAAGAAACGACCTCCTCGTTCTTCTTCAGATTGTGCATGCTGAGATAGAGCGAACACCACTGATTCCGCAGCAAGGCATGATTTGGACTAAGCATAACCGCCAGGGCATAGTGGTCGGATGCACGTTGGAACAACTCGGCGGCCTGCTGAAGCAACTGCTGTTGAGTCCCGATGTCCGAGGCATTCGCAGCATCCATTGTAACCAACTGCGCCCACATGTTGTACATCCGCGCCAGGTTGGCCGAATGATCGGTGTTGAGCGGATTGAGATCGCGGGCCTCGATCAGCGTCCGCTCGGCCATCTGCAAGATATTGTCACGCACGGCGGAATCCCCGATGTTCCTGGCGTACTCGAGCAAGGCCCTGCCCAGATACAGGTAATAAAAGTCCTCGTGCGGCGCCAGTTCAATCGCGTATTGATAAATCTCGATCGC
This sequence comes from Anaerolineae bacterium, assembly GCA_034432855.1. Lineage (GTDB taxonomy): Bacteria > Chloroflexota > Anaerolineae > B4-G1 > B4-G1 > DAOUBA01. The sequence continues at coordinate 4,628 of DAOUBA010000247.1, read as the reverse complement.
TGCCGGCCACTGCCCGCTCCGCTCCCACTGCTCGGCCTGCTTGTAGATAATGTCGGCCTGGATGGGACGCAGGTTGGTCCTGACAACGGTCATACCGACCAGCACTGCCAGCACGACGAGCGCGATCACACCCCACGGCTGTGCGCTGGAGCGTGGCAACCCTGTTCCCAACAAGAGCGCTGCGCCACCGGCGATCAGCACAAAGAGGATAAAACCGTAATAGGAGACCAAGTTGCCGCTGACACGATCGGCCATCGGCCTCAGATCGTCCAGACTCCGGATTGACACGGAAGCAATCGTCGCGATATGATTTCCCGCCAACACCAGGGCAAACAGGAAACCGACGGTGAAAGAGGTGAATAGATAGACGAGCGCCGCCAACAGACGGTCGTCCTTCCGTTCACGGAAAACGCCGCGTTTGACCATCTCGGAAACCAGGATGACCGCTCCTACGACCCAGGTGAGGATAAAAATCAACAGCAACACACCATAAGAGCGGCACTCGCTATACTGGGGACTCCACGTGGCTGCGCAATTCTCCGCGCTCCGATGTGGCAGAAGGGTCATTGCACGCCACACAATGACCATAGGGTCGCGGAGTTTTTCGGGGTTGCTGACAAAGAAGGGATCGCCTTGATTCGGGATGGTGACGAAATCGAAGGCCAACGTACCGAGCATAAAGCCGCCGACGATGGCGATCGCCAGTGTGGCTCCCAGCCATTCAGGCAGAGCAGGGCGGACATGGGCCGGGGACGCGGCAGCCCTACGGCGCTTTCTGCGCTTTTTGCTCCTCTGCTCCCCTGCTCCACCGCCTCCCTGCTCCTCTACCCCTTTGCCCTCCTGCTCCCACACGTCCCCACGCTCGCGCACCAGGAGCGCACCCATCACCACGAACGCCCCGGCATAGGCCCAGAAGGTCGTGCGCGTAGAGGCGATGGCGATGCCGAAATTGATCTCGATCAGGTGCGCCACCACCGCAGCCAGGATGCCGATGAGCATGATCGCATAAGGATGCGCCGGCGTTGCTGCGTCGGGGTCCCAGTAGACCGACACGGCGTAGATGATCATATACAAGAACAAGCCGCCGACCATGCCGACCGGGATGGCTAAGCAGAAGAAATGTGGGCCGATGGTGGGCATCACCACCGCCACCGCAGCCACGGCGCCCAGGGCCAGCAACGCGAAGAACAGGGTGCGCCGCCAGCCATCGGGCAACACGCCCAACCAGCGCAGGCCAAAGTAAAAGAAGCCGCCGAACATCCACAGGTAGGCAGCGAAGCCGAGAAGGCCGGTGATGACCAGCGAGTCCATCGTCTCGTTGTGCGAGCGATCCGGGGAAGCGGTCCGCGATTCGTAATGTCCCAGCAGGGGCGGGTAGAAGCGATTGTAGGCCACGTACATAGACTCCGGCCCGTATCCCACCAGCAAACGCAGCGCGCTGAAGGAATCGGAACGCCCGTTGGGACGCTCCTGCGTGGGGGGATAGTCGAGCGGTGCGTGTGGGGTGATCAGTTTCAACGCCCCCTCCCAGATGAGCGAGCGCACTTTACCGGTGCCGGTCTCGGGTTGCAGCACATCGTCCAGACGGCCCAGCCAGGGTTGCTGCGTGCTCCAGGCGCGCACCGGTTCGACCAGGTTGATCGTCAGGAAGCCGGCAGCGGCCAACAGCGCGAGTAACAGTGCGCTAGCCCACAACCAGCGCCAGCCCCGCCGGTTCACGATAAGGGCCAGCCAGATAGCAAAGAACGCAATCACGGCGCCGATAACGGCAGTCCAACGGGGAACATTGGGAAAGCGCCCTGTCAGCCCTCTGCCGACGAAGTAGAAGAGTACCGCCGCCGCACCGGCCAAAGCCAGACTGCCCAGCCCAAAGCCCACGCCCCGCCCCAGATCGCCCAGGAATTCCGCAGGTTGAAAGGGCTGCTCCTGCCGAGCCGCGCGTTGCAGCGCCAGCAACCCCAGGAAACCCCACACCGCGAGCCCAGCCATAAGGCCCATCAGGGGACCACGGCTATGGCTGAACCAGATCGCGATGACCTGAACCAGGAAAATAAAGATATACGCTGCGGCGCGAAGCACGTCCGCCGTGCCGGACTCTTCGTCGGCCAGGATGGAACAGAACGACTCTACTATGCGGGCTATCGTCGCAGGTGCCGCCATAATCATATAGGCGGCGACGAAGATGGGATTGCCCATGTTGGAAGCGATGCGTTCGGTCACGTCTCCGCCCCAGGGCAGAGGATCGAGCCGGTTATGCTGCAGGAAACCGTAGAGCGCAATGGGCAGGCTGTTGAGGATGATCACCGTGATCAGACGGTCGAGTTGGGCGCGAGTGCGCAATTCCTGCAGAATGATGAAGATGACAATGTAAGAGAGTGTGGTGTACGTCCCTTGCAGGCGCTGATAGGAGCCGAAGAAACTGACCCAGCGGGTGACGGAGAAGAGCGTGCTGAGGAGATAGACCGCGATCGTAAAGGCCGCCGGAAGCACCAGCGGCGTGCGCCAGGAGATCGCGAGCCCACGTTTTCCGCTGGCGCGTTCCTCGATCAACTTGACCACCCAGATGGCAGCCATGATGGTGGCTACCGTGCGCAGGGTGGTCAGTTTGTCCGGCTCGAACACGCGGCTGGAATAGACGTTGAAGAAGAGCGGCGTGATGATCACCGCCAGCAACCAGCCGATCTCCAGCGCCTTATCGCAAAACACGCTCAGTCTGGTCGAACTCATTTGCCCTCCTGCTGACCTCGAAACCACTCTATCGTCCGCCGCAGCCCTTCTTCGAGTGTCGTCCTGGCCTCGAACCCCAACACCTCACGCGCACGGCGCACGTCGGGCACGCGGCGGCGCGTCTCTTCGAAGGATGGGCCATACGCAGCCTCATAGGGTACGTGGACGATCTCCGACCTGGAACCGGCCAACTGCTGGATCAGCCGCGCCAGTTCGTTGACGCTGGTCTCTCGATCCGAACCGATGTTGAACACCCCACCGGCGGCTTCGCGGAATGTAGCAGCGCGAATGGTGCCCTCTACAGTATCCGCCACGTAGGTGAAGCAGCGGGTCTGTTCGCCGTCGTCGTACACGGTGAGCGGCTCGCCCCGCAACGCCTGATTGATGAACCGGGCAATGACGCTGCCATAGCCGCGCGGATCGAGGCGAGGGCCATAGGCATTGAAGTAGCGCACGACCGTGACAGGCAGCCCCCTTTCGGCATAGGCCAGGGCAAAGTACTCGTCAATCGCCTTGGCATCGGCATACGACCACCTCGGCACAGTGGTCGGCCCCAGCAGCCGGTCGTCGTCTTCGCTCAAGGGGACAGCAGTGGATTTGCCATAGACCTCGGAACTGGAGGCGATGACGGTGCGCACCCAATATTTGAACGCCAGTTCCAATACGTTCTCCGTGCCGCGCACGTTGGTGATGATGGTGCCCAGGGGGTCTTCGACCACGTACTTGGGCCCGACAACGGCAGCCAGGTGGTAGATCAACTCGGCCTGGCGCACAAGCCGCTCCAGCGTAGATGCGTTGAGGATCGAATCGTTGACGAAGTGAAAGCGCTCGCTCGACAGGTGATGCTCGATGTTGCTGGCCTTGCCCACGGAGAGATTATCAATGACGGTGACCTCGTGGCCTTGCTCCATCAGCACATCCACCAGGTTGGAGCCGATGAACCCCGCACCGCCGGTGACGAGGATTCTCATCACGATTCACCCTCCTGAGGCGGGAGTGATTGTTCAACCTGATCGAGAATCTTCCGGTCACCAGCAATCGCTTCCTGTGCCTGGTCTCGGGTATAGACTTCGTGCGGGATGCTGCCAGGCAATCCGTTGGGATAACGGGTAGGCATATAGTACCGATCCAGACGGCGACAGAGATCTTGTAGCGCCTCGAAGGAAGCATGGGAGTGCTGGCAACGTTTGAGCAACAGATAGGTCGCATGACCGACGACTGCCCGCTCTCTCTGGCTATAGAGATAGTCTTTGAGCGCCTTCTCGGCGGCCTGTTGAGCCAGAAAGCAGGCCACGTCCGTATATCCCTCTCTGGCTTTCAAAGCGGCTGCGTCTACATCGTGGCGAGCCTGGGCCAACCAGCGGCGCGCTTCTTGCAGGTTATGATTCATAGATCACCCGTCCTTCTCGCAAGACTTGTTCAATGAAGGGACTGCCTTCTTCACCCATACGCGCGAACTCTTCCGGCGTGTAAACAAGGGGCTCCAGGGGTATAGAGTAATCGCAAGAGGCCAGCACCTCACCGATCCGCTCAACGAACGGACGCTCTGTTTCTTTGACGATCAACAGGTCTATATCACTGCCCGCATGATAGTCTCCTCGGGCGAAGGAGCCAAAGAGGATGACTTTTTGGGAACGGTAACGGCGTAGCCCCGTAAGCACGCGAGACAATTCCTTATGAAAATCCTGTTCCGAAATACGGCGCATCTCGCGATCCTTGTGCCGTTGAGTTAGGCATATCTTACCGCAGGCGGAATAAAAGTCAAGCCACCATATTTATGGTGATTACCCACATGTGGGTTCGGGACTTGCGAACTCCGCCCAATGCGGTATGCTTGGGGGTGTCAACAACCAATTGCGGAGGGCGGAGGCATGGATACGATCCTGCGAAATCAGAGGATG
>DAOUBA010000246.1:0-8201 GCA_034432855.1 Anaerolineae bacterium | reverse complement strand
CAAAACCGCCATTACGGACTGTTTGAGCAAAACTCACACAACCCACAAATCTGAGCTAGATTCGCTACTGACTTTGCGTTTCCAGCTCTTCGAAAAAGCGCAATTTGTGCCCGCGTGAAGTATATATACAAAGACCTGGCCGAGGCGTTCACGGAAGCCAACCCCGATATGCATATCCAGCTCGTGTCCTCTGATGAACTGCTGGGCCCTGTTGACTTTACACAAGGCGTGGACCACATCCAATGGCCCGACGTGCCTCTGGTAGCCGACGTCTTCCCGATCAACTTGCCTATGGCCGATGACGTGATTGCTACGCGTCGAGTCCGCGATCTTGCCCCATTTGTCGAAGCCGATGCAGATTTCCAGCCGGAGGATTTCTACCCAGGCGCCCTGGAGGGGTACCGACGAGACAACGGCACATGGGCCATACCTGTGGCATTGGACGTAAGCGTGGTCGCCTATCACAAGGCCATGTTCGATGCCACGGGGGTTGCCTACCCCGAGCCGGGTTGGACGTGGGAAGATCTGATCAACAGGGCCCAGGCGCTGAGAGTGCGCGAGGGCAACGAAGTGGTCCAATGGGGATTCGCTTTCAATGTCTATAGTCCCATTCGGTTGCAGAGAAGAGCGGTTTCTGGGAAAGCCTGGACGCAGAGATGGCCGCCGCACTCCAATACGCTGTGCAACACAGCGATCCGCGCTCCTCCGAGATCGGCATGGGGAGCGGTGAACTGGCCCTCCTTACTGCCCTGGACGCTATCCTCTCCTCCGGCGAGAAGACGGTCGAGGATGCCCTGGCCGAGGCCAAAGTGGAGGCCATTGCGATGATACGAGAGGAACGGGAGTGCCTGGCGAGTATCACCCCTGTTCCTCTCGGATGTACAGACGAGGAGGAGTGCGATGAACGAGCCTCATGCCACCATTCGCGTGGTGTTGGCCGAGGACCATCCCGTGGCGCGGACGGGGCTGCGGGTGCTGCTGGCCCATCAGCCGGACATAGAGGTGGTGGGCGAAGCCGGCAACGGCGGCGAAGCCCGATTCCGACGCTCTGCAGGCAGGTGTTACCTTTTCCCCATCCAGGCGACATACATGGTGACTCCGATCGGCGCCGAAGGAGAAAAAAATTGAACGCCAATTCCCAATCGGACGACGTTGCGTTGGCCAGGGCTGCACGGGACGATCCCGATGCGTTCGACGCACTCTATCGCCGCTACGTCACCGCCGTCTACCGCTACTGCTATACCCACGCCGGAATGCGGAGCGAGGCCGAGGACCTCACGGCGCAGACGTTTCTGGCGGCACTGGAAGGACTGAAGGGCTACCGCGGACACGGCTCGTTCGCTGCCTGGCTCTTCGGCATCGCCCGTCGCAAGTGCGCCGACTATCACCGTCGCCACTATGCCAACCCCGGTGAACCGCTGGAAGCCGCCGCTACACAGCCCGACCCATCCGCGCCAGACGCGGAGCAGAGGGTCTATCACAACAGCGTGCTGGATTGCGTCCAACGCACCCTGCCTCACCTCAGCCCCGATCGGCGTGAGGTATTGCAGTTACGCTTCTGGGGCGGGTTGAGCATCCGCGAAATCGCCACCGTGATGCACCGCCGGGAGGATGCGGTCAAAGTCCTGATCTCACGCGCCGTCGCCGACCTGAGAAGGAGGTGCCTGGATGAAAGCGAAACATAGTTCCTATGACCCACTCGACCTTTGCGCTGAGCGACCTTCGGATGAATCTGATGCCGCCATTGTCGAGGCGCTGCGCCGGAGTGCTGCCCGCATCGAACCCCGCCCTGAATTCGTCGCCAGACTCGCCACCCACCTGCGTCTTCGGTACCAGGCCGGGGCACCGGTCACCCGACACATCCCTATCCGCCGCTTCCTGTGGATCGGCGTAGCCGTTGCCATCGTAGCGTCGCTGACGCTGATGCTTCCCCACCGGTTCGGCGACCGGGAACTGCCGCCCTTGCCCCGCCTGGCATACGCCGCCGGCTCCGAATCTGGCCAGGGCTTGCTGGCCGGCGCTACCCTGAGGCTGGAAGCCGACCTGCCCAGAGTGCCCGCCGAAATCTCCACCTACATCGCCGCCGCTGCGCCGATCCCCGCCACACCGGAGGAGGCCATCGCATGGGCCCTCGATTTTGGCCTGACCAATCCCAGGGTGTATCGCGACCCGCGCGAGCCGGAGGCAATCATCGTCCTGGGCGATGATGGTCAGCGGCTGACCTTCTACCGTTTTGTCCCGATGGGCAGCATAGACTACAGCAACGAAAACGCCGTTACCGACGAAGGCCCACCCCCCTCGTTCGAGATCGCGCGCGATGCCGCCGTCGCCTTCCTGAAAGCGCACGGCTTGCTACCCGATCATTACCGGGCTGAAGAGCCGGAAAATCTGCGGGCAGAGAGCCCGATCCGGACGATCCGCATCGTACCCCTGCTGGAGGGTCGTCCGCTGGTCGGGACCCAGGCCGGGATGCACGTCGCCGTCAATTCGGCCGGGGAAGTCATCTATGCCACGCTCAATCCCCTCACCTTCGCGCGTGGCCGTTCGTACCCCATCCGCCCGGCCAGCCAGGCCTACGCGGAAATCAGCACCGGGCAACAGGCCACCAGCCCTTTCCGCCTGGACATGGACCAGCCGACGCCCACGAACGGCATACGCTCCTACCGGCCACAGCCGCCTGCGCATCTCATCGGTCAACCCGTCACCGCCACCGGCTGGCTGCAAATCCTGGTGGCCGAGACGGGGAGTGAGGTCCGCGCCTCCCTGAATGCCCATAACGGGATGGTCTACGAGCTGGTCGGTCCTCGCGTAGCAGAGTTGAGCCATGCGGGCTATGAAGAGGTGAGAATACGAGGAACGATCGCCACCCAGATCAACGTCCGGCGCTGGCAGGTCGAACTGGGCGATTGGGAGACCATCCCCACCGCCAACGTCGAGTCAGGCGCCCCGTGCCGCGCCGGGGCGTTCACCCGCGATGGAGACGATACCTGGCTGATCACCGATGCAGGCGAACGATACCGGTTGCCCAATGCGCCGCAAGAGTTGGCCGACGGTGAGCGGATTGACGTTTGTGCCGACGAATGGCCCGTCGAAGGAGACGACGTGAACTGGTGGCAGATCTATTCGCCGCCCCTCTCCGAAACACCCCCTGTCACCAGCCGTTCCGTCAGTGTGGTGAGTGTGGTAGTAGAAGAAAGCGAGTCTCTATCTCCTACTCCCCCTCCATCCACCCACATTGTGCGCGAGGGAGAGACGCTCACGAGCATTGCCGGTCAATACGGCATCACCGTGGACGCGCTGCTGGCCGCCAACGGCATCGGTCTCGATGAAATTGCGGTGGGCCAGGTACTCGTCATCCCCAGGCCGCCGACACCGGAGCACACGCCATCTCCCACTGCCACACCCGTACCCTTCGGCCAGCATGTTGAGATCACCGGCGTGCTCAACGCCACCATCTACGTGAACGGCGAGGCCCGGCGCGTGGAAGCCTATCTGTCCGACAAGAACTGGGCAGAGCCACCCTACCCGCTCGTCGGTCCACAGGAACTGCTGGAAGAACTCGCCCAGCACAACCGGCTGCACGTGCGGGTCTGGGGCAACATCGTCCACGGCGAACCCCCATACGGGCGGGCCATTCAGGTAGAACGCTTCGAGCAGCTCTGGCCTCAGGAACAGATCCAGGGCTTTCTCGGCCACATAGACCTGGAGACGCTGGAGGGACACGAGGTCGCCGTCTTTACCGACCACGAGACGGGACAGCGCTATGTTCTGGAGCAGTCGCTGGAGACGGAAGGCTATTGGGTTCCCGGAAATGATCCCCTTCTGGACGTGGCGCAGGTCTTTGTGGCCGGTGTGGTGCATCCCGCACACACCTACGCCGGGCTGCCGGTGCTGAGCCTCGTCAGCAGCCAGGCCGGTCCAGAGACCGTAGCCGCGACCAGCGCCGACCAATTCCCGGTGGACGCCGGCCCCCACGTAGTGGACGAGACGGCACAGATAGCCCCCGGCAGGCTGGGGGGTACGTTCATCGTAGAGCGCGTCGAACTGGCTTACTACTACGACCCGCAGCCGGAAGTGGTCTTTTCCAGAGAAGGGGTACCACTGCCCTCGCAAAAACCCCAGACGACCATCGTGCAACCGGTATGGGTCTTTTACGGCCACAGCGCCGACGGCACGATCCGCTTCGCCGCCTACGTCCAGGCCGTCGTCGGAGAATACATCGAGAAAGCCGTTACCCCTGAGCCCTCTCCCATCGAGCAGACGATCCCCTTCACCGTCTGTCGCGCTTCCGAGACCTGGACCCGCCCAGACGAGGCGGAGCAGGCCGCCCAGGTGTGGGATACCCCGCGCCGCCGAGAGATCCCCCGCGAGATGCTCTGGTGGAACTTTCAGCAGTCCTTCTACCGTTACTCCGGCGGCAACAGCGAGATGTTCGACTCCTGGCCCGAACTGGGGCTATGGACGGCAGGGAATGAGGACGTCACGGGACTCTGCGAGACGGACACCCGGAACCTCCCCACAGGCCAGGAGATTGAACTGTGGGTGCTCCTCCATCGCGTCCTTGCCGCCCAGCGGCAGGGCGACGTATACACCATCACCGTCGAGCCGACCACCGCCGGTTACCAGGCGATCCGACTCCCGGGGCCTCAGGTCACCCAAGCGGAACAGGGCACGCCGCTACCCAAAGACACTCTGGTCTCCGTTACCGTGCGCTTTGTGGACACCGCCGGGCATGAGATTGACCATCTCCCCAAGACACCCCCCTGGGTCGCCATACCCACTACCGGAGAGGCCATCACGGTGACCGGAACGGTGGTGAACAACGCCGCCAGCGCGCAGGTCGTCACCTTGCAGGATGCCAACGGCACAACCTGGTCCATCCCCTGGCTGGACGGCACCATCGTGCGCTACGCCGACGGGAGCCCGGCGAAGTTCTGGGACATTGCGCCGGGGATGACCCTGGAAGTGACGGGCTTTCGAAGCACAGAGGCCGCCACCCCCAACACGCTTGCCGCCGTCCGCGTGATCATCCGACAACTCACAAACGTTGGGGGAGCGCACACCATCTCCATCCCCGAAATGTGGCCCACATCCGGCGAGCCCGTAGAGGGGACGCTGGGGGCCAACGGCATGGACGATTGGCAATTCGACGGGCACCCGGGGCGCTCTCTCACAATCGAGGCATGGCTGCACCCCGGTGCCGGCTCTGCCTCCGACGCCACCATCACATTCTCACTGTACGATCCCGATGGGAACGAATTGGCGCGCGAGAGCGGCAACGCACTCCAGCCGCCCTTTATCTACCTGTCCGCTCTGCCAAGCGAAGGGACATACCGGCTGCGCGTCGAGTCGGATTCCGTCGGCGTAGGCCGTTACTCCTTTGCCGCCGTCTGGTTCGCCGCACCCCCCTCGGATACCGGCCAACCTCCGCGCGCCAGCATGACGGACCCGGCCCAGGGCGCAGCCCATCCACCGTTCCAATGGCCCACCGCGCGGCACGAGATTGCCGGCCTCACCTTCCACGATCCGCGCAATCCTGGCCACCAGGGGCTCGATCTCGTCGCCGCCGAGGGCGAACCGGTGATGGCAGTGGCGGACGGGATGGTGAGATTGGCGGAATTCAGCAGCGGGTATGGGTACCTGGTTATCGTCGAACATGCCCAGGGCTGGAGTTCCTACTACGCGCATCTCTCGAAAATCACCGCCGTTATGGGCCAAACAGTCCGGCAAGGGGACACCATCGGGCAGGCCGGTAGTACCGGTTACGCCACCGGCCCTCACCTACACTTCGAGTTACGCCATCAGGAGCGCCCGGTGGACCCGCGCATCTACCTCCCGTATGGTGAAGCGACGACGATGCAAGTTGGCAGGCTGACCATCGAGGAATACCCACTCGTCTCCGCCGCCGTGGATACGCCTGACCACATGGAGTTCGGGCAATATGCGCTGTCCGGGATGAAATCGCGTCGGGCGGCGTGGCGCAAGCCGGTCTCCCGTTGCGCGGCGGCAGACTTTCTGGGTTCCGACTGCCCACCGCTGACCGTCAACGGTCACACCTTCACCATCGGGCCTGGGCCGGCGGTCAACGAATCAGGGAACCTGTTTTCGTTCACCGTGCTGCAAGACGGCATCCCGGTCTACACGCACACACTCTCCACAGACCTCGCCCCCTCGTTCAACCCCGTGCTGCAGGAATGGCGGGGGCAGTGGATATTGGAAGCCCACGACCAGGTCATCGTCAACGGCGTAAGCCTCAACGAACAACTGGGCTACGACAAAATCTTCAATTGGACAGTTCTCCATGGCCGGCCATTCTACTTCTACGAACAGGACGGGCGCATCTACGTCTCCTACGATGGCCAGACATTGTCGGACATCTCCTACGACGAAGTCATCCACGACCGCTGTTGTGAGCCGGCGATATTCAACGTGACAACCTGCGCCGATATGGTCTCCTTCTACGCACGGCAGGGCGACACGTGGTACTATGTCGAGATAGGAGTGTATGGGGAGGGATGAGCCCCATGATGCTCACGGCCCACGCGGTAACGTCTCCAGTTGAACAAATGCATCTGGCCCCAGGCTCGCCGGCGGCTCCTGGGAAGGGACATAGGCGGATAGCATCTCCTCCTGAGAGGGGCTCATGCCCGCAGGCCACACCATGTCTATGATGCGGGTATGGTTAGCGTCGTTGGGGCCGCCACCAAAGCGCCACTGCTCCGCGCGGGGGTTCACGTCGCGTACGCGCCAGACGCCCGACGCGGGATAGCCCTCCTGCCCCAGCACGACGACGGCATACGCCCAATTCTCCGGGTCATCACCCAGGACGGCACGCGGTACCTTGACGGTGATCTTGCTCTGGCCGGGATCGGCGATGACGACCATCTCGGCGTCAATCTGCACGGGGCCCGCGTCGCCTGGCACATAGATGCCCGGCGTCCACCCTTCGACCCAGATGGCATAGTCCCAGGCGTGGTCGGCGGTCAGAGCCGCATTGCGTCCAGGGAGGAGCAGCCGCGCGCCGGCCCCTGGTCCATCCTTGTCAATGTAAACGTCCACCGTCTGTACCGAGATGCCGTTGGGCGAATTCCAGACGTTCTCCAGCGGGCCGCGCAGCGTGAGCCGGAAGACGATATAAGTATCGTCGTAGCCCACGCTGAATGAGGTGGCGTCGAAGACGCCGGGCTGGAAGACCGCATCGGTGGGGTAAGTGTACGAGCCGGGGCCATGATCGTCGTTCGGCGGGTCCTCGACCACCAGCACGGGTGTCGTCAGCCCCAGGTCGGGCACGGTCAGCAACGCAGGGCCGCTCGCCGGCAGGAGCATACTGTCCGCTTGTTGCTCCATCGTCCCCTGCGAGAGGACAAGGCGCAACAGGATGCGGTCGCCGCTATCGAGCGCGGCTCCCTCCGGCGCCAACATGCCGAGCGGGATGCTCACCTCCAGGGTGGCCCCCTCTATTGCGATCCGCAGCTCCTCGACAGGGAAATCGCCGGATGGTATCCACCTCTCCCCATCGAACGTGGACCAGGTCGCACCGGTCAGTTGGGCGTTTGGGGCGAAGTCGTGCTCCAGTAGCCGCGTCGCGCCGAAACCGAGATACGTCTCGACGCCGCCGTAGCAGGAAAAGGCGCTGGCTTCACCGCCACCAGGAGGCATGAGGTAGATGCCGACCGTGGTGCGACAGTTGGGATTGCCGCCACAGGTAGTGAGAGCACCCCAGGAATAGGCCGCATCAACGCGCAGATAGAGCGTATGCGCGTCAAAGCCATAATAGAGCCGTTCCAGGGGTAAGTTGGCCGCCAGGGCACCGGCTTCCACAGAGTAGGTGCCGGCAGCATCCCACTCGCCCGCATCGGCCACCCCGTCAATGGTCGGCTGGATCAGACCGCTGGCGGCCCGTTGCGCAGGCTCGGGCGACTGGGCAATGATGGGCACACTCAACCAGGCGGGCGGCTCCTCGCCCAGCGTGATCAGCACCTGCCTGAGCGTGTCGCGGTACTGTCGGTCAAAGTCTTCGTCGGAGCCCGAGTTCTGATCCGCGCCGTACCACCAGAACCAGTCCGAGCCTTCGGCGACAATACTGTCCGGATAAAAGGTCGGTCGTAGTGCACTTTAACGATCAGCGGTGATGTGGTAACATTGCTGCATCCCAACACGGAGGCAGCAATGACTCAACCCACCGTCCTTGAAACGCCCCC
>DAOUBA010000245.1:0-13500 GCA_034432855.1 Anaerolineae bacterium | reverse complement strand
TCCCTCTCCGTTGCGGAGAGGGAAGGGGAGGGTGAGGGAGGGGTTAGGAGAGGTTGAGCCTCCCAGCACCGGCCCTTTAGGCTGGTGCAGACGCTATTTTCGAACCTGCGGTAGGGTAGGCTGAGTAATTACTTTCTAGCGGGGAAACCCGCCAGCACCGGCTCTTTCAGGCCGGTGCGGCCAAGAGCAAACACGGTTCGATTCCGGCTCGTCCGGGTTGGAGTCAGTCATGAGAACGAGAGCGATAATGAGCACGAAGGCTGCGAGGGCGGCGCTGCGAGCACGACGTAGCAAGTTCGGCCGCAAATGGATCACACAAGCAGTGATCTGGGCGATCCTGCTCGTGGGCTCGGTGGTGATGCTGTTCCCGCTCATGTGGATGGTGAGCAGTTCCTTCAAGGTGGAGCAAAGGGTCTTTGTCTTTCCACCCGAACTGATCCCCAATCCGTTCCGTCCCCAGAATTACGTGGAGGCGCTGACTTACAAACCGTTTCCGATCTATCTCCGGAACACCGTGTTCCTGGTGGTGATGAACGAGTTGGCGATCATCTTGACCGCCTCGTTCTGCGCCTACGGTTTTGCTCGCCTGCGTTTTCCCGGACGCGATTTCTGGTTCAGCATGGTGCTGTTCACCATGATGGTACCCTATGTGGTCATGATGGTGCCCCAGTTCGTAATGTTCAAGCAGTTGGGCTGGATTGACACGTTTCTGCCACTGACGGTGCCGTACTTCTTCGGAGGAGGGGCTTTCAACATCTTTTTGCTGCGGCAGTTCTTCCGCACGATACCGGAGGAATTGGCGGATGCGGCGCGCATTGATGGCTGTAGCGAGTTCACCATCTATGCCCGCATTATGATGCCGTTGGCCAAGCCGGCGTTGACTACGGTGGCGATCTTTACGTTTCTCGGCACCTGGAACGATTTTGTCGGGCCGTTGCTATACATCAACTCGCCGGAGCGGTTCACGCTCGCCATCGGCCTGGCGAATTTCCGCGGCACACTGTTTTCACGGACGCGCTGGGACCTGGTGATGGCCTTTTCGACGGCGATGACCGCGCCGGTACTCCTGGTCTTTTTCCTCGCCCAGCGCTACTTTGTGCAGGGCGTGGTGATGACCGGGCTCAAGGGCTGATTAAAAAGCAGAGCGGAGGTTAAAGAAATGGCAACTACTGTCCAACCGATTGAGCCGCGTGCTTTCGATTTCGTGGGCGGCTTCCTGGGGCGGCGTTTTCACGCCAACCGCGAAAAGCGCCTCAAGGACCCCTTGCTCTCGGAGGAATTCATCCGCCTCCACGAGCGCAAAACGCATACTATTTTCCACTGGACTACGACGTATGACGACTGGTTCTGGCTGGGTGAGCAGATCGGCAAGTGGCTGGACGCTTCAGCCTACACCGCGTTGATCGCAGACGACCACGAGTTGCTGACCAGAGTGCACGAACTGCTCGACCGGCTGGCCAGGAGCCAGGAGGCGGATGGCTACCTGGGAATCACGCCTCGCTTTCACCGCAACCCCGTGCGCGGCATGGAACTGTACGAGATGTACTATGTGCTGCATGGTCTGCTCGTCTGCGCCGATCTGCTGCAAAGCCAGACCGCGCTGGAGACGGCGCGCCGCCTGGGCGAATACATCATCCGCACCTGGGGGCCGGACCCGGGCCAGTTCCCCCTCGCCGGGCGCTATCCCGGCAACGGCCACGATGGCGGAGAAGGGACGCTGATCCTGGAGCCCATCGTGCTCCTGGGCCGGCAGACAGGCGACACCCGCTTCGTCGAGTGGGGCGAGCGGACGCTGCTCAAGTGGGATGAGTGGCTGGCGGCCTACCCCGAATCGGTCCACACTTGCGATTACACCTCTATGAAGCAGTTTGCCGCTGGCGAGAAGGACCTGTACGAATTGCGTGAGAATATGCACGCCCATACCTTCCACATGACGCTACTGGGCCTGGCCGCGCTGTACAACACGACGGGAAAGAGCGAGTACCGCGATGTGGTGCTGGGCTGTGTGGATCGCATTGCCGCCGAGTGGATCTTCCTCACCGGCGGCATGAGTTCCGGCGAGCGGTATGTACCGCGGCGCTTCTATCACCCGCGCAACGACATCGAGGTCTGTCCCCAACATACCTGGATCCTGCTCCTCGATCAGGCCCTGCGCTGGACCGGGGAGGCGCGCTATGCTGCCGAGATCGAGCGCGACCTGTTCAACCACTTCCTGGCCGCGCAACTCGCCGACGGCTCCAACTGGAGTTACATGACTCCGCTGAACGGGCGGGCGCAGGAGCCCTATGGCCCCAACTGTTGCAACGCCGCCGGTGCACGCCTCGCGGGACGCATGCCCACCTACCTCTACGGCTTCCGGGATGGCAACCCCGCCGTGTTGATCTATACGGAGAGCCAGGCCACCCTGCGCACACCGGAGTTGCCGGCCGTTACCCTGCGTCAGGAAACCGATTTCCCTTCCGGCGGCAAGGTGATCATCCACGTGCGCCCCGAACGTGCGGCCAGGTTCGCCCTCCATCTGCGCATCCCGCCCTACGCCGCAGGAGCTACGCTGCGCGTGGGGGGCGGCAAGCCTTCACCGGTACAAGCGGGCGACTTTGCGGTCATCGAGCGCGAGTGGCAGACAGAGGACGTCGTCGAACTCTCCTTGCCCTTCCAGGTGACCTGCCAGGCCAACGACCATGCGCTCGCGCTGACGCGCGGGCCGCTCGTCTATGCCTACTTCCAGCAGGCGCAGGCCGATCCGGTCAAGTTCTACTGGTCGCACGGCATGTATTCCGAGGATGTGGTCCTGCACATTGACCCGGCCCGGCCCGGCGAGAGCGTCCGCGAGGAGCCGACAGACGAAAGCCTGTTGGGACCGGCCCTGCGGGTGACGGGACACGTCCGCTCCAAGGAGCCGCTGTTTGCCTCGTCCGCTGCGAACTCGCAACTCGCAGGTGAGCAGGAACAGCCGTTCGTGCTCTACCCCTTCGTCAACCAGGGGGCTATCCGCGGGGAGTATCGGGTGTTTGTAGAATATGCCCGGAGGTGATGAGAATGGAGGCTCTCAGACCCATTCCGCCTGGAAAGGTCAAGTTACTGCCCGGCGTGTTCCAGCAGCGCTTCGACCTGAACCGCCGCTACCTGCTCTCGCTGCGCAGCGAGAACCTGCTCCAGAACCATTACATGGAAGCCGGGCTGTGGGGGCCTCGCACCCGGCCGGAGGATTGCCACTGGGGTTGGGAATCGCCGACCTGCCAGGTGCGCGGGCAATTTCTCGGCCACTGGCTCTCCGCCGCCGCCCGCATCTACGCCAGCACGGGCGATGCCGAACTCAAGGGCAAGGCGGATTGGATCGTCTCTGAACTCGCGCGTTGCCAGAAGGAAAATGGGGGCGAGTGGGTCGGTTCCATTCCCGAAAAATACCTGGACTGGGTCACCCGTGGAAAGAGTGTGTGGGCGCCTCACTACACGCTGCACAAGACCCTGATGGGGCTTTACGACATGGCCACCTACGCCGGCAATGAGCAGGCGCTGGACATCATGGTGAAGTGGGCCAGGTGGTTCCATCGTTGGACCGGCCAGTTCCCACGCGAGCAGATGGACGACATCCTGGACGTCGAAACGGGCGGGATGTTGGAGGCCTGGGCCAACCTGTATGGCGTCACGGGCAAACAGGAACATCTGGACCTCATCCGTCGCTACGACCGGCCGCGGCTCTTCGAGCGGCTGTTGGCGGGGGAGGACCCGCTGACCAACCGCCACGCCAACACCACCATCCCGGAGGCGCATGGGGCGGCGCGCGCCTACGAGGTGACCGGCGAGGAACGCTGGCGCAAAATCGTGGAGGCCTACTGGCGTTGCGCCGTCACCGAACGGGGCTTTTTCTGCACGGGCGGACAGACCACTGGCGAGGTCTGGACGCCGCCCTTCGAGTTCGCGGCACGCCTCGGCGACAAGAACCAGGAGCACTGCGTGGTCTACAATATGATGCGCCTGGCCGACTACTTGCTGCGCTGGAGCGGGGACGTGACGTATGCCGACTATATCGAGCGCAACCTCTACAACGGCATCCTGGCCCAGCAGCACCAGGATACCGGCATGGTGGCTTACTTCCTGCCCCTTCAAGCCGGGGCGAAAAAGATCTGGGGCACGCCGACGGACGACTTTTGGTGCTGCCATGGCACGCTGGTGCAGGCCCATACGCTACACAATGCCTATGTCTACTACCAGGATGCCGAGGGATTGGTCGTGTGCCAGTACATCCCCACAATGCTCGAGTGGCAGTGGGACGCCGTTCCCGTGACGGTGAAGCAAACCTTCGATAGCGAGGCATCCACCAGTCAGCCGCGTGAGCCGGACGGCTCGCTGCACAGGCCGGAACGCTGGATCATTGAATTCTCGATCCGTTGTGAACGTCCGGTGGCGTTCGCGTTGAAATTGCGCCTGCCATGGTGGGTCAGCGGGCCGGTTCATGCTCTCGTCAACGGAGAGCCAACTGCCGTCTCCGCCGGGCCCTCCGGCTTTCACGAGATTCGGCGAACGTGGCACGAAGACACGGTGCGGGTGGTGCTCCCCAAGTCGCTTTCGACCTGCCCCCTCCCCGACGAGCCCGAAACAGTGGCCTTTATGGACGGACCGGTGGTCTTGGCGGGCCTGTGCGATGAGGAGAGGAGGTTGTACGGGGATAGAGAGCGGCCCGAGACCATCCTGGTACCCGATAACGAACGCGAATGGTGGTTCTGGCGGCCCGGCTATCGCACCCGCGATCAGGAACGCGGGCTGCGTTTCCTCCCGCTTTACGAGATCCGCGACGAACGGTACACGGTCTACTTCCCGATCCGGTCAGAGTGAGCGACGAGATGGCATCCGGCAACCAGGTCGGCTCACGCGGGCGGGCGGATTTTCCCCCCGAAGAGTTCATCGCCCGCCGAGAGCGGATATTCGAGGCCATCGGGAGTGGAGCCTGTGCGTTGCTCCAGGGCGCTCCGGCACCACGCGGGTACGTCGCCTTCCGCCAGACCAACGAGTTCTTCTACTGCTGCGGCCTCGAAACGCCCCACGCCTACCTTCTGCTGAACGGGGCGCAACGCAGGTCCACGCTCTATCTGCCCGAACGGGGCAAAGCGCAACTCGGCGAAGGGGCTCCGCCGGGCGTCGAAGACGTTGACCTGGTTAAAGCCATCACGGGCGTTGACGAGGTCTGCCGCCACGAGGCCCTTGCAGACCACCTGGCCGAAGCGAAGGTCGTCTATACGCCGCATGCGCCCGCCGAACTTCGGGCCGCGACCCGCGATGGCCTGCAATGGGCCGATCAGATGGCTATGCAGGACCCGTGGGATGGGCAGCCCTCGCGGGAACAGCGTTTCATCGCTCTCCTGCACGCGCATTTCCCCAGGATCGAGGTGCGCGATTTGACCCCGATCCTGGATGAACTGCGCTCCGTCAAGAGCCCGCGCGAGATCGCTGTGATGCGGCGCTCGGGCTGGCTGTGCGCGCAGGCCATCCGGGAGGCCATGTGCGCCAGCCGGCCGGGCGTGATCGAGCGTCAACTCGGCGCACTGGCCAACTACATCTTCATGGTCAACGGTGCGCAGGGCGAAGGCTACCGCCCCATCATCGCCAGCGGCGAGAACATCTGGCATATCCACTACTTCCTGAATAACTGCCCGCTGAAGGACGGCGATCTGGTGCTGATGGATGTGGCGCCCGAATGCAACTATTACACCAGCGACATCGGACGCATGTGGCCTGTCAGCGGTACTTATGCTCCCTGGCAGAGAGAACTGTACGGCTATATCGTCGAGTACCACAAGACGCTGTTATCCCGCATTCGCCCGAACGTGATGCCGGATCAGGTACTGGACGAGGCCGCCGCCGAGATGCGCCGGGTCTGGGAGGAATGGGAGTTCTCGAAGGAGATCTATCGGGAAGATGCCCGCCGCACGCTCGAATTTCGCGGTCATCTCTCGCACCCGGTCGGTATGGCCGTCCACGACGCCGGCGAGTACCGTCATCGCCCGTTGCGGCCGGGGACGGTCTTTTCCGTTGACCCGCAGATGTGGATTCCCGAAGAACGCCTCTATATCCGCGTGGAGGATACGGTGGTCGTCACCGAGGATGGCATCGAGAACTTGACCGCCGCCGCGCCGCTGGAGTTGGACGACGTCGAAGCGCTGATGCGTACCGGGCGCACATCGCTTCCCTATCTACTGGAGGTGGAGTAGAATAAACGGCGTGGAGACCAGGGGAGTCGTATTCGACATACGCAGATTCTCGATTCACGATGGGCCGGGCATTCGCACCACCGTGTTCCTCAAGGGCTGTCCGCTGCGTTGCCGCTGGTGCCACAACCCCGAGGGCCTGAGTCCCGAGATCGAACTGATGTTTTGGAGCAGACGGTGTCTGGGATGTGGCGCCTGTATGCCAGCCTGTACCTGGGGGGCGATCTCGCGGAACGGCAGCGCGGTCTCGACCGATCGGGAAAAGTGTGCCCTGTGCGGAGCCTGCACGACCGTCTGCTATGCGGATGCGCGGCAGATCGTAGGCCGGGAGATGAGCGTGGCGCAGGTGCTGGCGGAGATCGAACGCGACCTCCCGTTCTACGAAGAGTCCAGCGGCGGGGTGACCCTCTCCGGCGGCGAGCCGCTGCTCCAGCACGATTTTGTCCTCGCCCTCCTGCGGGCCTGCAAACAGCAGGGCCTCCACACGGCATTGGACACCTGCGGCTTTGCCCCCTGGGAAACCCTGGATAGCATCCGGGAGTACGTGGACCTCTTCCTGTACGACCTGAAACTGATGGACGATGCCCGGCACCGCCAATATACGGGGGTCTCCAACGCCCCGATCCTGAGCAATCTCCAGGCGCTGGCGTGGCACGGGCACGCCGTGATCGTCCGCGTGCCCCTCATTCCGGGAATCAACGACGACGAGGAAAACCTGCGTCAGACCGGCGCGTTTGCGGCGACGCTGCCTCGCCTGCTGCGGGTGGACCTCTTGCCCTACCACGGCCTGAGCAGCGAAAAGTACGATCGCCTGGGCAGGTCCTATCCCTTGCCCGAAATCCGTCCTCCCGCCGCCGAGAGAATAGCCGGGATCGCACAGATGCTGGAAGAGACCTTCGGATTGGAAGTGAGAGTGGGAGGTTGAAGATGGGGATGACTGCAAGAGTCGCACGCCTGAGACAACAAAGCCTCGATGCCCGGCCCGTTCTCTCCACAGAACGGGCCGAATTGATGACCGAGTTCTACCGGCAGAACACGGCGCTGATGTCCGCGCCGCTGCGCCGCGCCCTGGCCTTCCGCTATCTGATGGAGCACAAGACGATCTACATCGGCGAGGGAGAACTGATCGTCGGTGAGAAAGGACCGGCACCCAAAGCGACCCCTACCTATCCCGAACTGTGTTGCCACAGCCTCGAGGACCTGGATATTCTCAACTCCCGCGAGAAAATCCCCTTCGTGGTCACCCCCGAAGCACGCCGCATCTACGAGGAGACCATCATCCCCTTCTGGCGGGGCAAGACGATGCGCGAGTTGATCTTCCAGGAGATGACCGCCGAGTGGAAGGCGGCCTACCAGGCGGGCATCTTTACCGAATTTATGGAACAGCGCTCGCCCGGCCACACCGTCCTCGACGACAAAATCTACCACAAAGGGATGCTCGACTTTCGGGCGGACATCGAGCGTAGCCTGGCCAGCCTGGATGATTTGCACGATCCCGACGCCTATGACAAGCGACAGCAGTTGCAGGCGATGGCAGTCTGCGCCGATGCGCTCATCCGCTTTGCCGGGCGTCACGCCGAAAAGGCCCGCGACCTGGCGGCGCGGGAGGCGGACCCGCAGCGGAGGCAGGAATTGCTGCGCATCGCCGAGATCTGCTCGTGGGTGCCAGCCCACGCGCCGCGCGACTTTTGGGAGGCGCTCCAATACTACTGGTTCGTCCACCTGGGCGTGACTACGGAGTTGAACCCCTGGGACTCTTTCTGCCCCGGCCACCTGGATCAGCACCTCTATCCCTTCTACGTGCGTGGACTGGAAGAAGGGACGCTCACCCGCGAACAGGCTGAAGAGTTGCTCCAGTGCTTCTGGATCAAGTTCAACAACCAGCCTGCACCGCCCAAGGTCGGCGTGACGGCGGCGGAGAGCGGTACCTATACCGACTTTGCCCAGATCAACCTGGGCGGCCTGTCGCCGGACGGCTCCGACGCGGTCAACGAACTTACCTACCTGATCCTGGACGTTATCGAGGAGATGCGCCTGCTCCAGCCCAGTTCCTCGATCCAGGTGAGCAAAAAGAGCCCCGACCGCTTCATCGAACGTGCCGCCGAGATCATCCGTACGGGATTCGGCCAGCCTTCGGTCTTCAACGCCGACCTTGTCGTCGAAGAACTCATCCGGCAGGGCAAGTCTATCGTGGATGCGCGACAGGGCGGCACCAGCGGCTGCGTGGAGACCGGGGCGTTCGGCAAGGAGAATTACAACCTGACCGGCTACTTCAACCTGCCCAAAGTGTTGGAGATTACCCTGCACAACGGGGTTGACCCGCGCACGGGCAAGAGGCTCGGCCCGGAGACGGGCGATCCCACGCAGTTCGAGACCTTCGAGGAACTGTTCGCCGCTTTCGAGCGCCAGTTGAACTATTTTGTGGACATCAAGATACGGGGCAATGCGGTGATCGAGCGGCTCTACGCCCGTTATATGCCGGCGCCGTTCCTATCGCTGCTGATTGACGACTGCATCGCCACCGGCCGCGACTATCACGACGGCGGCGCCCGCTACAACACCTCCTACATCCAGGGCGTGGGTCTGGGCACCATCACCGACAGTCTGACCGCCATCCGCTATCACGTCTTCGATCACAGGACGGTGACGATG
Source organism: Anaerolineae bacterium (assembly GCA_034432855.1). Taxonomy (GTDB): domain Bacteria; phylum Chloroflexota; class Anaerolineae; order B4-G1; family B4-G1; genus DAOUBA01. Next base: position 4,642 of record DAOUBA010000245.1, on the reverse strand, counting down.
GAGGAACTGCTGGACGTCCTGCGCGACGATTTCGAGGGGCATGAGCGGGTGCGCCAGATGCTGCTCAACCGGACGCCCAAATACGGCAACGACGACGACTATGCCGACGGCGTGATGGTGCAGGTGTTCGAGGCCTACTTCGACGCTGTGGACGGCCGTCCGAATACTAAAGGCGGGGTCTACCACATCAACCTGCTGCCGACGACCTGCCACGTCTACTTCGGGTCGGTGACCGGCGCCACGCCCGACGGGCGTAAGGCGTGGACGCCGCTCTCAGAGGGGGTCTCCCCGGTGCAGGGGGCGGATCGGCGCGGCCCGACGGCGGTGCTCCGCTCGCTGGCCAAGATGGACCACGTGCGCACCGGCGGCACGCTGCTCAACCAAAAGTTCACGCCGCGACTCCTCCAGGACGAGGCCGGCCTGGAGGGGCTGGTGCGATTGATCCGCACCTACTTCAAATTGGATGGGCACCACGTCCAGTTCAACGTCGTAGATGCAGCCACTCTGCGGGCTGCACAGGAGCATCCAGAGCAATACCGCGACCTGATCGTGCGCGTAGCCGGCTACAGTGACTATTTCTGCGATCTGAGCCGGGCGCTGCAGGACGAGATCATTGCCCGCACGGAGCATGGGGCGTTTGGGGGGTAACTTGCCGTCATCCCGCTCGCCGTGGCCGGTACTGAATCGCCTCGGCCAGGTGCGGCGTCTCGATGCGCTCGCTCCCGGCCAAATCCGCAATCGTGCGCGCGAGTTTCAGGATACGGTGAAAGGCGCGGGCGCTCATCTGGAGTTGCTGCATCGCCGCCTTCACCAATCCCCGCCCCGTTTCGTCCAGGCGGCAGATCTCGCGCACCTCGGTCGGCCCCATATCGGCGTTGCACGAGAGCGACGTGCCCGCAAAACGCCGCCGCTGTATCTCCCGCGCCCGCTCCACCCGCGCGCGGATAGCCTCCGAAGGCTCCCCCAGCCGCTCAGCGGTCAGTTTGTCGTAATCCACACGTGGCACTTCAACGTGGATGTCAATCCGGTCGAGCAGCGGCCCCGAGATGCGTTTTTGATAGTGGCTGATGGCCTGCATCGAGCAGGTGCATTCCTTCACCGGATCGCCGTAATAGCCGCACGGGCAGGGGTTCATGGCAGCGATGAACATAAAGCGGGCCGGGAACGCCAGCGTTCCCGTGGCGCGGGCGATGGAGACCACGCCGTCCTCCAACGGCTGGCGCAGCCCCTCCAGTGTGCGCGCGCCGAACTCGGGCAGTTCGTCGAGGAAGAGCACCCCGCGATGCGCCAGACTGATCTCGCCGGGGCGCGGCCAGGAGCCGCCGCCTACCAGCCCGGCGTGGCTGATGGTGTGATGCGGCGCACGGAAGGGGCGATGGCGGATGAGCGGAGTGTCGGGCGGAAGAAGCCCGGCCACACTGTAAATCTTGGTCACCTCCAGTGCCTCTTCGATGGTCATTGTCGGCAGAATGGAGGGCATCGAGCGCGCCAGCAGCGTCTTGCCTGCGCCAGGAGGCCCGACCATCAGCACGTTGTGCCCGCCGGCGGCTGCCACCTCCAGCGCACGCTTGACGTGCTCCTGGCCCTTGATCTCGGCAAAGTCTGCGGCGTAGGGCGGGGGCGGCTGTGCGGCGGGGTCCAGATCGGGCCGGTAAGGTGGGATCGCGCGCAGGCCTTGCAGGTGAGCAGCCAGTTGCCCCAGGTGCTCGACCGGGATGACTTCCAGGCCGCCGATCAGGGCTGCTTCGGGCGCATCGGCGGCAGGGACGAAGAGGCGGCGGATGCCCTGCTGGTGCGCCACTGCCGCGATGGGCAGGACGCCATCCACGTGGCGCACAGAGCCATCCAGCGAGAGTTCGCCGACGAAGAGCGCCTCCTCAACCGCCTGCGGCCACACCTGCTCGGACGCGATGAGCACGCCGACGGCGATGGGCAGGTCGTAGGCGGGGCCGGCCTTGCGGATGTCGGCAGGGGCCAGGTTGACGGTGATGCGTTTGCCGGGAAAGACCAAGCCGGCGTTCTTGATGGCCGCGCGCACGCGCTCGCTCGATTCTTTCACCGCGGCGTCGGGCAGGCCGACGATGACCAGCGAGGGCATGCCGCGCGAGGTATCCACCTCGACCTGGACGAGCACCCCTTCGAGTCCGATGAGCGCGCAACTGGTGACCTTGGCGAGCATCTATGGCTCCGGCAGTGGAATGAGCATAGTGTAGCACAGAGGACGAGCCGGGGCAAGCGGCAACCAACCAGTCGTGACGACCTTGTTCATTGCTGCACTACAAGCGACCCTGATACCACGCCCGCACTACCGCCTCGATCTCTTCCGCCGTCGTCGTGGCGACGTCGAACCAACAGATGGCCGGATCGCTCAGGCGAAACCAGTTGTACTGATGGCGGATGAAGCGGCGGGTGGCCCGCTTGATCTCCGCTCCAACTTCCTCCAGAGTCGCCTGCCCCTCGAAGTAGGGCCTGAACTGGATGTAGCCCAGCCCCGACATCGCCGGGAGTTCCCATCCGTACCCCGCCTCGACCAACCGGCGCACTTCATCCACCAGGCCGGCTGCCATCATCGCCTCGATCCGCCGGTCGGCGCGGGCATACAGGGCCGCGCGCTCCATCGTCAGCCCGATCCACAGCGTGCGGTACGGGGGCGGCTGCCTGCGCTGCTGTGCGGAGATGGGCCGTCCGGTGAGCAGGCAGACCTCCAGGGCGCGAATCACCCGGCGCACGTTGCGCGCGTCAATGCGCTGCGCCGCTTCAGGGTCCAGTTGCGCCAGGCGCTCGTGCAACGCCACGGGCCCCTCGCGCTGCGCCTGGGCCTCCAGTTCGGCGCGCAGGCTCGGATCGGGCGGGACACGCGGGACGCGCCAGCCTTCGACCACGGCGCGCACGTATTGCCCCGTCCCGCCCACCAGCAGCGGCAGCCGGCCACGGGCGTGGATGTCAGCGATGGCGGCGGCGGCGTGCCTCTGGAACTCGGCCAGCCCGACGGTCTCGTCGGGGTCGGCAATGTCAATCAGGTGGTGAGGGACGCAGGCGCGTTCCTGGGGCGTGGGTTTGGCCGTGCCGATGTCCATCCCGCGATAAAAGAGGCGCGAGTCGGCAGAGACGATTTCACCATCCAGTGCCCCGGCCAGGTGGAGCGAGAGCGCCGTCTTGCCCACTGCTGTCGGCCCCACGATGACCAGCAGCGGATTGCAGATTTCCCCCCCACTCCCTTGCTCCTCTGCTCCCCTGCCTCTCTGCTCCCCTGCTCCTCCGCCCCCTTGCTCACTCAAGGCTCTCATACACCTCCACCCGCAGCAACCGCCCGGCCTTGTCCATCTCCACCGCCACCAGCCCTACGCGCCAATCCACATCGCCCAGGCCGTGCTCGGCCAGATAGGCGAGCGCCGTATCCACCATGCGTTGTTGCTTGACCGGCGTCAGCGATTCCTCCGGCGTGCCGAACTCTGGCCCGCGCCGCGTGCGCACCTCGAAGAAGGCCCATTCCTGGCCCCGGCGGGCCACGATGTCCACCTCGCCACCCGGCGAGCGCCAGTTGCGCGCGACGATCTCGTAGCCAGAGCGGGCCAGTTCTGCAGCGGCCAGGTCTTCCCCGCACCGACCCAGGCGCACACGTCTGTCACCCGCCACGGCGTTCCTTCCTCGCGCGTGCACGTTCTTCAATCAGCCGTTCATAGTGGGCCAGCAGCGTGGCCGAGGTGCGGCGGATGTCGTACTGGCCGCTCGTCTCGCGCGCCCCGGCGGCCAGGCGTGCGCGCAGGTCCGGCTCCTGGGCCAGACGGCGCATCTGCGCGGCGAAGGCGTACACATTCTCGGGGCTCCACAGGCCGTTGACGCCGTCCCGGATGGTGTCTTCGACCCCCGGGCACGGGATACCCACCACCGGCAGCCCGGCCGCCAGCGCCTCCAGGACGGAGAGCGGGTGCGATTCGTTGACCGAGGTGATGACGAAGAAATCGCCCAGCGCCAGCCAATTCGGAACTTTATCGTAGAGCACCTCGCCCACCAGGTGCAACCTCCCGGCCATATCGAGCATGCGCACCATCTCTTCGAGATGCTCTTCTTCCCGACCTTTGCCGATGATGACCAGGTGCAGGTCAGGCACTTCCCTTGCCACCTGCTTGAAAGCATTCAACAAGAAAGGCAGGTTCTTTTCCGGTCCCAACCGGCCTACCGTAATTGCCACCACTGCCTCATCGGGTAGCCCCAGGTCGCCTTTGGAAAGCGGCGCGGTCGGGTTGCGCAGCCGTTCCACATCCACCCCGTTGGGGATGACCTCGATAGGGCATGTCACGCCGATTTCTTCCAGTGAGCGTTTGACGCCCAATGAGGGGACGACGACCAGGTCACACTGAGCGGTGAAGCGAGGCATATACGTCTCCAGAAAAGCCCGCGAGATCCCCTCTGGAATAAATGGGACATAATAGCGGGCTAATATGTGGTAGCGTGTGTGGTTGGTGAACACGATGGGGATATTGTAGCGTTTCCCCAGGCTGAGCGCCTGTTGCCCGCTGGTGAAGGGATGGTGCGCGTGTAACACATCCATCGTCTTGAGTTTTTTCCGCGCCTTGCTCGAGAATCGGAAAGTCAGGTGATAACCTGTGTCGGAAAGTGGGATGGCCGGCGAGCGGATGAC
>DAOUBA010000244.1:0-3495 GCA_034432855.1 Anaerolineae bacterium | reverse complement strand
ATGTCAGCCCCGGTGTTGCACTCGCCAAAGTAGACCTCGTTCCAGGTCGTCGAGTAGGTGCAGAGATAGTGGTGCCCGGCGTCGTCGCTGCCCTGGAGGACGGGGAGTTCGACCATGGTTACCGGTGGCGTGGGGGTGGGCGTAGGAGTAGGGCTTGGGGTAGGACTTGGGGTTGGAGTAGGAGTCGTGGGTTGCAGCGGCACGAGCATCACCGCGTCGGCGGCGAGTTCGAGGCCGTTCACTTCGTCGGCGGTCACGTTCGCCAGGCGGATGAACTCTGTCCCGTCCAGGTCGAACGAATGCTTGCCGAGATAAGCCCAGTGGTTGCCGCCGTTGAGGAATTCGGCCTGGGCGACAACGGCTTGGCTGGTCCGACCCTGATGACGAATCTCATAGATCGCACCATCGGCTGTGGCGTGAGTAGTTGGAATGTAGGCGTACACGTCGAACTCCCCGGCCCGGCCGGCGAGTTGCGGAAGGCCCCACGTCCCGGCGCAGGCGGTGTAGCCGGTGGCCTCGGTTGTGGTGAAGGTGGCAGTGAAACGCAAGGTGTCGCTATAGCCGCCGGTGGCCTGGGTCCAGCAGCCTGCCGGGTCTTCGGCAAAGCCGGACGATTCGTCCACCAGCACGACGCCCTGGGCAGTGGGGTCGGGGTCGGGTGGCGTTGGAATTGCGGTCCCTGAAATGTAGACAGAGTTAGAAATAGCGGGGTGATGAACCCAAAGGTCGTGGCTGGTTAGCCCTGAGTGTTCTTCCCAAGGATCATCAGGGATCTCTTCGCCTCCTACCCACCCATAAGGGTTCACCCGACGGGAATCATTGGGTGGCTCCACCTGGAAGTGAAGATGGGGGCCGGTAGAAACCCCAGTGTTACCGCTGATACCAATGACCCTGCCGGTGGCAGCATCAGTGATCTGTATCCCGCTCTCAACGGCGATGGTACTGAGGTGACCGTAAACTGTCCGGTAGCCGTTATCATGTTCAATGCGCACCACAAGTCCGAGGTCTTGGCTATGGTTTTGCGGATTTACCCACCCGGCGTACCTGACAATACCGTTGGCCGAGGCAAGAACCCGCTTGTAGCGTGTACTGTAGTCAATGCCAGCGTGTCCGCTGTAGCAGCTAGGAGTACCCAGAGTGCAAGAATCCACCGTTCCCGTCCAACGTGTTCCATCGTAATGCACAACGGTGGTAGTGACACCGACGGTTGTAGTGATACTTCCCTCAGCTGTGTACACAGGATACTCGTGATCAAACACACAATTGGCCTGCTCGGTGCCGTAATACGGCGGAAGAAGGAAGGGTGCAGGGACCTGTTGCAGCACAGCCAATATTGGCCTAGAGAACGACGGCTTGGCATGGCTATGTGGTGTCAGAATGCCGCCTAATAATATGGCAAGCAAACCAAGTGGAATCAACCGCCATTGAATGCGCATTGTGTCCTCTTATTGAGCAGTTATCAGGGACTGCCTTCAGGCCAAGTCCTGATCACGTCAACGGAATAATCGGCAAGAATCTTTCGCCTTTCACCGTTATCGAAGTTTATTATGTACAACCCTGCCTGCGATTCTGTAGGGAATGGAAATAGTGAGAATGCCAATTCCTGGTTACCGGGTGAGCAATCTCCTGGGCCAATCAAACCCCCTAAGTCGGTGAGGGTGAACAATATACGTACATCGTCCCCATCCCGGTCTATCATATAGAATGTGTTGACCCAGTTCAAGTTCTCACGGGAGCGCACGACGAGCCTGATCGAATATCCGTCCGCTGTCCAACAGAAAGGTCCTAGTACAGGAGATGCCCCTGAGATGTTATCGGGTTGAAAGACGCGGTTCGTTTTGCCGGTTTCCATATCCACCACATAGAGACCGCCTCTTGCAGCATAGGCCAGACGAGAACCATCCGGAGAAAATTGAGGCGGGCAGAGGATATAGTGATCAGGCAGCCCACCGGGTGGAGCAGGCGTAGGAGCGGAAGGCATTGCATCCACTCTCTCCAGGCCGGTTCCATCGCTGTTGATGACGTAATAATAAGTTGGAGTGTCGTCAAACGTCTGGCAATCCAATGACATCTCTGAGCACGGAGCGCCGCTAAATGCGATTCGCCAGACCGGGACGGGGGTAGGCATAGGCGTTGTCGTAGGCAGCGGGGTAGTAGTAGCCGTCGGCAACGCGGTGGGCGTCGGAGTTGGAACGGTGGTAGGAACTACCGCCGGCTGACACGCCGCCAGGAGTGCCACCAGGCACCCTACCGGCCCACAATACCCGGCGATACGGCGCACGCTCGGCATTCGCTCCCCCTTCACTCGCCGGCCAGCCAGGTCGGATGGCGACCATTCGCCCCGCGCGTCGCCTGGCGCAGGTTCTTGCCCCGCACGTCAAAGACCCACATGTCCGGCCCTCCTCCCGCCGTGCTGCTGAAGGCCAGGTACGCCCCGTCCGGCGACCAGACCGGGCTTTCGGTCAACGCACCATCGAACTGCGTCACGGGGGCAAGCGTCCGCTCCCCCACGTCGGCCACGTAGACGTTGCTCGCCAGCCGCTCCGCCCGCCAGTCGGCGGCGCGGTCGTCGCGGTTCTCGCGCACGACGAAGGCAATCTGCTCCCCGTCCGGCGACCAGGCTGGCTCGTAGCCATGCCCGGCGTCCGCCTCGCCCAGCAGAACAGGGCTATTCCCCTCGCCGTCCATCACCCACAACTCCCCCACCGTGAAGGGGACGTTCGAGTCGGGCATGCGCACGTAGGCGATGCGCTCGCCCGTGGGCGACCAGCGGGCGAAGGCGACGATGTGCGTCGGATCGGCCAGCACGCGCCGGGCGTTGCCCCCGTCCACGTCGGCGATCCATGTCTCGCTGCCGTAGCCCAGGCCCTGTGTGAGCGAATAGAGCATGCGCCGTCCGTTCTGGGAAAGAGCGACGTCGTAGGTGGTCTCCGGCACGGGCAACTGCTCGGCCCGGCCGTTGGCAACGTGGACGCGGTAGACGCGGGGGTTGCTGATCACGTCCACCTTCACGATCATCTCGTTGCCGTCCGGCGTCCAGTTCAGAAAGAGGCTGTCCTGGCCCAGGTCGGCATCGAGGCCGCGAACCTGGCCTGACACTGCGTGTACGACCTGAACGTACCCTCCGTCCTCGCAATTGACCTGCACGGCCACCCATTGGCCCCTGGGAGCCGCATACAGCCCGCTGACTTCGCACTGCTCGGGAATCTCCATCCTCGCCAGCGTGGAAGCGGTGTCCACCCTGGCCGGCAGGGCGTCGAGATCGCCGCGCGGTTTCTGCACGATGGCGCGCGGGCGTCCCTGCGCGTCGGCTGCGAGATACACCAACGAGCCCTCCTCGCTCACCACCGTCGCCGTCGGCAGCGGCTGTTGACCGGGGGTAGCCGAGGCAACGGGGGAGGCGAGCAGCCCGACGGCGAACACTACGGCGCCTGCAAGCGCCACGAACCACGCCGGGCCTTGCCCGGCCTGGGGAATGAGGCGGGCAAAAGGGTC
>DAOUBA010000243.1:0-35960 GCA_034432855.1 Anaerolineae bacterium | reverse complement strand
GACCCTTTTGCCCGCCTCATTCCCCAGGCCGGGCAAGGCCCGGCGTGGTTCGTGGCGCTTGCAGGCGCCGTAGTGTTCGCCGTCGGGCTGCTCGCCTCCCCCGTTGCCTCGGCTACCCCCGGTCAGCAGCCCCGGCCAATGGCAAGGTTGGCTCACGGGACGGCAGCTGTGCCATTGGCTTTCTCCAGAGAACAGCCCCCAAGTGGCAGAGGTCGCCTATTCTTCGTTTCCGAAAACTCGGAGAGGGTAGGAGCAACTGGGGACATTTTGCTTGCTGATGCCCTTCAATCCATACCGGTCGAAGAATTGAGCCCTGTACCTGGAGCATCCTCGGCCAGTATTGCTCCTCCGGTTCCTATTCCGGCGCGGTGTGAGGTTTTTGGCCTGCACGCTGCACCCAACGGCCGTTGGATTGCTTTAGATACCGGCTGTGAGGATGGCTCTCATACCCAGGTTTTGGAGGTTGGCGTGGGGCAAATACGTTCTGGCGAGCCGGAGGCAGGCTTAGAGAGCATATTCTTGAACTGGGCATTCGATGGCGATTCACTCCTATTGCGAGTGGATCCCATTGGCGAAAACGCTATTGTTCTGACAAACCTGGCCAATAGGAGTTCTGAGCGGCTGGACACGCCCCCCTATACTTACGATGCGGCGCTCTCTCCAGATGGGCGCCGGGTGCTCTACGCCCTCAGTCGGGGAATGGGCTTTGGCAGTGAACTGTGGCTGATGAACCGCGACGGCAGCCACAAGAGACTGGTGCTCCGGGAACCGGCCCACATCGTCACGTATGCTCGCTGGTCGCCAAGAGGAGACGCCATTGCCTACATTCGAATGCCTGATACCAACATCCCTTTCACGGCAGGTGAATTGTGGCTGGTGGACGGGGACGGTCGGAATCCCCGGAAGATGGCGGCGGCAGACGCCGGGCACGGCTACCCGCCGGTGTGGTCGCCAGATGGGCGATGGGTGGCGTTCGTGGTGCGGGAGAATTCGCGGAGCACGCGGGCTAACCTGCTGCCCAGGGCACTGGAGAGCAATATCTACTTGGCCGATGCACACTCCAGGACAGTGCGAGCGCTGACGACCTTCCACGGGGCGCTGACTGAGAGCCCTGCTTGGTCACCGGACGGACAGTGGTTGGTTTTCAGCAGCGATACAGGAGGAACAATGGATGTATGGCTGGCGGGGCTGGCGACCGGACATGTGCAGCAAGTGACCCATGGTGCCGGAGTCCGGTATCCGGTGTGGATAGCGGAGACGGAGCAGTAGAATGCGGTGGTCTTGTGGAATAGCGGTGGTGTTGGTATTGGTGCTGGCGGCTTGCCAGGGCACGGTGACGCTGTTGTCCACCGGCACGTTGCCTGTCACGGCGGTGCCGGCGTTTGGCCCTTCGCCAACACCCACGCCTGGTCCCTCACCGATGCCCACGTTTGGCCCCTCGCCAACTCTCCGCCCTACGATCCGCATCCCTGCACTTACCCCTCGGTCATTGCCGACGCTCACCCCTATGCCGACTCCCTTCCCCACACCCACGCCAAGCCTCCCGGTGGGACAGATTGTATTTGGCGCATATCCATGCCCATCAGAGACCGACTGTAACCCCTATCCAGGCATAGAAGACGATTTCGGTCTCTACGTCATCAACAGTGACGGAACGGATATGCGGCCAATAACAGCAGAAGAACTCGTCCGGCGAGACCTCTTGTTTCGCCTTCCTTTTGTCCCCGACGAGATGATAGAACAGGCAAAAGAAGCAGGACACTTCCGGCGAAACCACGACGTTATCCAGCTGTTTGGTTACGACCAGATTCGCTGGCTTCCAGAAGGCTCGGCATGGATTGAACCGGGGAGTGACGGCCTCTATCTGATCCGTGCAAATGGAACAGGGGTGACGAGGCTGGTAGAGGGACAGGTTTACTATCATGACCTCTCGCCTGATGGCAGAACCGTTGCCTATGCAGAGGGTGGCACGATCTACTCCATAACCATTGACGGTTCCAATCAGCGCGAGTTGGCGCAGTTCCAGATCTCCTCCGGGCCAGAGATACATTGGTCACCTTCAGGGGATCAGATCCTGGTGGCCACTTCTCTGAGTGGCTTCTCTCGACACGCCGATCTCTACCTCATCGATCTCCAGGGTGACGAGGAGCAACGGATAAGGCACGTTTTTCATACCGAAGAGGAATGGTTGCTTGGTCCTCGGTGGTCGCCGGATGGTCTGCGTATTGAATTCGTCCTGTGCGACCAAGAACGTGCGAATGTGCTGCTCAGTATTGACAAAGAGGGCAGTGGCCGTCAACGGATTGCTGAGGTCATCGGCTTGAATCAATGTATCTATCCAGGAAGTTGGTCACCAGATCACACCTGGTTGTCCTTCACGCCATCCTTTGGAGGCCTATACATACTGGACGTCAACACTGGATATTACTGGCAAATCCTGCCCGGCTATGTACCAGTTGGTCCAATGCTTTGGTTGCCGGGATCGTGACACCTTCTGAGGCTTGTTTTTCCGCGAGGGTTGCGAGATGATACATCACGAGGTCTTGAACACAAGGGATCGTCCTGGATTATCCCTACCTGTTAAACGCTGCTTCATCGGGCTGGCGGTGGGTGTCACAGCGGCCGCGATTCTCGGGCTATTGTCGGTGGCTCTATCTACCCAGGGTTCTTCGGCTATGGCGCTACCTGCAACTGTGATCTCTGGGGCTCCTACGCTCACGCCCTTATCAGACAGCCCGCCGTTGCGCTCTTCCCGCAGCACACTGTCTGCATTGGAATCATCAACACAGCTCCGTGGTTTTGCATCTGATGACCTCACGGCTTACTTCTACGACGAATCTGACCTGTCTTCTTTCGTGCTTTCCAGAACCTATACCACACCAGTGGACTTTTACCAGGTATGCTGGGATGAGGTTTGGCCCTACGCAGGCTGCAAGTTAATTGACGAACTCGCTGATGGGCAGAATTACAGCATTCGATGGGTGGGGCAGCTCCTGGCGCCGGCCAGCGGTTGGTATACCTTTTCGCTGGCTAACGTAGATGACGGCGCGAGGCTGTTCTTGGACGGGCGGGCCATCGTTGACAAGGGATGGTACTGGCCCAGTCCTGATGAACATCCCTCTCCACAAGGCGTACAACTGGGCGCCGGTTGGCATGACGTCACAATTGACTATAAGCAGCGCTTTCACTATGTGGCCTCTCTTCAGGTTCGCTGGGCCGGCCCCGGCTTTGCCGACGAGGTGATCCCGATGGGCCCCGAGGTGCTGCTCTTCCTGAGTCCACCCTATTACGGTACCACCGTGGTGTGGTCGGTCTTCGATCACAAGTACCCCATGTATAGAAATGAACCCGCCGATAGTCAGGGGTCGGTATTGCACTATGATGGTACCACGACGACACTCCGCTATTCCGGTCATGCCGGCATTGACTACCTCTTGCGCTATGAACCCGTCCGGGCTGCAGCCGCTGGCCAGGTCTTGGACGCCGGTTGGTCCAGTCAGAATCATCGAAGCCTCTACGGCTTGCAGGTGCGCATAGATCACGGCAACGGCTATGTTACTCGGTATGCTCACATGAGTGTGCTGAACGTCCAAACTGGCGACTGCATCGAGGCCAATGCTACGGAACGCAGACGCATTCTGGGCCTCAGCGGCAATACCGGCAGTGTTAGCTCCGAGTGGGGAGATCCCGATGTCAATCCCGTAGCAGGCGCCCATCTGCACTTTGATGTACAGCATAGTGGAGTTTATGTAAACCCTTACGGTTGGATTGGACCGGCAGGGGAGGATCCGTGGGCTGATCATGAGGAGGGGGCCGCCAGCACCAACCTGTGGTTTCATCTCCCCAGCAACTCCAACTCGTCCGAGACTTACCCTAGTGGCGATCCACTTGTCTCTCCTCTCCTCCCCGACGACACGATTGGCTATACCGTAGACGACGGCGATGCGGACTTTACCACCGAGGGCGGCTGCTGGAATGCTATCACTGATGTCGCGGGTCACGGCGACGACCTGCTCGCCACCACACCTGTAACTGACACGCCTACCTGCTCTGCGCGCTGGACTTTGACCGCTACCGTTCCGTCTGGCACATATGACATCTACGTCCATGTGCCGAATCCGGCGGATAGAGACAACCTCCTGGCTACTACCGAGGGGGCCCAATACATTGTCCACCATGCCCATTCTGTGGAATCTCCTTCCACGAAGGTGGATCACCTCGCCATCGTTGTCCAGTGGGCCTACCCCAACACCTCGCACGGCCCCTGGGTCTACATCGGTACGTACTACTTCGCTGGTGACGGGACGGAGTACATCCAACTTGGCAACGCCACGCTGGATGAAGACGACGAAGTTAACCACAAACTCCTGGCAGCCGACGCGGTGAAGTTTGTAGGAGCGAGTGTTCCACCTACCCCCATACCTACTTCCACACCGATTCCTACCCCCACACCCACCCCCACACCGACTCCGACACCTACTCCTACGCCCACACCGACTCCCACGCCTACACCGACTGCGATCCATCCCCCAACTGCGACGCCCTCCTGCGATTGCATATTCAACTGCCCCCGGTCGGGCAGTGCGCTCTCGGCGCCCAAACTGGCTGCGCTGGCGCAGGCTGCCATAGCCAGGGTGCAACGTGCCGCAGAACTGGCCGACCTGCTCTACCGCGTCCGCGACGAGGTGTTGAGCCAGACGGCCGGGGGGCGACGCTACATTGACGTGTATGACACCCACAGCGCCGAAATCGCTGCCCTGATGCTGGCCGACCCGAGGCTTTACGATCAGGGTATGGCAACTCTCGCCCTGTTCGTTCCGGGCCTGCAGGCGCTGGTGGACGGGCAGGGGGACACGGTGACGATCACCGCTGAACAGGTGCAAGAGGTGCAAGCGTTTCTGGACGCGCTCTCCGCCGTTGGCGGTCCGGAACTGCAACAGGCCATTGCCGCCGAGCGGGCGCGGCGGCCGCTGGCGCAGGTGGTGGGGATGACGATGGAGCAGGCGTGGGCGTATCTCAACGGCTATACCCTGACCTGGCTGCCGCCATTGAGCACCGCCGATCCCTACGTCGCGCAGGCGGGCCGCACCATCCCGGTCGAGTTTACCCTGAGCGATTTTCGGGGCGTCTTTGTCACCGATGAGACCATCACGCTCCAACTGCTGGACGCCAGTGGTCATGTCGTCGTCGGTCCCGTGGGCCTGGCGACCAATCCGGCGCGGGGGATTGTCATCCAGGGCAACCGCAAGTATCACTACGACCTGAGGACGACCGGCCTGGCAGCGGGCGATTATAGGCTGGCGGTGTTCTACAACTCGACTGCTCCTGGCCAGGCGGCCACCCTGACCATCCTGCTCCGGGGCAGGTGAGAGCCTGACGGCATCGTCCAGGTTGCAAAGGCCCCTTGTGTCTGAAGAACACGAGGGGCCGATGATTTCATCAGCGCCAAACCGCCGGAGTAGGCGGGGTCACTCCACCCCTGCTACTCGACCGCGACTTGTCCCACCGGCAGCGCCTCGATCGCTACGGCACCTTCCCCAGGCTGCCGCTTGAACTCCAGGCCCTCTTCCCCGGTGTCCACCACTACCTTGTCGCCGCGCTCGAAATCGCCGCGCAGCAGGCGCACGCTGAGCGGGCTTTCGACGTGGCGCTGCAAGGCCCGGCGCAAGGGCCTGGCGCCGAACTGCGGATCGAAGCCCTGGCGGGCCAGCCACTCGCGCGCACCGTCGGTCAACGCGACATCCAGCCCCTGCTCCGCCAACCGTTCGGCGATCTCTTTCATCTGCAAATCCACGATCTTTTTCACGTCCTCCAGCGTGAGGTCGTTGAAGATGATGATCTCGTCCACACGGTTGAGGAACTCGGGGCGGAAGGTCTGCTTGAGCGCCTTTTCGATCTCGCGGTGACTTTCGTCCTCGGCGCGGCCGTTGGCCCCGGTCCGCAAGAACCCCAGCGTCCCACCCTTGCGCGCGTACTCGGTGCCGATATTCGAGGTCATGATGATGACCGTGTTGCGAAAGTCCACCACGTGCCCCTGCCCGTCGGTCAAGCGACCGTCGTCGAGAATCTGCAGGAGCGCGTTCCACACGTCGGGATGTGCCTTTTCGATCTCGTCGAACAGGACGACGCGATAGGGACGCCGGCGTACTGCCTCGGTCAACTGCCCCCCCTGGTCGTAGCCGATGTAACCCGGCGGCGCGCCGAATAGCCGGCTGACGGTGTGGTACTCGCGGTATTCGCTCATATCAATGCGCAACAGTGCATCCTCGTCGTCGAAGAGAAACCACGCCAGCGCCTTGGCCAACTCGGTCTTGCCCACGCCGGAGGAGCCGAGGAAGATGAACGAGCCGATGGGACGGTTGGGATCCTTGAGGCCGGAGCGGGCGCGGCGGATGGCGTCGGCGACGGCGGCGACGGCATCATCCTGGCCGATGATGCGCTGGTGCAACGCCTCTTCCATACGCAACAATTTCTCCGCCTCGGTCTCCAGCATCTGCGCCAGCGGGATGCCGGTCCAACTCGCCACCACCTCGGCGATGTCGGCCTCTCCGATGTTCTCGTCGAGTTGGTGCTCCCGCTGCCAGACGTCGCGCCGGAGGTTGAACTGTGCTTGGAGGTTGATGCGTTGGGTCTTTAACTCGGCGGCGCGCTTGTAATCCTCCACCGCGCTGGCGGCCTCGATCTCGGTCTGTAGGCGCTGCAGTTCCATCTGCATCTCCTTCAGGTCGGGGGGCAGTGTGTGGAGCGCCACGCGCCGCTTGGCCGCCGCCTCGTCCATCAGGTCAATCGCCTTATCGGGCAGGTGACGATCGGTGACGTAGCGATGCGAGAGGCGCACGGCGGCTGCGATAGCCTCGTCGGTGATATGCACCTTGTGGTGCGCCTCGTAGCGATCGCGCAGGCCGCGCAGCATCTCGATGGTCTCTTCGACGGTTGGCTCCTCGACAAAGACCGGCGCAAAGCGGCGTTCCAGCGCATCGTCGCGCTCGATGTACTGGCGATAGTCGTCCAGCGTCGTCGCACCGATGCACTGGAGTTCGCCACGTGCCAGGGCCGGCTTCATCATGTTGGAGGCGTCCATTGCCCCTACCCCACCTCCGGCGCCCACTACGTTGTGCAGTTCGTCAATGAACAGGATGATCTCCCCTTTGGCACGCTGGATCTCTTCGATGGCGCCCTTCAGCCGCTCCTCGAACTCGCCGCGGAAGTGGGAGCCGGCGATCATCGCCGCCAGGTCCAACTGCACCACGCGCTTGTTCATCAGGATCTCGGGCACATCGTCGGCGGCGATCTTTTGTGCCAGCCCCTCGACGATGGCGGTCTTGCCCACGCCGGCCTCGCCGATGAGCACGGGGTTGTTCTTGGTGCGGCGGCTGAGGATCTGGATCACGCGCATGATCTCGTCATCCCGTCCGATGACCGGGTCGAGTTTGCCCTCGCGGGCCATAAGGGTGAGATCGCGGCTGAACTTTTCCAACACGCGGTAGCGCGTCTCGGCCTGGCGGTCGGTCACGCGCTGCCCGCCGCGCACCTTCTTGATGGCCTCGTCTACACGTTCCTTAGTCACACCGCTCTCGCGCAGGACGCGAGCGGCGGGGGTGTTGCGTTCCTCGGCGATGGCCAGGAAGATATGCTCGGTGGAGATATAGTCGTCCTTGAGCCGATTCGCCTCGTCGCGGGCGGCATCGAGCACACGCTTCAGGCGCGGCGTCACGAAGAACTGCCTCACACCACCGTCTCCGTAGATGCCCACCTTGGGGCTGGCCTTCAGCGCATCGTCGAGACGCTGAAGCATCGCGTCAACATCCACATTCAGTTCCCCCAGGATCTGCGGGATGACGCCTTCCGGCTGTTCCAGCAGCGCTACCAGGAGGTGCTCGACGTCAATCTGAGTGTGTCCGTAGCGGGCCATGACCTGCATCGCCCGCTGGCCTGCGTCTTGGGCGCGTTCGGTAAACCGATCTAGTCGCATCATAGTCTGACAATCTCCTCTCGTAATCCGTGAGGCGTAAAAGGTAAAAAACGGCCGCATCACGTTTTACACTTCACGTTGATTATACCGCACATTACCCCGTCGGACAAAGAGCGTCCGTCTCCAGGGAGGCACGCATTTTGCATTATAACGCACTTGTGTTAGAAAAGCACTAACGCGGTGTTGGCTTCGCCTCTTGTGGCTTGCGTACCGGTGTGTTTGTGTTACAATGTATATAGAAACACGGGCCCCCATCGTCTAGTCTGGCCCAGGACACGGGCCTTTCAAGCCCGCGACAGGGGTTCGAATCCCCTTGGGGGCATAGAGCAATGTCTAGGCCCTGGCAATGCGCCGGGGTCTATTTACTATGCGCGGTGGAGGGGGTTGGGACAAGTGCACCCGGATGCGGTCGAGAGCGTCATTGGCCGATTGCTGAAGCAGCATGGGCTGACACTGGCGGTGGCCGAGTCCTGCACGGGAGGGCTGGTCAGCCATCGCATCACCGATGTCCCCGGCAGTTCGGCCTATTACCTCGGCTCTGTCACTGCCTATGCCAACGCAATCAAGGAGCGCGTCCTCCGCGTGCGCAGCAGTACATTGCAGCGCCATGGCGCCGTGAGCGAGCAGACGGCGCTGGAGATGGCGCGGGGTGTGCGGCAGGTGTTGGGGGCCGCTATCGGCCTGGCGGTGACCGGCATCGCCGGCCCCGAAGGCGGCACGCCGGAAAAGCCCGTCGGCCTGGTATTCGTGGCGCTGGCCGCGCCGGAAGGCGAGTGGGTCGAACGGCACGTATGGGCTGGTGACCGCTGGGAGAACAAGGCCAGTTCGGCCGAGGCCGCGCTCGACTTGTTGCGCCGTTATCTGGAGGGGCAGCGATGAAGGGCGCCAGCGAAGCCACTGCGGTCGAAGCGTACTTTGACGTGACGGGAGAGATCACCCCGCGGCGCTTTGCCTGGCGTGGCGCGATGTTGCCGGTCGAAGGGGTGGGGCGTCGCTGGCGCGAGGGCCACGAACGATGCTTTGCTGTGATGGCGGCGCACGGACAGCCATTCGAACTGCGTCTGGACGAAGAGACGCTCTGTTGGCATGCGACTTGTCTCTCCGCCCACCGGTGGGCCTGCTAGAGTTCCGGAGACCGCCGTGGTTGCTGCTGTACTGCACAAGAGAGGTGTCCAGACCGGGGTACGTCCCTTTGACCCAAGTCGTGACCTCGGCGCAGTCGCCGAATTGATTGCCATTGCCTTTGGCGATCGGCTGGACCCGGCCGGCCGCGCCTCGCTGGCCGAGATGCGCCGTGCCGCTCGGTGGGGTCCGCTATTGGGTTGGTTCTACTGGCCGGCATGGAGTGGCCTGGGCTCTACACCCGGCTTTGTATGGGTCGAGGATGGCCACGTGGTGGGCAACGTCTCCTTGCGGCGTTCGGTCGAATGGGGCGGCTTTATGATCGGTAATGTTGCTGTTCACCCTGATTGGCAGAGGCAGGGTATTGGCAGAAGGTTGATCGAAGTAGCACTGGAGGATATTGCTGCGCGCGGCGGACGTTGGGTAGGACTGGAACTGCAGGCCGACAACGAGGCGGCCCGCCGGCTCTATGAAAGCCTGTGCTTCCGTGAGGTCGGTAGAACGTTGTACATGTTGCGCCCGGCGGGTTTGCCGTGGGTCGGGGAACCCCCGTCGCATCCCTTGTTGCGCCGTGGGCGCAGCGGCGACAGCGCAGCATTGGTTGCCCTGGCGTATGCTAACGCCGGCGACGCGCAGCGTCCACTCCTGGAACTGCGCAAGGAAGACTATCGGCCGGGCTGGGAAGGAACCCTCGACCACTGGCTTGAAGGGCGGCGCTGGTCGTGGTGGGTGATCGAGGAAGACGGCGCGATCTATGGGGCAGTGCGTGCGTTGCGAGAGAGCGGGGGGCGCCCTGATCGTTTGGAAGTGTTAATCTCCCCGGAGCACGAAGGCCGCTTTGAGGCCGTGTTGGCGCAGCAGGGGATTGTCAGCCTGGGCAGCGTGCATAAAAGAATGGTCGAGAGCCTGTTGCCAAGACCGACATCGCCGTTGGTCGCTGCATTGAAGGCTATCGGCTTTCGGGAACTGCGCGTGCTGATCCAGATGCGACTAGACCTGGCCTAGATTCAGACCCTCCGTGTCTATTGCCGATTTCGGGCGCTGTAGGGCGGGGTTATCCCTCTACAGCGGGTCAGACTCTTCCACAGGGCAAGTTTTGTAGCGCGTTTTGACAAATCGGCTTTCCGTGTTATAATTTTCATTCGTCCATTTTATGGCGTGACATAAGTATTCCTGGGGTCAAATCCTGGGAGGAGAAGGGAAAATGGGGATGGCCTATCTGGGGAAGAAGTCGTACGCTCGCATCACCAACACGGAGAGATTGCCGCGGCTGATCGAGGTTCAGATCGAGTCTTTCCGGTGGTTCCAGGAGGAGGGTCTGCTTCAGCTCTTCGACGAGATCTCCCCCATCGAGAGTTTCAACGGCAACCTCAAGTTGTACTTCCCGGGCTCTAAAGCCAGGGAGGCTAACTTTGATCTTGGCTATCGCTTCGGCGAGCCCAAGTATTCTGAGGAAGAGTGCCTCGAACGGGACATCACGTATGCAGCCCCCCTATACGTCCAGGTGGTGTTGGATAACCGCGAGACCGGCGAAGTCGTCGAGTCCGAGATCTTTCTCGGCGATTTCCCGTTGATGACCGAAGATGGCACGTTCATCATCAACGGCACCGAGCGCGTCGTCGTCAGCCAGTTGATCCGCTCACCCGGCGTCTACTTCGATGTCGAGGAGGATCGTGTGACCGGTCGGCGGCTTAGCGCGGCAAAACTGATCCCCGATCGCGGCGCCTGGTTGGAATTCGAGACCCGCAAGTCCGATTACATCAACGTCAAATTCAACCGTAAGCGCACGTTGCCCGTCACGATCCTGCTGCGTGCCCTGGCGGCGGTGGACGATCGTTCGGGGAGTGACATCCTCAAGACGGGGACGGATGAGGAACTGCTGGCGCTGTTCAAGGACGCCGATAGTAACCCCGCCCATCAGTACATCGCTACGACCATCCGACAGGAGCCGAATTGGGAGCCGCGGGAGGGGCGCACCCTGGCCGAGGAAGCGATGGTCGAGTTCTACCGCCGTATGCGCCCTGGCGATCCACCGACGCTGGAGAACGCGCGCGAGTACCTGGAGCAGCAACTCTTCGACCCACGGCGCTACGACCTGCAGCGCGTGGGCCGTTACAAGTTGAACCAGCGGCTGGGCCTGGATCTCAGCCTGGAGCACTGCACGATCACCAAGCGCGATCTGATCGCCCTGGTGGAGCGCATGATCCGTATCAATAACGGCATCGTGGACGCCGACGACATTGACCACCTGGGCAACCGTCGCGTCAAGACGGTCGGTGAACTTGTCCAAAACAAGTTACGCATCGGCCTACGCCGCATGGAACGGGTGGTTGTCGAGCGCATGTCCATCCGCGAGGCTGAGGCGCTCACCCCTGTCAATCTGATCAACATCCGCCCGGTCGTCGCCGCCATCCGCGAGTTCTTCGGCTCCAGCCAACTCTCGCAGTTCATGGAGCAGACCAACCCCCTGGCGGAACTGACCCATAAGCGTACGCTTTCGGCATTAGGCCCTGGGGGCCTGCGCCGCGAGCGCGCCGGGTTCGACGTGCGCGACGTGCATTACAGCCACTATGGCCGCATCTGCCCCATCGAGACGCCCGAGGGCCCGAACATTGGCCTGATCGGCCGTCTGGCAACCCACGCGCGCGTCAATTCCCTTGGCTTTGTCGAGACCCCCTATCGGAAGGTGATCCAGGCCGTAGAGCCCACTGCCGAGGCGTTGGTGGGCCATACGCTCAGAGAAAACGTGGTGGATCCCAAGAACGGCAAGGTAGTGGCAGAGGCCGGCACTGAAGTAACACCCAAGTTGGCCGAGCGGATAGC
Source organism: Anaerolineae bacterium (assembly GCA_034432855.1). Taxonomy (GTDB): domain Bacteria; phylum Chloroflexota; class Anaerolineae; order B4-G1; family B4-G1; genus DAOUBA01. The sequence goes on along the minus strand of DAOUBA010000243.1, from coordinate 24,043 downwards.
CAAACTGGGCCTCAGCGAAAAGATCCCTGTTGTGCCGACGGTGAGTAACGAATTGGAGTACCTGTCGGCGGATAAGGAGGACCTTTATACCATTGCCCAGGCCAATGCCCGGTTAGACGAGAAGGGCCATTTTGTAGACACACGCATATCCGCTCGTTTCGCCGACAAGTTCCTGTTTGCTCCGCCGGAAAGAATCGAATATATTGACGTGGCCCCGTGCCAGATTGTGGGTATCTCGGCATCTTTGATCCCCTTCCTGGAACACGACGACGCCAACCGCGCGTTGATGGGTTCCAACATGCAGCGCCAGACCGTCCCGCTCATCCAGCCCGAGGCGCCGCTCGTGGCTACCGGCATGGAGTGGCGTGCTGCTCTCGATTCCGGGCAAGTCGTGCTGGCGGAAGAGGATGGCGAGGTCGTCTCCGTTACGGGTGACAAGATCGTCGTGCGTCACAAGAAGGGCTCGCACACGTATCTGTTGCGCAAGTACCAGCGTTCCAACCAGAGCACATGCATTGACCAGCGCCCGATTGTCGTCAAAGGGCAGAAAGTGCGCAAGGGTGACGTGCTGGCCGACAGTTCCTCGACCGACGGCGGGGAACTCGCACTGGGACAGAACGTGCTGTGCGCTTTCATGTCCTGGGAGGGCGGGAATTTTGAGGATGCCATTCTTATCAGCGAACGGCTGGTGCGCGAGGACAAGTTCACCTCTGTGCACATCGAAAAGCACGAGGTCGAGGCGCGCGACACCAAACTCGGCCCGGAGGAGATCACCCGTGACATTCCCAACGTGGGCGATGAAGCATTGAAGAACCTGGACGAGGATGGCATCATCCGCATCGGGGCGGAAGTCGGGCCTCTTGATATCCTGGTGGGCAAGATCACGCCCAAGGGCGAGAAGGAACTGAGCCCCGAAGAGAAATTGTTGCGTGCTATCTTTGGCGAAAAGTCCCGCGAGGTCAAGGACTCGAGCCTGCGTTTGCCTCACGGCGAGCGCGGTAAGGTCGTGGATGTCAAGGTCTTTGATCGAGAGGAGCATCGCGATCTCAAGGCCGGAGTCGAAAAAATGGTGCGCGCCAGCGTAGCCCAGACACGCAAGATCACCGAGGGCGACAAGATGGCGGGCCGTCACGGAAACAAGGGGGTCATCTCCGCCGTCGTGCCCGTCGAGGATATGCCCTTCCTGCCCGATGGCACACCGGTTGACCTGATCCTGAACCCGTTGGGTGTGCCGGGCCGTATGAACATCGGCCAGATTCTCGAAACCCACATGGGATGGGTGGCCCATCGGCTGGGCTTTCGGGCCATCACGCCGGTCTTTGATGGCGCCAACGAGTCTCAGATCGAGGCGGAGTTGGGGCGTGCCTGGCTTATTGACCGTGCCTGGGACGAGATCGCCGAGCGCGCCTGGGCCTGGCTGAAGGCGCAGGAGTATCCCCTGGAGACGCTGTGGGATGACGAAGAGGCGCGCCGGCTGTATATCGTCGCCTGGCTCGCGGAGAAGGGGTACGATGGGGACCGGCTGGCGACCGAGTACGTCTACGCTCGGCGTGCGGTGTTGCGTGAGTGGCTGCGCGAGCGGGGCTACGAACCGGACGAGTTGCTTTCCTTCGAAGATGACCCGCGCTCGTTGGCGGAGCGCGCCCCGGTAGATCGGCGGGCAAGGATCGCCTGCCTGCGTGTCTGGCTGGAAGATCGTGGTCGGGAGGTGGCAGACCTGGACGACGAGGCTGTCGAGGCGTTGGCATTCCAGGTTAGCGCAGAGACCAGAGACCCGTTGCCGATCCTGGGCAAGATGATCCTCTACGACGGCAAGACGGGTGAGCCATTCGATCAGCCGGTAACGGTAGGGATGATCTATATGATGAAACTGGCTCACCTGGTCGAGGATAAAGTGCACGCGCGCTCCACCGGGCCCTACAGCCTGGTGACGCAGCAGCCACTGGGTGGTAAGGCGCAGTTCGGCGGCCAGCGCTTCGGCGAGATGGAGGTATGGGCGCTGGAAGCGTATGGTGCTGCCCACGCGCTCCAGGAGATGCTCACCATCAAATCCGATGACGTGCAGGGGCGCGTCAAGACCTACGAGGCCATCGTCAAGGGGGAGCCTGTTCAGGAACCGGGGGTGCCGGCCTCGTTCAAGGTTTTGGTCAAGGAATTACAGAGTCTCGGTCTGGCTGTCGAGGCGATCACCCAGGACGGCGAGGTGCTGCACTTTGGCCGGGACGAAGAAAAATCCAAAGTGCCCAGATTGGGCCTGGGCCTGCTTAGTCTGGGGCAGCAGGAGCGCAAATGAATGCCCTTGGCGTGAATTTGACTTTTGGTGATTTCGTGGTAAAATAAGTATTCGCTAATGCAGCAGCCAGAGACCCTGCTGCCGGTTGACATTATGGGATTATCGTGTGAGTAAAGGAGGCCATCGTACGGGTGGATGGCCTTCTTTACTGACTTTGGGGGAGGATAAGGTGCCCACCATCAATCAGTTGATTCGCAAGGGCAGAAAGCCCAAGACGCACAAGTCCAAAGCACCGGCGCTGCAATACCGCTTCAACTCCATGAAGCAGAAGCGCTATCAGCAGCCCAAGGGTGCGCCGCAGAAGCGCGGCGTCTGCACACAGGTGCGCACAATGACGCCCAAGAAGCCGAACTCGGCGTTGCGCAAGATCGCCCGCGTGCGCCTGTCGAACGGGATCGAGGTCACCGCTTACATCCCCGGCGAGGGGCATACGTTGCAGGAGCACTCGGTGGTGCTGGTGCGCGGTGGCCGCGTGAGGGACCTGCCCGGCGTGCGCTATCACGTCATACGAGGAGCGATTGACGCCACAGGCGTAGAGGGCCGCAAACAACAACGTTCACAGTATGGCACCAAGCGTCCCAAGAGTTAAAGGCAGGTGAGGTATGCCCAGACGGTATCGTCCGCCCAAGCGACAGATCGCACCTGACGTGCGTTACCAGAGCGTCATAGTGGCCCAGTTCATTAACAAGATCATGAAGAAGGGCAAGAAGAGCCTCGCCGAGCGCATTGTGTACGAGACGCTGGATATCGTGGCCGAGCAGGCAAAGCGGCCTCCGCTGGAAGTGCTCGAACAGGCGTTGAAGAACGTCTCTCCGGTACTGGAGGTCAAACCACGCCGCGTGGGTGGGTCCACGTACCAGATTCCGTTGGAGGTGCCGCCGGATCGCCAGGTGAGTCTGGCGATACGCTGGATACTGGCAGCGGCGAGAAGCCGCCCGGGTAAGTCAATGGCCGAAAAACTGGCCTCCGAACTGTTGGATGCTGTGCGTGAGACCGGAGCAGCGTTCAAGAGGAAGGAAGACACGCACAGGATGGCCGAGGCCAACCGGGCCTTCGCGCACTATCGGTGGTAGTACGTAATGCGTAAAACGTATGCGTAATTACGTCTTACGCTTTACGGTTTACGTTTTACGTCGCCATGGTCACGCAGAACCCGCTTAGTCGCATTCGCAATATCGGCATCATTGCCCACATTGACGCGGGCAAGACGACGACGACGGAGCGCATCCTCTTCTACACCGGTCGCACCCATCGCATGGGGAACGTGGACGAAGGGACGACGGTCACGGACTGGATGATCCAGGAGCGGGAGCGTGGGATCACGATCACTGCGGCGGCGGTGACCTGCTTCTGGCGTGATCATCAGATTAACATCGTGGATACTCCGGGACACATTGACTTCACTGCCGAGGTGCAACGCAGCCTGCGTGTCCTGGATGGCGGTATCGTCGTCTTCGACGGGGTGGCCGGCGTGGAGCCGCAGTCGGAGACGGTATGGCGACAGGCACAGGGGTTCGGCGTGCCGCTTGTCGCCTTCGTTAACAAGATGGATAAATTGGGCGCCGACTTTGCCCACGCCGTCGAAACGATCCGTGAGCGTCTTTCTCCCGACGCCGTCACCGTGCAGTGGCCCATCGGCAGCGAGTCTGCTTTCCGTGGGGTGATCGATCTGCTGGAGATGCAGGCCATCGTGTGGACGGACGAGTTGGGAACATCGCCCGAGGTCGTAGAGATCCCGCCCGAGTTGGTGGATACGGCATGCCAGGCGCGCGAACGCGCTCTCGAGCAGATCGTCGAGACCGATGATGGGCTGATGGCGCTCTACCTGGATGAGCAGGAGATCACGGCGGCGCAGTTACGCCAGGCTTTGCGGCGAGCAACGATTGCCGGGCGCTTGTATCCCGTCTTGTGCGGCTCGGCGTTGCGGAACAAGGGTATCCAGCCCCTGCTCGATGCAGTGGTGGATTATCTGCCATCGCCATTGGATATCCCGCCGGTGGAAGGGATCAACCCGTACACCAAGAAGACGGAGACTCGCCTGGCCGATCCCAATGCGCCGCTGGCGGCTCTGGTCTTCAAGATCGCCAGCGACCCCTACGTGGGCCGACTGGCCTATCTCCGGGTCTACTCTGGGAAGGTGAAGGTCGGGTCGGGCGTGATCAACGCCACCAAACGCAGCAAGGAGCGCATCGGCAAGTTGCTGCGTATGTTCGCCGACCGCCGGGAAGAGGTTCAGGAGTTGAGCGCAGGCGATATCGGGGCGACGGTGGGGCTGAAAGACACTTTCACCGGCGAGACGCTGTGTGCGCCCAATGGGCCCATTGTCCTGGAGGCAATCTCCTTCCCGGAGCCGGTCATCTCGGTGGCGATTGAGCCCAGAACGGCTGCTGACCAGGAGCGGCTGGACGAGGGGCTGCGCCGATTGGCCGAGGAAGACCCCACTTTCGTGGTGCGGGTTGACGAGAACACCGGCCAGACGCTTATCTCCGGGATGGGAGAGTTGCACCTGGAGATTCTGACCGACCGGCTGTTGCGCGAGTTCGGCGTGGCGGGGCGGGTGAGCCGCCCGCGAGTCAGTTACCGCGAGACGATCACGCGAAGCGCGGAAGGCGAGGGGCTCTTCGAGCGGCAGACAGGTGGGCGGATGCATTTCGGCCACGTCTGGCTGGCGGTAGAGCCTCTGCCCAGCGGAGCAGGTTTCGTCTTCGAAGACGACACCGACGACCGACGCATACAGTCGGTGTGGGTCGAGGCGGTCGAGCGAGGCTGCCGCGAGGCGATGGAGAGCGGTGTGCTGGCCGGTTACCGGCTGGTAGACGTGAAAGCCCGTTTGCTCAGGGCGGAGGTGGATGAGGAGACGTCCTCGGAACTGGCTTTCAAGGCGGCGGGCACGCTGGCCTTCAACCAGGCCGTGGAGAAGGCCGGGCCGGTTTTGTTGGAGCCGGTGATGGACCTGGAGGTCGTTGTGCCGGAGGCCTATACCGGCGAGGTGACCGGGGATTTGAACGCCCGTGGGGCCGAGATCCGCGAGATGGCCTCGCGGGCGGGTGGAGTGCAGGCAATCCGGGCTTTTGTCCCGTTGGCAAAGATGTTCGGATATGCCACCGACCTGCGCAGTCTGACGCAGGGACGAGGCACCTTTACGATGGAGTTTCACCATTACGCGCAGGTTGATCAACAGCGGATGAACGCCATTATCTCTGGCGGAGATTGGTAAAGTCAAGAGCGTCATATCATCCGAAAGGAGCGAGAAATGTCAAAGGAAGTATACGAACGTGTAAAGCCTCATATCAACGTGGGCACCATCGGTCACATTGACCATGGCAAGACCACCCTCACGGCAGCCATCACCAAGGTGCTTGCCATGAAGGGGCATGCCCAGTACCAGTCATACGACGAGGTGGCGAAAGCAGACGCGAAGATGTTCCGTCGTGACGCGACCAAGATTCTGACCGTGGCCATCGCGCACGTCGAGTATGAGACGGACAAGCGGCACTATGCCCACATTGACTGCCCCGGCCACCGTGACTATATCAAGAACATGATCACCGGGGCGGCGCAGATGGATGGTGCCATCCTGGTCGTTTCCGCTGCGGATGGCCCGATGCCGCAGACGCGCGAACACGTGCTCCTGGCCCGCCAGGTGAACGTGCCGGCCATCGTCGTCTTCCTGAACAAGGTGGACCTGATGGACGACCCGGAGTTGCTCGAACTGGTCGAGTTGGAGTTGCGCGAATTGCTCGACGGCTACGGCTTCCCGGGTGACGAGACGCCCATCGTGCGGGGTAGCGCGCTGCAGGCGCTGACCAGCACGAGCACCGACCTGGACGCGCCGGAGTACAAGTGCATCTGGGAACTGATGCGCGTGATTGACGAGTACATTCCTACTCCCGTGCGCGACGAGGACAAGCCGTTCCTGATGCCCATCGAGGATGTCTTTTCGATCAAGGGCCGTGGCACGGTCGTTACCGGCCGCGTGGAGCGCGGTACGTTGCTGCCCATGACCGAGGTCGAGATCGTGGGGTTGCGCGAGGAACCGCGCCGTACCGTGGTGACCTCGATGGAAATGTTCCACAAGACGCTGGATAAGGTCGTGGCGGGCGACAACGCTGGACTGCTGCTGCGTGGCGTGGATCGCGACGAGGTGGAGCGCGGTCAGGTCGTCGCCATCCCCGGCACCATCAAGCCGCACAAGCACTTTATGAGTGAGGTGTACGTGCTGCAGAAGGAAGAAGGCGGTCGTCACAAGGCGTTCTTCAGCGGCTACCGCCCGCAGTTCTACATCCGCACGATGGACGTGACCGGCGAGATCACCCTGCCGGAAGGGGTCGAGATGGTGATGCCTGGCGACAACGTCAACCTGGAAGTCAAACTGATCGAGCCGGTTGCCGTCGAGGAGGGCTTCCGTTTCGCCATCCGTGAAGGCGGTCTGACCGTCGGTGCGGGTGTCGTGACCAAGATTCTGGACTAGGTAGTGGTATGGCCAAGCAGAAGATCCGCATCCGCTTGAAGGCGTACGATCATCGCGTGCTCGACGAGTCGGCCAAGCGTATCGTCGAGACCGCGGAGCGGTCAGGCGCGACGGTGATAGGACCCGTACCCCTGCCAACCAAGATCGAACGCTTCACTGTGCGGCGCTCGACGTTCATAGATAAGGACTCACACGAGCATTTCGAGATCCGCACGCACAAGCGGCTGATCGATGTCATCGAGCCAGACAATAAGACCATTGATTCCTTGATGCGGTTGAATCTGCCCGCTGGCGTAGACATCGAAATCAAACTGTAGGGGCGACGTATTCCACAGGCGGCGCCTTCACCAGCAGGATGGTGAGAATGCGTTGCCCCTATTTTTCGGCACGTCATTTCGATGAGGGGTGTTCGTGTGAAAGCGATCATCGGCAAAAAGGTTGGAATGACACAGATATTCACCGAGAGCGGCGAGGCCGTCCCGGTGACGGTCATCGAGGCCGGCCCCTGCTACGTGATTCAGGTCAAGACACGTGAACGGGATGGCTACGACGCCGTCCAATTGGGCTTTGAGGAGGTGGAGCCACGGCGGTTGAGCGGCGGCGAGAAAGGACACCTGAAGCGCAACGAGTTGCCCATGCTACGCCACCTGCGCGAGTTTCGCCTGCGCAAGGGTGAGACGGCCACCAAGGGGGACCGTATCCTGGTGGATGTCTTTGAAGTGGGTGATCGCGTGGACGTCATCGGCGTCTCGAAGGGGCGTGGGTTCGCCGGCCTGGTCAAACGGCATCACTTCAAGGGTGGGCCCAAGACGCACGGCCAGTCGGACCGGCAACGCCGGGCAGGCTCCATCGGCGCGACCAGTAGCCCGGGACACATCTGGAAGGGACAGCGCATGGCCGGTCGCATGGGTAATGCGCGCGTATCGGCCCAGAACCTGCAGGTGGAATTGGTGGATGCGGAGCGCAACCTGCTCGCGGTGCGTGGTAGCGTGCCGGGGGCCAACGGCGGGTTGGTGATGATCAAACAGGCACGCAAGTCTGGTGAGTTGGCGAAACAGCGGGGCGAGTGAGGAATATCATGGTTGTTCCGTTGTACAACACCAAAGGGAAAAAGATCGGCGAGGTCGAATTGCATCCCAACGTCTTTGAGGTGCCGGTCAACGTGCCGCTCATGCATCAGGCGCTGGTGCGGCAGCAGGCAAACGCACGTCTGGGCACGCACAAGACCAAGACGCGCGGTGAAGTGAACCGTACCAAGGCCAAGTGGTATCGGCAGAAGCATACCGGGCGGGCGCGCCACGGGAGCCGCAATGCCAACCTGTTCGTCGGCGGCGGGATCGCCCACGGGCCGCAACCGCGCCGGTACACCAAGAATATGCCACGCAAGATGCGGCGCGCGGCAGTGCGTTCGGCCTTATCGGCCAAGGCGGCGGAGAAGCAGGTCGTCGTCGTGGATGCGTTGGAGCTGGAAACTCCCAAAACCGGGGAGATGGAGAAGGTGCTGAGCAATCTCGGCCTGGAACAACGCGTGCTGATCTTGCTGCCAGAACGCGACGAGGTAGTCGAAAAGTCGGCGCGTAACCTGCCCCGGGTAAAGACGTTGCGTGCCAGTTATCTGAACGTCCGCGATTTGCTGGGGTGCGACCAGGTGTTGATGCCGCTAGGGGCATTGCAGGTAATTGAGCGTATTTTGGGGTAGGTGAACGATGGATCCCTACAAGGTGCTCATCCGACCGATTGATACGGAAAAGACGCGCTATCAGGCCGGCGAGTTGCGCCAGTACGCCTTTATCGTAGACCGGCGAGCAAACAAAATTGACGTGAAGCGGGCCGTCGAGTCCGTCTTTGGGGTAGACGTCGAGGCGGTCAACGTGATGAACATGCCGGCCAAGATCACCAGACGACGCGGACGTCGCGGGATCGTGCGCGCGCCGCAGTGGAGAAAGGCCATAGTCACCCTGGCAGCGGGCCAGCGGCTGGAGTTGTTCGAAGGGGTTTAGGGATGGCGATCAAGACGTACAAGCCGACCTCGCCCGGTCGGCGTGGAATGACAGGCTTGACGTTCGACGAGATCACGCGTCAGGAGCCGGAGCGCAGTCTGGTGCGCCCATTGCGCAAGCAGGCGGGTCGCAATGTGCAGGGCCGTATCACGGTGCGCCATCGCGGTGGCGGGCACAAGCGGCAGTACCGGATCATTGACTTCAAGCGCGACAAGATCGGCGTCCCGGCGCGGGTAAGCAGTATCGAGTACGATCCCAACCGTTCGGCGCGCATTGCGCTGTTGACCTACGGTGACGGCGAGAAACGCTACATCATTGCGCCGTTGGGCTTGCAGGTGGGCGATACGGTCATGAGCGGCCCGGAGGCCGAAGTGCGCGTAGGAAATGCCCTGCCGTTGGAGCGCATCCCGCCGGGTACGCTGGTGCACAACGTCGAGTTGTCCGTCGGGCGCGGCGGCCAATTGGTGCGCTCGGCGGGGACTTCGGCGCAGGTCCTGGCGCGGGAAGGGCTGTACGTGACCTTGCGCCTCCCCAGCGGCGAGATCAGGCGGGTGCGCAAGGAGTGTATGGCGACCGTCGGGCAGGTGGGTAACGTGGATCACGGCAACGTCAAACTGGGCAAGGCGGGCCGCAAACGTTGGCTGGGCTGGCGTCCCACCGTGCGCGGCTCGGCGATGACGCCGCGCGACCACCCTCATGGTGGTGGCGAGGGCCGTTCGCCGATCGGCATGCCTGGCCCCAAGTCGCCCTGGGGTAAGCCGACGCTGGGCAAGAAGACGCGGCGCAACAAGATGACCGATAAGTACATCGTGCGCCGGCGCGGCAAGCAGCGGCGGTAAAATGGATTCGAGATCGCGGATTCGAGGTGAGATATGTCACGTTCGCCTTTGAAGAGACCGATACCATACGTGGACCCCAAGTTGCTGCGCAAGATCGAGCGGCTGAACCAGATGGGGGAGAAGCGGCTGGTACGCACTTGGTCGCGCGCTTCGACGATCTTTCCGCACATGATCGGGCATACGATCGCGGTTCACGATGGCCGACGGCACGTGCCGATCTACATCACGGAGGACATGGTGGGGCACAAGTTGGGTGAGTTTGCCCCGACCCGTACTTTCCGAGGCCACATCGCGAAAGAGAAGAAGGGCAAGGTACAACAATAAGGAGTGGGGAGATGACGGAAGTGCTGGCCCGGGCAAGGCATGTGCCGATCACAGCGCAGAAGGTTCGACGGGTGATTGACCAGGTGCGTGGTCTGGACGCCGACGAGGCGTTGGAGGTCTTGCAGTTCCTGCCACACGCGGCGGCGCGCCCGGTCGCAAAACTGATCCGTTCTGCTATTGCCAACGCGGAACAGAATTTCGAGATCCCGCGCGGCGAGTTGTACGTAGCCCGCATCGTGGCCGACGAAGGGCCGGGCGAGATGCCGGGAAAGGGTTGGAGGCGGCGCTTCGGTGGGCGTGGCCGCTGGCGACCGATCCGCAAGCGTTCTTCGCACATCACGGTGGTGCTCGCAGAAAGGCCTGCAGAGGCGTAGCATAGCCTCTTGTGGGCGCGGTTTTGAGGAGGAGTCGGTTGGGACGCAAAGTTCATCCCTACGGTTTCAGGCTCGGAGTGATCCGCGATTGGAAGGCGCGCTGGTATGCTGAGGACAACCGCTACGCCGACCTGTTGCACGAGGACATCAAGATCCGCCGCTATATCCAGAGTATCGGGGAGCAGGCTGGTATCTCTCACGTGGACATCGAGCGTTCCCCCAATCAGATCGCGGTGACGATCTGGACGGCGCGGCCGGGCATCCTCATCGGGCGTAAGGGCGCCGCGGTCAAGGTGCTGCGCAAGGAACTGGAGGACCTGACCGGCAAACACGTCAACGTGGACGTGCAGGAGTTGGCGCAACCCGAACTGGATGCCAAGTTGGTGGCCGAAAACATCGTGATGCAACTGGAGCGGCGCATCTCCCACGGACGGGCTATGAAGCGCGCGGTCCAGGCGGCGATGCGTGCTGGCGCCCAAGGGGTCAAGATCATGTGCAAGGGTCGCCTGGCCGGTGCCGAGATGGCCCGCCAGGAGTGGCAGCGCGATGGCCGGGTGCCTTTACACACCCTGCGCGCCGACATTGACTATGCCCAGGATGAGGCGCTCACGACCTATGGCCGTATCGGGGTGAAAGTGTGGATCTACAAGGGCGAGGTGTTGCCCGAGGCCAAGGCGCAGGAGGAACAGCCTTTCGTAGTGTGATCGTTCAGAGGAGGACTCTGGCGTCGGAGTCGCCTCTTACGACGGTAGTTCAGGGGAGAACGAGACGATGTTGCAGCCAAAGCGGGCAAAGTATCGCAAGCAGATGCGTGGTCGGCTGAAGGGCAAGGAATCGCGCGGGACCGAGATCTCGTTCGGCGAGTTCGGGCTGCAGGCTCTTGAGCCGGCGTGGATTACCGCACGGCAGATCGAGGCTGCGCGGCGCGCGATCGTGCGTTTCGTGCGGCGGCGCGGGAAGTATTGGATCCGCATCTTTCCCGACAAACCGGTCACGGCCAAGCCAGCCGAGACGCGGATGGGTAAGGGCAAGGGCACGGTGGATCATTACGTGGCCGTGGTCAGGCCGGGCCGCATTATGTTCGAATTGGGCGGCGTGCCCGAAGACGTGGCGCGTGAGGCGATGCGTCTGGCTTCCCACAAGTTGCCCATCAAGTGCCAGTTCGTGACGCGCGAAGAGACCACTGGAAGGGGGTAGCGGCCCATGCAGGCACGCGAGATGCGCACCTTGTCTACGGAGGAATTGCAACGGCACCTGGAGGAGTCCAGCCGGGAACTCTATGCGCTGCGTCAGCGGAAAGCCTCGGGTCGTTTGGAGGATACGACGCGCATCAAGGCGGTGAAGCGTGACATCGCCAAAATCAAGACGATCCTGCGCGAGCGCGAGTTGATCGAGGAGGTAGTGCACGGTGAAGGGGCGGCGTAAGCGATTGACGGGTCGCGTGGTGAGCGACAAGATGGACAAGACGGTAGTTGTGCAGGTCGAGAGTATGGCACGCCATGCGCGATATGGCAAAGTGGTGCGCAAGACGAAGAAATACAAGGCTCACGATGAGGGGAACACCTGCCGTGTTGGTGACCTGGTGCGCATCCTCGAATCCCGCCCGCTGAGCCGCGAGAAGCGCTGGACGGTGGAAGAGATCCTGAAGCACGCGGAAGTCGTGGCGGAGGTCGAGGCATGATCCAGCAGGAAAGTCGCCTGCGGGTGGCAGACAATACCGGCGCACGCGAACTCCTTGTCATCCACATCATGGGTGGCTCCAGACGGCGCTATGGCCGGGTGGGCGATACCGTCGTGGCGACTGTGAAGCAGGCCACACCGACGGCGCAGGTGAAAAAGGGAGAGATCGTGCGCGCGGTCATCGTGCGCACGGTGAAGGAATATGGCCGTCCCGACGGTTCCTCCATCCGCTTCGACGATAATGCTGCGGTGATCCTGGATGGGGAGACCAGGAATCCCAAGGGGACGCGTATCTTTGGCCCGGTGGCCCGCGAGTTGCGCGAGAAGGGCTTTATGAAGATCGTCTCGTTGGCCCCTGAGGTGCTGTAGAATATACGCGATTGGGAAATCGCGCTACGGAACAAACGGCGGGGTTGATAGGAGTACTGTAGTGGGCAATCGAATCAAGAAGGGAGACACTGTAGAGGTCATTGCCGGCGACGACCTGCGTGTGCGTGGCACGGTGCAGCGGGAGACATCCAGGGGAGAGCGTGTCGTCGTCTCCGGGGTCAACATCGTCAAGAAGCACCAGCGTCCCGTCCGCGCCGGACGCAGCCAGGTGCAGCCGGGCGTCATCGAGTTCGAGGCTCCGATTCACATCTCCAACGTGATGCTGGTGTGTCCGCACTGCAATCAGCGTGCGCGCGTGGGATTCATCCGTCAGGAGGACGGCGGTAAAGCGCGCGTGTGCAAAAAGTGCGGTGAGGTGATTGATTAGTTGGTCAGTTTGTTAGTTGGTTAGTTTGTTAGTTTGTTGGTTAGTTTGTTAGTTTGTTGGTTAGTTTGTTAGGTTGATTGGGAAGGCGGACGGATGCAACGCTTGCAGAAGATATACTTTGAAGAGGTCCGGCCCGCGCTCATGAAAGAGTTCGGCTACCGGAACATCATGGAGGCCCCGCGCCTGCGAAAGATCGTGATCAACGTGGGTGTGGGCGAGGCGTTGGACAATCCCAAGGCGCTGGATCACGCGGCGCAGGACATTGCGACGATCACCGGGCAGAAGCCCGTAATCACCCGGGCGCGCAAGTCCATCGCCGGCTTCAAGTTGCGCGAAGGCCGTCCCATTGGTGTCAAGGTGACGCTGCGCGGTGAGCGGATGTGGGCTTTCTTGGATCGGCTGTGCAACGTGGCGTTGCCGCGCCAGCGCGACTTTCGCGGTGTCCCGGATACGTTCGACGGGCATGGCAATTTCACGTTGGGATTGCGCGAGCAGTTGATATTCCTGGAGATTCCCTACGACTCGATCGACAAGATACGGGGGTTCGAGGTCTGTTTCGTGACCACGGCCCGCACGGATGAGGAAGGGCGGCGGTTGTTAGAGTTGTTGGGAATGCCGTTCCGCCGCCGGGGGCAGTAACCTGGATTGGAGAGGCCAGTATGGCAAAGACGAGTATGCCGATTCGAGAGACGCGACGCAAGTACAAGACGCAGGTGCGCAACCGCTGTAGGATCTGCGGTCGGCCGCGCGGCTACATGCGGCGTTTCGCTCTGTGTCGCATCTGCTTCCGGGAAATGGCCCTGAGGGGAGAGATCCCCGGCGTGGTGAAGTCGAGTTGGTGAGCGCGTAGTAAGAACGAGGTTCTATTGATGACGACATCCGATCCCATAGCCGATATGTTGGCTCGCATCCACAATGCCCAGGCAGTGAGGCAGAAGACGGTAAGCGTCCCATCATCCAAGATCAAGGTGGCGATTACCAAGATCTTGAAGGAAGAGGGCTACATCGAGGACTATCGCGTGACGAACGATCGCCCACAGCCGCAATTGATCGTCAAACTCAAGTACGTGGGCGACAGAAAGAACCGTTCGCCAGTGATTACGGGACTGAGGCGGGTGAGTAAGCCGGGCCGTCGCGTCTATGTACGCGCCTCCGAGATCCCGTGGGTGCGCAGTGGTATGGGAATCGCCATCCTCTCGACACCCAAGGGCGTGTTGACCGGACAGCAAGCCCGTCGCCTGGGTGTGGGTGGCGAAGTGTTATGCTACGTGTGGTAGGCCTGGCGTGAGTGGGCCGGATGCTTGAGGGAGGTAAGAACGTGTCACGGGTTGGTCGTATGCCCATCCCTCTCCCCGCCGGGGTGAGGGTTGATATTCAAGGGAATCTGGTGACAGTGACGGGCCCCAAGGGCAACCTGTCGAGCAGGTTTCACCGCGATATGGAGATCAAGGTGGAGGATGGTCAGTTGGTGGTGCGCCGTCCGACCGATCAGCGACATCACCGGGCGTTGCACGGGCTGACGCGGGCATTGTTGAACAGTATGGTAGTCGGCGTGACGCAGGGCTACCAGAAGCAGTTGGAAGTGCAGGGGGTGGGATACCGGGTAGAGATGCAGGGTGATAGCCTGTCGCTGCAGTTGGGTTTCTCTCATCCGGTGCGCATCGCACCGCCCCAGGGGATCAAGTTCGACGTGGATCCGCGCACCAAGATCATCACGGTGTCCGGGATTGACAAGGAACTGGTCGGGCGGGTGGCGGCCGAGATCCGTGCCTGGCGGCCTCCAGAGCCCTACAAGGGAAAGGGCATCCGTTACGTCGGTGAGCACGTGCGCCGCAAGGCCGGCAAGACCGGTAAGGTTGGATGATTGGAGACTGTTAGGAGATTCGAGACATGCCGGAGATTGATCGTCGAGTAGCCCGTCTGCGACGGCACAAGCATGTGCGCAAGCGCGTAGTGGGGACGCCGGAACGACCGCGCTTGAACGTCTTTCGCAGCCTGAACCATATCTATGCCCAGGTGATTGACGATAGCCGCGGGCACACCATCGTTGCTGTTTCGACCATTGAACCGGAGGTGGAGGCACAACTCAAGGGGTTGAGGAAGACGGAGCAGGCGCGCCTGGTAGGTAAGGTGTTGGCGGAGCGGGCATTGCGCCAGGGTATCAAGAAAGTGGTCTTTGATCGGGGTGGGTACAAGTATCAGGGCCGGGTGAAGGCCCTGGCAGACGCAGCCCGTGAGGGCGGTTTGGAGTTCTGAGGCGCAACGGAGGCGGCATGAGCATAGAGGACGTGCGCGACCGCGAGGTCTTTGGGGAACGACGCGAGGAACTGGACGAGCGCATCGTGGACATCACGAGGGTCGCCAAGGTCGTGAAGGGCGGCCGCCACTTCAATTTCCGCGTGGTGGCCGTCGTCGGCGATAACCGCGGTCAGGTCGGGGTCGGGATCGGCAAGGCGCGGGGCGTGCCCGACGCGATCCGCAAGGCGACCGAACGGGCGCGACGCAATATGGCGCCTGTGGCACTTGTAGCCACTACGATCCCGCACGAGGTGATCGGGCGCTGCGGCGGCGCGAAGGTATTGCTCAAGCCGGCCACACCGGGAACGGGCGTGATCGCCGCAGGCGGCGTGCGCGCTGTTTTGGAGGCCGCCGGCATACATGATGTGCTGACCAAGTCTCAGGGTAGTTCCAACATGCTTAACGTGGTGATGGCGACAATGGACGGGTTGCGGCAGTTGCGCCAGGTGGATGCTGTGGCTCGCGAGCGTGGCGTGCCCGAGGCTCGCGTGATGCCATTCTGGAGGCGAGGGCGATGACGGGGCAGGGGAGCAGAGGAGCAGGGGGGCGGAGGAGCAAGAAGGCCCAGAAGATGCTCCATATTACGTTGACGAAGAGCCCGATTGGGTCGCCAGCGGATCAGAAGCGCACGGTGCGAGCCCTGGGTCTGCGGCGGATGCACCAGACGGTGGAGCAGAAGGATACGCCGGTCATCCGGGGTATGATCGCCAAGGTGGGCCACCTGGTGAGGGTGGAGGAAGTGTAGTTTGTTGGTTGGTTAGTTGGTTAGTTAGTTGGTTTGTTTGTTGGTTGGGGGTGTGCCTGTGAAGTTACACGATTTGAAGCCCGCGAAGGGCGCGACGAAAAAGAATAAGCGCGTGGGGCGCGGGATTGCCGCCGGCCAGGGCAAGACGGCCGGGCGTGGCACCAAGGGCCAGAATGCCCGCAGCGGTGGCGGCGTGCGGCCCTATTTCGAGGGCGGCCAGTTGCCACTGGTGCGCAAACTCCCGTTTGCGCGAGGTGTGGGGTTCCGCGATCCGTGGCGCGTGCACTTCACGCCCGTCAACCTGGAGCGGCTGACGGATTTCCGCAGAGGGGCCACAGTCAACCCCGAGACGTTGGCCGAGGCGGGGATCATCAAAGGGGCAGACGAGTTGGTCGTGATCCTGGGACGTGGTGAGTTGGATACGCCGCTCAAGGTGCAGGCGCACCGTTTCTCGGCCAGTGCCCGCGCCAAGATCGAGGCGGCCGGAGGTACGGTCGAGGAATTGCCCTGGGAGCGGGGTGGTTACCGGACGCGGTAGGAACGCGGATTGCAGGACAGTAACGGATAGTCAGGACAGTAGCGAATGGTTTAGGGGGAGAGGATGATACAGGCCCTGCGGAATGCCATGACGTTGCCCGATCTGCGGCGCAGGATATTGTATACGCTGCTGATCCTTGTCGTCTTCCGGTTGGCCGCACATGTCCCGGTGCCGGGGGTGGATCGGGCTGCGCTCAATGAAGTGCTGACGAGTACCACCGGCGCCGGCCAGTTCCTGAATCTGCTGAACGTGCTGTCCGGCGGGGCAATCGCCAACTTTTCGGTCATGGCGAACGGGGTGTATCCCTACATTACCGCGACGATCATTTTTCAGTTGTTGATCCCTGTCATTCCGCGCTTGCAGAAACTGTCCGAGGAAGGAGAGGCGGGCCGTCGCAAGATCAACCAGTGGTCGTACTACATCACCGTGCCGTTGGCGGCGTTGAATGCATTTGGGCAGGCCCAGGCCTTCAACTCGGGCGCCCGGCCCGTTCTGCCTAACTTTGGGTTCTCCGAGCCGGAGAACATTCTGCCCACGATTACGGTGCTCGTGGCGATGACGGCGGGCACGATGTTCGCCATCTGGCTGGGCGAGTTGATCACCGAGCAGGGCATCGGCAATGGGTTGTCGTTGATCATTTTCGGCGGCATCGTGGCGGGCATACCGGGCAACATCGTGGATATCTGGGCCCAGGGAGTGACCGATGGTGGCGCGGGGACTGCGGTGCTGCGTTTGGCGATTTTCCTGATCATCACGGCTGTCACGATGTTCGTGATCGTCGTGGTGCAGGAGGGGGAACGGCGCATCCCGGTGCAATACGGCAAGCGCGTGCGCGGCATCAAGGTGTACGGCGGTGGGAGCACCCACATTCCATTGAAGGTCAACACGGCCGGCATGATCCCGCTCATTTTTGGCCAATCTTTCCTGATGTTCCCGGCGGTGATTGCCCAGTTCTTCACCGGGAGTGCCAACCCGTCGGTAGCAGAATTTGCCATCAAGGTGATGAATTTCTTCAGCGGACGCAACGTGTGGTATGGGTTGCTGTACTTTCTCACCGTGGTAGGGTTTACTTATTTCTACACCGATGTGATGGTGCAGCAACAGGATTTGCCTGGGGCGTTGCAGCGGCAGGGCGGATTTATTCCGGGGATCCGGCCCGGTAAGCGGACGGCCGATTATATCAACTCGGTCTATCGCCGCATCACGCTGGTCGGCGCCTTGTTCCTGGGCGCTGTTGCAGTATTGCCCTTTATCGTGGGCTTGCTCCTGAACATGGGGGGCGGGCAGGCATCACTGCTCATCACCTCTTCTGGCCTGTTGATCGTGGTCGGCGTGGTGATTGATACGATGCGTCAGTTGGAAGCCCAACTCTTGATGCGCCATTACGAGGGATTTATCAGGTAGGGCCAATTGGCCATTTGCCCCACTTTGAGGAGCGAGCGTGGGTCGGTTTGTTGTATTGTTGGGCTCGCCGGGCGCCGGCAAGGGCACACAGGCCAAGGTGTTGGCCCAGGCGTTGGACATCCCGCACGTTTCGAGCGGCGATCTGTTCCGCGACAATCTGGGCCGCAAGACGGAACTGGGCCTGCTGGCGAAGAGTTATATGGATCGTGGTGCGCTCGTGCCCGATGATGTGACGATACGGATGGTGGCCGAGCGGCTTGGACGGCCGGATTGCGTGGGTGGCGCCATCCTGGACGGCTTCCCACGCACGCTGGAGCAGGCCGATGCGCTGGACAGCCTGCTGGAGGAACGCGGGCAGCGCGTGGCGATCGTGCCGCTGATCCAGGTGCGCGACGAAGAGGTTGTGAAACGTCTGGCGGCGCGCCGGACCTGCCGGAAGTGCGGAGCCGTGTACAACCTGGTCTCCGATCCGCCGCGTGTCGAAGGTGTATGCGACGCCTGCGGCGGCGAGTTGTATCAACGGGATGACGATACTCCCGAGACGGTACACAACCGGCTGTATACGTACTACAAGGAGACCGCGCCGCTCATCGGCTATTACTTTGCCAAAAAGTTGCTGGTCGAGATTGATGGCGAGCGATCCATCGAGGACGTGCAGGCCGACTTGCGAGCGGCTGTGGAAGCAGCCGGGAAGTAGTCGTGATCGTTGTCAAATCGGCAGCCGAGATTGACAAGATGCGCCGCGCCGGCCGGATCGTGGCCGAGGTGCTGGAAAGGATGCGGGAACGGGTCGCGCCGGGGGTGACGACGGCGGAACTGGACGAACTGGCGGGGGCGATCATCCGCGGGTACAATGCCATCCCGTCGTTCAACGGCTATCCGCCCGGAGGCGCTCATCCTTTCCCGGCCAACATCTGCACTTCGATCAACGAGGAACTGGTGCACGGGATTCCCGGCCCGCGTGTATTGCAGGAAGGGGACATTATCAGCATAGATGTCGGCGCCATCCTGGATGGCTACCACGGTGACGCGGCAACCACGTTGCCGGTGGGGGAGATACGCCCTGAGGCGCGCCGGCTATTAGAGGCGACCGAGGGTGCGCTCTACGCCGGGATCGCCGCGGCCAGGGCCGGTAACCGTTCCGGCGATATCTCGGCCGCGATTCAATCGTACGTGGAGCGCCGTGGCTACAACGTCGTGCACGAGTACACCGGTCACGGCATCGGGCGCAAGATGCATGAGGAGCCGCAGGTGCCGAATTTCGGAGAGCCGGGCAAAGGGGTGCGCCTGCGCCGGGGGATGACGCTGGCGCTGGAGCCGATGGTGCTGGCTGGTGAGCGCTTTGTCAAGACGCTGGCCGATCATTGGACTGTGGTTTCGTGCGACGGAAAGTTAACCGCGCATTTTGAGCATACTATCGCCATCACTGATAGTGAGGCAGAGATTCTGACGCGGATGTAGCATGGGAGGTATGGTGCGATGAAGGTGTCGCCTTCAGTGAGACGGCGTTGTCCGAAGTGCAAGATCATCCGGCGACGCGGAGTCGTGCGGGTGATTTGTGATAATCCGAAGCACAAGCAACGCCAGGGATAATTCTGAGCGGAGGAAAGTATGGCACGTATTGCAGGAGTGGACCTGCCGCGGAACAAGCGCGTCGAGATTGGCCTGACGTACATCTATGGCATCGGGCGCAAGCGGAGCAATGAGATCCTGCGGAAGGCCGGGATCAACCCCGACGTGCGGATCAAGGATCTGACGGAGACCCAGGTCGCCGCGCTGCGCGAGATCATTGACCGCGAGTATCAGGTCGAAGGCGACTTGCGGCGCGAGGTGCAGATGAACATCCGACGGCTGGTTGACATCGGATGCTATCGCGGCTTGCGCCATCGCCGCAACCTGCCCGTGCGCGGGCAACGCACACGGACGAACGCTCGCACCAAGCGCGGCCCCAAGAAGACCGTGCCTGGGCGTGGTCGGCGGCGTGGAGCCAAGAAGAAGTAATCGGCATCGGGTGCTTTTTGGAGGAGTGATGGTAGTAGCAGAAGGAGAACGACGGGTCAGTCGGCGCCGGGGTGGGCGTCGGGTCAAGAAGGTTGTGCCGCGCGGCCAGGCGCACATCCATGCTTCGTTCAACAACACGGTCGTGACGATCACCGATCAGCAGGGGAATGTGCTCAACTGGGCCAGTGCTGGGACTGTCGGCTTCAAAGGGGCGCGCAAGAGCACGCCCTTTGCGGCCCGCCAGGCGGCTCAGAAGGCCGGGAAGGACGCGCTGGATAACGGAATGGCCGAGGTGGCCGTCTTCGTCAAGGGGCCCGGCCCCGGTCGGGAAGCGGCGATTCGCGCCTTGCAGGTTGCGGGCTTGAAGATCCGTTCGATCACCGACGTGACGCCGATCCCGCATAACGGCTGCCGTCCGCCCAAGAAGCGCCGCGTATAGTTGAGGATCGAGGAGAGAGAGCATGGCCAGATATATCGGTTCGGCCTGTAAATTGTGCCGCCGTGAGGGCGAGAAACTGTTCTTGAAGGGCGCCCGTTGCACGTCGCCCAAATGCCCATTTGAGCGCGAGCGAAGTTATCCGCCCGGCGTTCACGGCCGCATGTCGCAGTTTCGCCGTCGTCGCCCATCTGACTATTCGCTGCAGTTGCGCGAGAAGCAGAAGGCGCGGCGGATCTATGGGGTGATGGAACGCCAATTCCAACGTTACTTCCGTGAAGCGGCCCGCCGTTCAGGACTCACCGGTGAAACGTTGCTCAGTATGTTGGAGAGCCGGCTGGATAACGTCGTTTACCGGCTGGGGTTCGCCGACTCGCGGGCGCAGGCTCGCCAGTTGGTCGCACACGGCCATTTTGTCGTCAACGGCCGGCGCACGAACGTGCCGTCTTACATCGTCAAACCGCAGGATGTCATCGCGGTGCGCGAAGGGAGCCGTAAGCGCAAATACTTCAAGGAGCGCCTGGAACAGTTGGACGGGAATGCAGTGCCGGGGTGGTTGAGCCTGGATGTGCAGACTTTGACGGCGCGGATGTTGAAGGTGCCCTCGCGAGAAGAAATCGTCACGCCGTTGAAAGAGCAGTTGATCGTCGAGTTCTACTCGCGCTAGTGGAACCGTTCGTCCACAGGAGGCGATAGTTGTCAGTCCAAGTCCTGCCCAAAATTGAGACGGATGCGATTTCTCAGACGTATGGCTGTTTCGTCATCGGCCCGTTGGAGAGCGGCTTTGGCATCACGCTGGGCAACGCGCTCCGTCGCGTGTTGCTCTCGTCGCTGCCTGGTGCAGCGGTGACCTCGGTGCGCATCGCCGATGTCCCGCACGAGTACACTACCATCCCCGGCGTGCGCGAGGACGTGATGCAGTTCATCCTGCAAGTCAAACAACTGCGCCTGAAGATGGAGAGCAAAGAGTCCATGCGCATGTCGCTCCAGGTGAAAGGCGCGGGTACGGTGACCGCTGGCGATATCCAGGCTCCACCGGAGATCGAGATTCTGAACCCGGACCTCTATCTCTTCACCGTGGATACTCCTGGCACGCGGCTCGATATCGAGTTCACGGTCGAGCGCGGTCGTGGCTATCTGCGGGCCGATGAGCGTGGGCGCCTGCCGATTGGTGACCTGCCTGTGGACGCCATCTTCAGCCCCGTTCGCCGCGTCGCCTTCGATGTGGATCGGGCGCGAGTGGGCCAGATGACCAACTATGACCGTCTGACGTTGGAGATCTGGAGCGATGGGCGCGTGTCGCCATTGGATGCGCTCAAGGAATCGGCGCGTATCCTGGTGGCGCACCTGCGGCTGGTCGCCGGCCTCACTCTGGAAGAGCCCGAGGCCGTCAAGGAGCGGGCGGGGCTTCCCGGTGAGGTCTACGAGATCCCGCTCGAGCAACTCGAACTGAGCGCCCGTGTGTTCAATGCCCTCAGGCGTACCGGCATCACCAGCGTGGGTGAGGTGCTGGAAATGCTGACGCTGGGCGACGATACATTGTTGACCATCCGCAACTTTGGACAAAAATCGCTGACCGAATTGAAAGAGTGCCTTCGGGAACGCGGGTACTTGATAGAGCCCGTTGAGGAGAGTGGAGGTGCATAAATGCGGCACCGCGTTGCAGGCAAGAAACTGAACCGCTCTTATGATCAGCGTCGGGCTTTGCGTCGCAATCTGGTGACGGCGTTGTTCTATCACGAGCGGATCGAGACGACAGAAGCCAAGGCCGAGGCGATCCGTGGGCAGGCCGAAAAGTTGATCACCCTGGCGAAGCGCGGTTTGGCGGCAGAAGAGGAGAACCCTGCCCGCGGGGTTCATGCGCGCCGATTGGCTGCCGCTCGTCTGAACCGTTGGGTAACCGACGAAGAGGGCACTCGCATAGACATCGTCAAGAAACTGTTCGAGGAGATCGCGCCGCGTTACGCGGACCGGCCCGGCGGCTACACGCGCATGTACAAGTTGGGGCCACGCAAGGGTGACGCCGCCCCAATGGTTTTGCTGGAACTGGTCGAGGAGTAAGGGGGCGTCTCACGCCGATCTGGGCGTCATAAATGATGCGCGTGCGGGCGGTCGTCGCTTACGATGGCACGGACTATGGCGGTTTTCAACGCCAGGCCAATGCGCCGAGCGTGCAGGCGACGCTGGAGATGGCGCTGGCGCAGGTAACCCAAGAGACGGTATGCGTGCTGGCGGCGGGCCGCACCGATGCCGGGGTGCATGCCGTCGGGCAGGTCATCGCCTTCGATACGGCCTGGCGGCATGGGCTGGACGCTTTGCAGCGGGCGTTGAACGCGGTTCTGCCCGCCGACGTGGCCGTGTTGGAGATGGCGGAAGCCACGCCTGACTTTCATCCGCGCTACGACGCTCGCAGTCGGCGCTATCGCTATACCATCTACAATGCGCCGGTGCGTTGGCCGCTGGCCCGGCACTATAGCCTGCATGTAGCGGAATCGCTGGACGTGGCAGCGATGAGACAGGCCGCGCACTTCCTGGTGGGGGAGCATGACTTTGCCGCCTTTGGACAGCCGCCCCAAGGCGAAAGCACTGTGCGGCAGGTGCTCCTGGCGGAGTGGGCTGGAGAGGCGCCCTGGCTGACTTTTGATATCGAGGCCAACGCGTTTCTCTACCGCATGGTGCGCAGCATCGTGGGCACCCTGCTCCTGGTCGGGCGAGGGGAGATGGACGCAGCAGGGTTTGCTGCAGTGTTGGCCTCGCGCGACCGCAGCCAGGCCGGCCCGACGGTGCCCCCACACGGGTTGTGCTTGATGGAAGTAAAGTATTGAGCGTGTTGGTAACCTGCACCGGGTTTCAGGTGAAAAGACGCGGTGAAAGTACGCGACGTTATCAAGATGATCGAGGCAGACGGTTGGTATTTGGTGGCAACGAAAGGTAGCCACCGTCAGTACAAGCATCCGGTCAAGCCAGGGCGAGTGACCATTGCGGGGCATCCTGGGGATGACCTGGCCCCAGGTACCCTGAACAGTGTTTTGAAGCAGGCAGGATTGAAGCAGCGGAGGGCATGAGCATGTACCGTTTCCTGGTAGTGATTGAGAGGGCGGACGGGAACTACTCTGCATACGCACCTGATCTACCCGGCTGTGTGGCGACCGGTAAGACGATAGAAGAGGTTGAGCACAACATGCATGAGGCGATCGAAATGCACGTGCAAGGTCTCATTGAAGACAATTTGCCTGTGCCCGCCTCGCATGCAATGTCCGAGTATATGACTGTGGCTGTGCCATGATAATGAAGGGGAGTTCGGAATCGTGAACAAAACCTACGTGACGAAGAAAGACGATGTCCAAAAAGACTGGTACGTGGTGGATGCTACGGGCCAGACGCTGGGCCGCCTGGTGACCCAGGTGGCGCGCGTCCTGTCCGGTAAGCACAAGCCCACCTACTCGCCGGCGGTGGACGTTGGCGATTACGTAATCGTCGTCAACGCCGACAAGATCCACGTGACCGGCAACAAGTTGGATCATAAGATGTACTATCGCCATTCCGGCTATCCTGGCGGATTGAAGGTGATCACCCTGCGTAAGCAACTGCAACAGCATCCCGAACGGGTGATCGAGCACGCAGTGCGGGGTATGCTACCCAAGAACCGGCTGGGACGGCAGATGCTCAAGAAACTGAAGGTCTACGCTGGCCCTGAGCACCCTCACGCGGCGCAGCAGCCCAAGCCGCTGGCATTGGGTTAGCCGTACAACTGGAGATGTGCGTATGCCGGTGATAGCACGTTTCTATGGCATCATCATCAAAATGTACTTCAGCCAGAGCGAACACGGCATTCCGCACTTTCATGCCATCTATGGCGAGTACAACGCGGTCTTTGACATCC
>DAOUBA010000242.1:0-8042 GCA_034432855.1 Anaerolineae bacterium | reverse complement strand
CGGATACAAAACGGATACGGTTCTGATACCAAGTCCGGATGAAGGTGTGGTATAATGACAGGCAAATCCAACTCTTGGAGAATACGAACCGTCCCTGAAGGGTGCTATGGTTTTTAAGGAGGATTCCCGTGAGAGTTCGTATGCTAAAGGCAGTGCTCATTCCGATGCTGGCATTAGTTACGGCATTGGCGACGTGGCGAGTTGCCAGGGCTTTCACGCTATTTTATACTTGGGCAACGCCGAGCGCAACTTATTACTACGCCGCCAGTCTACCGGTGGCTTTCCAGGGGCCGACAGATCGCGGCGCAAACGTTTGGACCGACGTGCCCACATCGAGTTGGACTTTTGTCAAGTTCGTTAACTCTAGCAACAGGGTTGAATGGGCGCCGTACGATGGTCCAGGTCGTGTCATAGCATACACCGACCTGTGGACATCTGGAGTTCCGCCCTACATAGTCCAATTCATTATCCGGTACGACAGCGCCGAGAACTGGTACACGGGCACAGGCACTCCGGGGAGCACTCAGTATGATGCGCAATCGATCGCGGCGCACGAGTTCGGACACGCCCTTGGATTGGGCCACACTCAACTCACGCATTGCCCCGGGGGTGCCCAGAACGCAACGATGTGTGGGGGCGCCTTCATAGGCGTGACCTGGCAGCGGTCGCTTGAGACGGACGATAAGAACGGTGTAACGTTCGCATACAGGATGCAAAAGTGACCCGCAAGTTCAACCACGAGGAGGGATGACGACAATGAGCAATCGGATGAGGTTTGTCATCATTGTGGCGAGCGCATTGCTCGTCGGCCTTGTAGCAGGGCTGGCGATGACGTTCCTTGAGATCCGCGGGGCGAGGGGTGCCCATTTAGCCCCCCAATCTCAAGACGCCTCTCGCATTGCCCACGCCTGTTATGCTGCGATTTCGCGCGAGGAGATGATCGCCCAGGCCGACGTCATCCTCGTGGGGAAAGTGACCAACGTCTCGCCCACCCGCTTCAACCAGGACAGCGGGGAATATTGGGACGACGCGGACGACGCGGATAGCGAAAGCGCCGTAGTGCCGATACACCAAATTGATATGACGGTGCTCCAGCCCATCGTGGATACGCTCGGCGTCGGCGACGCAGTGGTCGTCACGGTTTCGGGCAACAGCCCGCTGGAACAACCGCTGGGTTCAGCGGCCGGTCTCATCATGGCTGGTTCGCCCAGCCACAATCTGGAAGTCGGCGAGCAGGTGATCGCCTTTCTCGGCCAGACAGATCTCATCTGGCGAGATGGGACGCGCCCCGTCCTGATGTTTATGGGATTCCCTGCTGAGTCGTACCTTGTGCTGAGGAGCGATGGATTGTACCACGACGATTGGCTGGACAAAGAGCCGGTCTCGCTTGAGGCGTTGATTGCGCAGGTTGCCCAGAAGCGCACGGTGTTGACGCAGCCCTAGCATTCGGGTGGGCTATACTCGGAGCAGGGGCCCATCGGCCCCCGCTCCGGGTAGAAAGCTGGAAAGGTAGACGACAAGGGGGCCAGGTATGTGCCCCTTGTTTTTTTGTCCGACGTGGCTGCGGGAAACGCGGCTACGTTGTGACCTCCCGCATCAGCCACAGGTAGCCATCCTCCAGGTTGGGCGTGGCCGGTTCGGCGGCGGGGTGCTCGGCCCGCTCTCCCACCACGCGATATTGTACCCGGTCGTCGAGCCGCAGCGTGGAGACGACGGTGAGGCTGCCGTCGGGGCGCTCGCCGGGCGGCAGCGTTAGCGTCCAGACGTGGCCGCGCACCCGCTCGATCAGCGCGCGTGGCGCTCCGCGAAAGCGGATGCGCCCTTCGTGCAGCACGGCCAGGTCGGTGCAGGTCTGGCTGACGTCCTCGACGATGTGGGTGGAGAGAATCACCGTGCGCCGTCCCGCCATGTCGGCCAGCAGGTTACGTAGCCGCACGCGCTCCTCCGGGTCGAGCCCGGCAGTGGGCTCGTCCACGATCAGCAGACGCGGGTCGCCCAGCAGCGCCTGCGCCACGCCAACGCGCCGCTTCATCCCGCCGGAGTAGGTCTTGATCCGGCGGTCGGCTGCCTCGGCCAACCCCACCATTTCCAGCAGTTCGCCGACCTGCTGGCGGCGCGCCTTGCCGTCGGCCAGCCCCTTGAGGATGGCGACATAGTCGAGGAACTCGCGCCCGCTCAGGTCGGGGTACAGCCCCAGTTCCTGCGGCAGGTAGCCCAGCGCGGCCTTGACCGCCCGCCTGCCGTGCGCGGTGGTCACGTCGTACCCGAGCACGTGCACCTGGCCTGTGCTGGGACGCAGCAGCCCGGCCAGGATGCGCATGAGCGTCGTCTTGCCGGCGCCGTTGGGGCCGACCAGGCCGAACATGCCGTCTTCGATCTCCAGGGTCACGTCGCGCAGGGCGCGCACGCCGCCCTGGTAGGTCTTGCTCAGGTCCGTCACTGCGATCATCAAAAGTTCTCCCTCCAGTGCAACCACAAGCGGGCGAGTAGGCTGGTGATGAGCAACACGAGCAGTGCGCCGGCGAGCGCCCGTACGACTTCGCCGCCTGTTACTTGTGGCACCCACCCCGGGAGCAACCCGTGTCGCCCAAGCACGAAATCAGATATCGGCTGGCGGCTGAGCAGGCTGGTGTGTTCCACGAAGAACGAGTCACGTCCAGCCGGGGGCCGCAGGCCCAGGCTCCAGAACGGCGGTCCGACCACTGCCAGTAGCATTCCCACCAGGATGGCTCTGCGGCGTGTCCGCAGGCCACAGGCGGCCAACACACCTATCGCTGGCGCCCATATCAGCAGCGGAAGTGCCGAAAGCAGGATCAGTTCCACATAGAGGTCTGCCCGGAGCGGGCCGATGAACGCCAGGTGCAGGATCACATGCAGCGCCAGCATGGCCGTTCCGGTCAATAGCACCGCCGCCACTGTCCCCAGTACCTTGCCAGCCAAGTAGGTGCTCGCGGTGAGCGGCAGGCTGCGCAGCAATTCGTCCACGCCAAACTGGCGGTCCGAGGGAATGGCCGGGGCGCTGACCATCGGCAGCACACCCAGCGCCAACCACTGGAAGGCGGGCCAGACCATCGCCAGGGCCATTGCGCCGCTTTCAGCGGTATAGCGGTGGGGCAATCCTTCCATGTTCAGAAACGCCAGGTATAACGTGCCGGCGCTGACAGTCAGCCCGATCACGGCTGTGCCGACTACCGGCCAGCCGCGCCGTAGCCCGAAGCGGAGTTCGGTGCGCACAATGGCCGTGACTTGTCGTAGTGCTTTCATCCTTTCCTCCCCACACGGCGTATGCCCAACATGTGCTCCTCGTCGTGCGTCAGATGGACGGCGAGCGCGATCAGTGCCAGCCCCGCCAGCGCCAGTGTGACCCGGTTGAGTGCGTAGACGGCGGGCGAAACGGCCTCCGGTTGCAGGTAGGCGTGCAGCGGCCACAGGAAGGGCCAGCGCGTGAGCAGCGGGTCGCCGCCGAAGAGCATGCCGCCCCACAGGAGCGTGCTCAGCAACGCGCCGAAGGTGCCCTGGCGGGTCAGTTCCGTCGTGAAGAGCGCAACGCCGGTCAGACAGACGGATGGGGCCGCCCAGCGCGCCAGCGCCAGCGGCAGTCCCTCGCTGCCGGGGAACGTCAGGCCGGCCAGGTTGCCCGCCAGTGCGACGCCGCCCAGCATCGCCGCGGCCATTGTCAGCCGCTCCACCAACGTCCAGGCCAGCGGGCGGGGGTAGGCCAGCAGCAGTTCGAGCGGCGGCTCGTCCTCCGGCGAGAGCAGGAAGGCCGCCTGCAAGCCTGCCGCCAGCGGGACAAATGTCTCTATGGCGCGCGCCGTCGCCAGGAAAGGCGCGTTGCGCCAGAGGGTAGCGTTGAACGTCAGCACGAGCGCGATGACCAACGCGCTTCCGGCAGTTGGCAGCCGGCCGATCAGGCGGAGGTTATACTTGAGGCTGCCCCCGCTCACGCCCGCCTCCTCAACCAGTGCTCCTCGCGCCCGCCGAGCCACAGCGCCAGCCCGCCAATTAGGAGTGCCAACAGCAGAAGCCAGGGACGCATTGCGACGCCGCTCAGGTCGGGGATGCGCCAGGGCAGGCTGGTGAGCCGCCCTAGACTCTGCACGATCCACAGCCCCAGGCTGACCAGCGCGCCCAGCCCAGGATCGGCGGTGAGGACGTTGAGCAGGAGCGAGAGTGCGGAGAGGAAGGCCATCGGCGCCAGCCACGCTGCCACGAGCGGCCAGAGCGAGATGCCTGGGCGGAGCAGTGCCAGCGCCAGGCTTCCCGCCAGCCCCAGCGCCAGGTCGAAGCCGAAGACGAGCGCCAGCCTTGCCAGCAGGATCAATCGGGGCGATGTGGGGGCGGCGAGTTCGATTTCCAGCGCAGGGTCCACCGCCGGGCCGTAGATGAAAGCGATGCCGACGGCGGCCACGATGGGAGCGACCAGCACGAGCGGCAGCGTCGTGCCCGACCGTGTGTGAATTGCCAGCGTCACCAGCACGCCCAGCACGAACACGAGCGTCGAGGCAGGCCAGATCTCGGCGCGGATGACCGGGAGTTGTGAGCGTGCCAGCAACGGCAGCAGGCGCAGGCCGGCCCCCTGGTACGGCCGGGCCTGGGCCAGCAGGCAGCGGCGGGCAGTGGGGGGTGGCACAAGAGCAGGCTGGGCATGCACGGCGGTCGAGATGCGCTGCCAGGTGAGCAGTTCTCTCTGGCAGGCGGGGCAATCGCGCAGATGAGTCTCCAGCGCGGCCCGCGTTTGTCTGTCGAGCGTCTCGTTTGCGTACCAGGGCAACAGTTCGCTCCACCGTTCGTGTTCAGCACTCATCGCTCGCCTCCAGGTCGGCCAGTAGTTGAGCCAGCCGCTTACGTGCCAGGCTGGCGCGGCTCTTCACCGTGCCCACCGGGCAGCCCAGCACCTCCGCCACTTCTGCGCACGACATCTCGTGGTAGAAGGTCAGTTCCAGCACCGCACGCTGGGCGGGCGGCAATTGTGCCAGCGCCGCCGTGACGCGCTCACGTTCCCAGACCGCGTCGGCCAACTCGGGGACGGCGGGGCCGGGGTCGGGCATCTCTTCGCACTCGTCCAGCGGCTCAGGGTGGTGGCGGCGCAGCCAATGGCCGGCCTGATGGTGGGCGATGCCGAAGAGCCAGGTGCGCGCCGATGAGTGCCCACGGAAGGTTGCGGCGCCGCGCCAGGTAGCCAGGAAAGTCTCGTGCAGCAAATCCTCGGCGGCGGATGGATCGCCGGTGATGCGGCAGAGGAAGACAAAGATGCCGCGAGCGTGGCGCTCATAGAGCGACTCTAGTGCCCCGGAGTCGCCGCGTGTCAGGCGGCCCACCAATCGCTCGTCGCTCTCGACGCGAGGGGTCATTGCACACGCTCGAACGGCCAGTTCCACTGCTGCGCCCGGTACGATTGCTGCATTCTCTTGCTTATGAGTACCGTTGGGCAATGGGACGGTTCAACCCCAAGCGACAGGCGCTTGACGACTGTCTGATTTGAGGGTATCATAACATCGGGAGGCAGAATGCCAAGCATCATCTGCATTTCAGAGAAGGTATATCAGGCGGTGGCAAGAGAGGCAATGGCACGCCACCAGTCACCAGAAGAATTCGTCGAAGAGTGGTTGGCACGCCACTTGTTGTTGCAGCATCCTCACGTCGAAGTCGTCGAAAGCCGCGGCGGTTCCCGCCCTGTGGTGAAAGGCACTCGCGTGGGTGTGGATGTGATCGTGGGCTATAATCGTGCAGGCTATACGCCAGAGCAGATTGCTGCCGAGTTGCTACCTCATCTGACGCTGGCGCAGGTCTATGATGCGCTGGCCTACTATCACGACCATGCAGACGAAGTGGACGCTCTGTTAGAGGCCAACACTGCAGACGCCTGGCAGGAACGGCTGCGCCAGCGGATGGGTGACACGGCCTACGCGCGACTGAGCGGCAAGGCAGCCCATGTCTGAGCGGGACATCCGTCTCCTCGTTGACGAGGACGTCTGGGACGGTTTGGCTGCGGCACTGCGCGAGAGGGGTTACAACGCCATCTCTGTGGCCGAGGCCCGATGCAAGGGTCTCTGCGACGAAGACCTGTTGGCCTATGCTACCGCCGAACAACGGGCTATCATCACCCACAACGCGCAGGACTTTGCTCCACTGGCCGAGACGTATTTCTTCCAGGGCATAAGGCACTATGGCATCATCGTAGCACGGCAGTTCGAAAAAGGCGAACTGCTGCGACGTATCCTGTCGCTTCTGGATGATCTGACAGCCCGATCACTGGCTGATACACTCCGCTTCGCCTGAGCCTCACGCGCTTTCTTTTCTCAGTGCCTCCCGAATGTTCCCCGCCATCCCCCGTGCCCTGGCGGCTGCGTCGCCGATGTGGGTGCCGGCGTCGAGCAAAGTCCGCACGCGCTCCGCAGGCAGGTAACGTAGCACCTCCGGGTCGGCGGCCAGCAGGTCGGCCAACGGGTTCGGCTGCCCGGCCCACAGCGCGCCCCAGGCCGCCATCGCGTGGCGGCGGATGACCTCGTGCAGCGCCTGGCGGTCGGCCCCGGTGCGCACCGCCTCCATCAACAGCCGCTCGGTCGCAGCAAACACGCCATAGGCCGCCAGGTTGCGGGCGATAGCCTGCTCATGCACGTTCAGCCCCTTCAAGATGCGATGGCTGCGGCGCACCAGTTCGTCGCTCGCCAGGAACGCTTCCGGCAGGATCAGGCGCCGGTTGGCCGAATCGTCGAGCGTGCGCTCCAGCAGGCTGTGGGCAGCGTTGTCCCAGGCCACACGCGGCAGCGCGGCGACGAAGCGGGCCAGACTGTCCACGTTCTCCGCGTGGACCGGGTTGCGCTTGAACGGCATCGCCGAAGAGCCCACCTGCTTTGCGCCGAACGGCTCGCCCCACTCGCCGACAGGCGGCGATTGTAACAACCGCAGGTCGAAGGCGAAGCGGTAGAGCGAACACGCCAGACCGGCGAGCGCATCCAGCACGCGCAGGTCCTGCTTGCGCGGGTAGACTTGTGTGGCAATGGGAAACGCCTCCAGCCCCAGTTCCTCCATCACCAGCCGCTCCAATTCTGCGGGCGTCATCCCTGTGCCGGCGAGCAGTTCGGCGTAGGAGGCCGCACTGCCGACGGCGCCCTTGATGCCCTTGCCGCGCAGGTGTTGGCGCAGACGGCTCAACTCGTGATAGTCCTCCAGCAGGTCCTGCCCGTAGGTTGCCAGCCGGTAGCCGACGGTGATCGGCTCGGCCGGTTGGAGGTGGGTAAAGCCCATGCAGACCTGGTCGGCGTGGGTCTCGATGGAATCCGCAAGATCGGCCAGCAGCGCGTGCAGCCGCTCCAGCAGCAGGTCGAGCGATTCACAGATGCGGATGACGTCGGCGTTGTCTTCGATGTCCATGCTGGTCGCGCCCAGGTGGATGATGGGGCCGCCGACGGGGCACTGCTCGGCGTAGGTGCGGATTTCGGCCATCAGGTCGTGGCCGATCTCGGCCTCGATTTCGGCGGCGCGGGCAATGTCCACGTCGTCCTGGTGGGCGCGCAGGTCGGCCAACTGCTCCGCCGTGACCAGCCCCGCCTTGTGTTGCGCCGCTGCGAGCGCGACCCACACGCGGCGGAAGAGGCGCCGTTTGTGTACCTCGCTCCATACGGCGCGCATCTCGGCGCTCCCGTAGCGCCAGGTGAAGGGGGAGAGGAAGGTTTCGTGGGTGAAGTGGGTCTCTCTCATAGGCTGGCCTCCTTGGGTCCAGGTATTGGTGATTGGTGATCGGGGTTGATTGTACCGCAGGGTGGGGGTTTTGTCACGTGGGGGGTTCGGGGATATAATCGGGGCTCAAACACGAAAGACGCGAAAGGGGCGAAAGGCGCGAAACACGAAAGGCACGAAAAAGGAGGAGGGATGCGCTCAAGGAAAGGCTATTGGAACGATACCGAGGAGTTGACGTAGCGATTGCGCATTCATGGGGGCGATCGTTCAACAAGTCCAAATTCAGGCACTTTTTCCAGCAGATTCGCACTGGCTGGAGCGAACAGCAGATCGGCCAGTGATGGTGAAGCCTCGTCGGT
>DAOUBA010000241.1:0-52237 GCA_034432855.1 Anaerolineae bacterium | reverse complement strand
CGGCCGGCGTTCTCCCGCCGGGGCACCGGGGATGCCGGCAGCCATCAGGCGCTCCGTGCCATCGGGAAGAACGAGTGTCACTACGGAGAAGGGGCCCTGTACGGGGTTTGCCCTGACTGCACCGCCTTCACGACGGTGCGCTGGCCTTCGAGGAGCACTGTTTCGCCTGCCTGATAATGAGCGCCGGGCGCATAGCGGCGCTCTGCGGCGCCGGCCTCCAGCCAGGCCTGGATCGCCGCGCGGGTCAACCCGTTGATGTGAACGGGGCGCCCCGCCTTGCGGATGAGCCGCACCAGTGCGCCCGAACTGACGTTACCCTGAATCATCCACACTCCCCTTACGCTCAAGCGGGGAGACAGGCTCGACAGCTCGGCCCGCGCGGTCTTGCGACAGGGAACGCAGGAAGGACAATCCAGGTGGGCCTAGACCAGATGGAGGCAAATCTATCAGAAGGCGAGCGTCATACCGAAAAGCCATCGCGCCTCTGTGACTGTAACTGGCAACTGCTGACACAGGTATTATAGGCGCAATGGCGAGTGAAGGCAAGAACCAGACGAAGGGAATATACAGAGCCTGGCGATGTCCGTTGAACGGTTCACGGCCAGGCTCATATCTCTTTAGCGCCCCCGACACGATTCGAACGTGCAACCTGCGGATTCGAAGTCCGACGCTCTATCCCATTGAGCTACGGGGGCAATGGGTGTATAATGAAAGCCGGAGCGAGGTCCGGCTGTGATGCTGGGGTGAGTGGTGGGATTCGAACCCACAATCTCCTGGGCCACAACCAGGTGCCTTGACCATTAGGCTACACCCACCAGGTGCGATTATTGTACCACAAAGCACGCGAAGGAGCAAACAATGGGCATAGAAGGTATGGCGCCACCCATTCAGCGCCACGAGGTCGAGATCATCACCGTTGGCTTTCAGTTCAGCGGACAATTGGAGGTGGTCGGCGCGTTGCTCAACTTTATCAACGATCCAACTCGCGATAGCCTCTCGCTCTACGACGCGCGTCTGACGCCGCTTACGCCTGGCAGCCCGCTGAAAGGGTTCTTCCGTCCTCACGTCATTGTGCGCAGGCGACACGTCGTCTTTATGTACTTCACCTCTGCAGAAACCCGCGCCTCGCTCAAATTGCTCGCACGGCACGAGTTGCTGGTAGCGTACACGCCAGTAGCCGTGTGCCGGGGACACTTCCACATGTCCACCGAGGCGAACGTGCGCGACTTTCTCGACATCACCCAGGGTGGCTTGTTGGCCGTCACCGAAGCACGACTTTTCCCGCTCGTCGAGTTTCCCGCTCCGTTCCCTCTGGAGGCTGAGCAACTGATGATCGGGCGCGACCAGTTGCAATCCTACCACCCGGCCTAGGTGCGCTCCCCTACGACCAACATCACCCGGCTGTAGCCGACCTTCTCCCACACGGTACGTGCAGTAAAGCCCGCCTGCGCCAGCACCGCCTCGCTCCCGCCGGGAAGCGGCTCGGCCTGCCCCGTCACCCGATATAGCCAGCCGATGAAGCGGGAAAGGGGATCGCGCTCACTCAAGCGCGCCCAGGCGGCGACGACCAGCTGCCCTCCAACCTGTAGAACGCGCGCCGTCTCCCGCAGTGTGGCGGGATCCAGGATGAACTCGGTGGGAAAAGTGGAGACGGCGCTATCGAAACACCCGTCACGGAACGGGAGCGCCTGCGCGCGGGCGCGTACCAACGGCACAGCCAGCCCAGCCTTCTGCAACCGCCGCCTCGCCAGCCGGCCCATGTACGGCGAGAGATCGAGCCCCACCGGCGCGAGTCCACGCTCCTTCATCGCAACCAGCAGATGGCCGGGGCCGTGCGCCAATTCGAGCACTCGCTCCCCGTGCAGGTGCGGGATCGTCGTGCGTCCCCAGGCAGTCCACTGCCCCAACGAGACGACCCAGGCCACCACGTCGTAGGTCCAGGCGAATTCGTTGTAGAGCAGGCGAAAGAAGAACCGCAGGAACGCCCACCACAGGCGACGCATCCGCACCTCCCAAACGAACACCCTCACCGCAACACTACGGCGAGGGTGCCCATTCACAACCGGCGCCGTCCGAGAATCGGCTATCCTTGCTCTATTTTGGCCACCGCATCAGCGGGGGAAGTTCCGGCGTAGATCACGCTCATAATTCCGGGCAGGTACTTGTCCATCATCAGCACATTCACGTACACCAGCGTCTTCATCATCTGTGTAGTCAACTGCCCGCCTTCGACATCCACGCTGGTCTTGTAGCGGACTTCGCCGTCGGAAAAGTCCATCTCGAAATTCCCCAGGGTCAGGCCATAGTTGGCGCGCGTCAGGAACTCGGCGACGGCCTGGCGCCTGTCGGCCGGGACGTTGGACTCCATGATGGAGTAGAAAACGAACTGGTGCTGTTCCTCCTTGGCCTGGGCGTAGCACATCCAGGAGCCGTTGTCACCCTTGAACGCCATCGAGAGGATGGGTTTCCCCTCGAGTTGGTAGAACTTCCAGTCATCCTCCGTAAAGAACTGGACCATTGTGTCAAAGATGGGGGGAGAACTTTCGATCATCTACGCCTCGTCTCGCTATAGCGGCAAATCGGGCAGTGCGGGTGTACCTTCCTGCCCTGGCTTGACCCAGGCAGCCAGATCAATCGTCAGCCGCTCGAAGAAACTGTTGGGCGGCAGGTTGCCTATCCCATATTCGGCCTCGACGATGCGCGCCCGCACACGCAGCGTCTTCGTCTCCAGGACTGCTTCTCGCCCCACCTCGATCATCATCGGCTCCCCCTTGGGCGCCAACTTGGCGCGCAGTGCCTCGTCGTGGTAGGCATAGTCCGACATCAGCACTTTGGTCACGGTGCGGATGTCGCTCTTGTCGAACAGCCAGACCTCGAAGGCGGTGACCTTGCCAGGCGTGCCTACGCCGATGGTCTCCGAGATGCCCACGCCACACTCACCCATGAACTCGCCGTTCTCCAGTTCGATGCTGAACGAGGGGTCGTAGTGATCGTCCCCCAGTGTGTAGGTGGTGGGGAACTGGGCGACAGGGGGGCCGACGGCGCCCCAGGAAACCGGCTCGACGGCGTACCTTTCGGCCATCCCCACGGCCCGGCCTGGTGCTGCGGCTCGCGGCGCGCGCAAGCGGCCGATCAAGAACACGACTG
The DNA here is from genome assembly GCA_034432855.1 of Anaerolineae bacterium. GTDB lineage: Bacteria > Chloroflexota > Anaerolineae > B4-G1 > B4-G1 > DAOUBA01. The sequence goes on along the minus strand of DAOUBA010000241.1, from coordinate 49,090 downwards.
CCAACCCCAACAACATCACGAGCAGGCCGACGCCACAGACGAGCAGCAACGGCCGCAATCTCGCCAAGAGGCTCACCTGCGGTCGGGCTGTGGGGACCGGCAGGGACGCTGTAGCCTGTGCCAGCGCCCGTAGACGAACAGCATCTTCCCCGCCCCGCTGCTGCGCCAGATTCTCCAACGTCTGGGCTAACTGGCCTTCCTTCCAATACTCTGCACCCAATCGCGCACGTGCCCATCCCAGATCACCTGTCCGGCTGTACTGCTCGGCCACCCAGGCCAGGTAATCGCTCTGGAAGTCGGAGCGCAGGTGACCGGGTGTAGCGTTGGTCCACTGCACTGGCCACCACCACCAGCCGATGGCCAATCCCAGGAGCAGTCCCAAGATCACCCCACCGACCAGTGCGATCTGAACCTTGTATTTCATCGCAAAAGGAATGAGTTGCAAGAGTCTGCCCATCGCCGCCCCCTTGTATGCTACTTGCTCTTGAAGATGCTGCTGAAGATTATTGGTATCTATCCAGCCTGTGTCTGCCGGCTACAGTCCGGCGGGCTGGATGGCTACTGAGCAGTTTGCTGATGTCTCAGCACAGCCAATATTCGCAGAGCCGGGTTCGTGCGGCCTGCGGTCTGCATTGCACCACCGGATAGGACTGAACAGTTGCGATTATTGTATCATAATTGCGAGTGACGCACAACTATCGTCAACGCATCTCCCCTACCGCGCTATATGGGGCCTACTGCTCCAACAGAGAGGGGGCATTTGAAGTGTCCATGTCCTGCCTCTCGTCGTATGTCTGCATGAACTCGAGCGCCTGCGGCAGGTCGGCAAAAGTGTAGGTGAATGTTTCGCCGCGATTGCTGCGCACTACGACGCTCACCGAGCGCACCTGGCGCGGAATACTCTCATCCAGCGCCACTTCTAAAGAGCGACGCAAGTCGTTTTCGACCTTGGCGATCAGGCTTCTGGCTATTTGACTCCGCACGTGTTCGGGCAGACGGCAAAAGGCTTGCCATCCTTCCATCGCCTTTCGGCGGTCTTTTTCTGCCCAGCGATAGTCAATGCCGTGCTGTGTCAGGATTTCGCAGATGTCGCTGAAAGCGATCTCGAACAGTTCTACCTCGAAACTCTGGAGCAAACGCTTGGACGGCTTGCTCCAACTCCCCATCAGCACAGCAATGGATTTACGCACTGTCACGTAGCGTTGGCGCAACCGCGCATGGGCCGTGCAAATCCAACTCGCCTTGTCCCGGTTATGCTTCTTGTAGCGGATATATTTGGATTCAACCAGTACCAGAGGTTGGATGCGACTGTTGACGATGACCGAGTCCACGTTGTACTCATTCCCATCGCTGTCGGTAAGGATCAACTTGGCTCTCCTGCCGGTTTTGCGGTTGGCAGGCCCGGCCGTGATGTAGATACAGCCCTTTTCTTCTGCCAGCGGTTTCAGGATGCGATGGACTTCGCCCTCCAATAGCGTACCGAGCGCTTTGTCCAATGCATCACCCGGGTTTGCAGCCTGTTCGTCCATCTCCTATGCAACATACCTTACCACAAACCGCCGTCTGAGGCAAATCCGCTATCCTGCCCGTGGATGCGCCCGCAGGTAGACCTCGCGCGCGTGGCTCTGGCTGACGTGGGTGTAGACCTGGGTCGTGGCCAGGTCGGCGTGGCCGAGCAGTTCCTGCACCACGCGCAGGTCGGCGCCGCCGTCGAGGAGGTGCGTGGCGAAGGTGTGACGCAGGATGTGGGGGAAGACGGGGGTGCGGATGCCGGCCCGCTCGCCGGCCTTGCTCAACATCAGGGCGACTCCGCGCGCGCTCAACCGCCCGCCACGATGGTTGAGCCACAGGGCCTGGGTGGGCCGCCTGCCCAACAGGGCAGGTCGCCCGCTCTCGAGATAGGCCCGCAGCGCCCGCACCGCCGGCCGCCCCAAAAGCGCAATGCGCTCCTTGCCGCCTTTGCCCAGCACGCGCACCTGCGCCTGCGCCAGGTCCACATCGCCAAGGTCCAGCCCCACCAGTTCGCTCACCCGCAGCCCGGCGGCGTAGAGCACCTCGATGATGGCGCGGTCGCGCAGGCCCAGGGGGGTGGACGTGTCGGGGACGGCCAGCAGCGCCTCGACTTCGGCCACGGTCAGGTATTTGGGGAGCCGTTGGGGAACGCGGGGTGCGCCGATCAGGCGGAACGGGTTACGGTCGAGCAGTCCTTCCCGCACCAGAAAATCGCCAAACGAACGTAACTCAGCCACGCGGCGGGCCACGCTGGCCGCGACATAGCCGGCGTCGTTCAACGCTGCCAGATAATCGCGCAGCAGCGTGCGGTCTACCTGCGCCGGAGCATACACGCCCCGTTCCCGGCAATAGTCCAGAAACTGGCCGATGTCCGTGCCATAGTTCTTGATCGTGTAGGGGGAGGCGTGGTCCGCTTCCAGGCGGCGCAGGAAACGGCGGAGCAGATCGTCCATAGTCTGGTGATGGAATTGAACAGCGAAATGTGATGCGTGATGCGTGAAACGTGAGGCGTGATTTCACGTATCACGGGTCACGTGTCACGTCTTAGGGTCTGCGGCGCTTGCTGCAACTTTGATCTCTTCCCCGCACGCGACACACTTGGCGTGGCCCCGGCGAGATTCGGTGAGCAGCCCCCCGCAGGCCGGGCATGGCTGCGGGAGAGGACGTTTCCACACGGCGAACTTGCATGTATTGGGGTCATCGCCCTTGTAATTGGCGCAGCCGTAGAACGTGCGCCCACGCCGCGTGCGCTTTTCGATCAGGTCGCCGCCGCACTGGGGACATTTGGCGCCGGTCTTGGTCTGAATGCCGCTGCGGTACTTGCAGGTGGGAAAGTTGCTACAGCCGATGAATTTGCCAAAGCGCCCATGTTTGTATACGAGCGGATGCCCGCATTCGGGACACAGTTCACCCGTCGGCTCGTTGCCCACCTCGGTGACGGGCATTGCCGCGCGCGCCTTGTCGAGTGTGTGTATGAACGGAGTGTAGAAATCGTGCAACACCGGCACCCACCGCCGCTCGCCGCGCGCGATGCGATCGAGGTCCTCCTCCATCTCCGCCGTGAATCCCACGTCAATGTAATCGGGGAAATGCGCCACCAGCAGGTCGTTGACGACAAAGCCGAGTTCGGTGGGATAGAAGCGCCCGTCGCGTCGCTCGACGTAGCCGCGCTGCTGGATGGTCGCCATGATCGGCGCGTAGGTGCTGGGGCGACCGATGCCGTGTTCTTCGAGCGCCCGCACCAGCGTCGCTTCGGTGTAACGCGGCGGCGGCTCGGTAAAGTGCTGCTCCGGAATGAGGCGCAGCAGGTCGAGAATCTCGCCGACCGAGAGCGGCGGGATCTCCTCGCGTTCGCCCTCCTCGTCCTCCGGCACGTCCTCATCCCGCGCCTCCTCGTACACTGCCAGAAAACCCTTGAAGCGCAAGGTCGAGCCGCTGGCGCGGAAGAGGTACCCCTCCTCTACCCCCCCGTCCCCTTCCCCTCCCCTATGAGGGGAGGGGAAGGGGGTTGAGGGATGGAGAGGGGTCGCCAGAATGTCCACCGCGATGGTGTCGTACACCGCCTGCGCCATCTGGCTGGCGACGAAGCGCCGCCAGATCAATTCGTACAGCCGGTACTGAGCAGAGTCGAGATACGGCTTGAGCGACGCGGGTGTGCGAAAGACGCTGGTGGGGCGGATGGCCTCGTGCGCCTCCTGTGCCCCCTTGGCGCGCGTCTTGTACTGCGGCGGGCGAGGCGGCAAGAAAGCGTCGCCGTACTTTTGGGCGATGAAACGGCGCGCCTCGGCCTGCGCTTGCTCCGCTACGGCAGTGCTGTCGGTGCGCATATAGGTGATGAGACCCACCGCGCCGTCGCCCAGGTCAATGCCCTCGTACAGTTGCTGCGCGATGCGCATGGTGCGCTGCGCCGTAAAGCCCAGCCGCCGTGAGGCTTCCTGCTGCATCGTGCTGGTCGTGAAGGGCGCGGCCGGGCTGCGACGGCGCTGCCCCTCCTTGACGCTCGCCACCGTGTAGATGGCCTTTTCCAGTTCGGCGACGACGGCCTGGGCCTCGGCCTCGCTGTGCAGTTCCGGTTCTTGGCCGCGGATGCGATGGAGACGGGCGATGAAAGGGCGTTCAGTTGGACGCCCTTGCTTAGCCAACTCGGCCTTGATCGTCCAATACTCCACCGGCACGAACGCCTGAATCTCGCGCTCGCGCTCCACCACCAGCCGCACGGCCACCGACTGCACCCGTCCGGCAGAGAGGCCGCGCCGCCCCAGTTTATCGCGCAAGAGTGGGCTGAGCGTATAGCCGACGATACGATCGAGGATGCGCCGCGCCTGCTGCGCCTCGACGCGGTTCATATCTATCTGGCGCGGATGGGCGAAAGCGTGCGCGACGGCGTCCTGGGTAATCTCGTGGAATTCGACGCGATGTACCGGCCGTTTCCCGATAACCGGCTGGAGCGCCTGGACGAGGTGCCAGGAGATGGCCTCCCCTTCGCGGTCGGGGTCGGTCGCCAGATAGATCGCCGATGATTCCTTGACCAGGTTGCGCAGTTCGCGCACCACATCTTTGCGGCCTTCGGGGATGACATAGTGCGGCGCAAAGTCGTTTTCGATGTCCACGCCCATGCGGTTAGCGGGCAGGTCGCGCACATGGCCGACCGAGGCGCGCACCGTGTACTCGCGGCCCAGGAAGCGCCCCACCGTGCGCGCTTTGGCCGGCGACTCGACGATCACCATCTTGGGCCGTCCGCTCAAATCAATCTGGCTCTCGAGGTCGAGCCCCTCGTGGGCCGGCGTGCGGCCCATCTTGTAGAGTTTCGTGCCACATACCGGGCACGTCCCTTGCGTGGCCGGCGCACCATTGCTGGTGAACACCGGGCGCGGCTCTTGCATCTCTCGTCTGGCTTTGCACTTGAAACAATAGGCTTCCATACGACCTCAACGATCGGCGGCAACGGTGAACCAGACCGTCCACAAGCCCAGGCAACTGCAGCAGGTCATGACAACTGCCAGAGCGATGACCGCAGCCCAGGCTGGCCGTGACAGGCGGTGGAGCATGGTCAGCCCCTCCTTTTCCTGCACCGATGGACCGATCAGGCTCTCCCGTTTCCGCCAGATGACAAAGATGATATCTGACATTGTCGAGATAGATACCGCTACAGGTAGGCTTTCAGGTTCTCCTCTTCCAGACGGCGCACGAGTTCCCGCACCCCTTGCTCCTGCTCCTTCGTGCAGACCAGCAGGGCGTCGTCGGTATCCACGATCACCACTCCGTCCAGCCCAATGGTGGCGATGAGACGCCTGTCGCCAAAGACCAGCGTATTGCGCGTATCAATCCCCACGTGCGGGCCGACGACAACGTTGCTCTCCTCGTCGGCAAGGAGCAACTCCGCCAGGCTCGTCCAACTCCCCACGTCCGACCAGCCGATGTCCACCGGGATCACGGCCACGTCCTCTGCCCCTTCCATCACCCCATAGTCAATCGTCTGCCGGACAACCTGTGGCCAGACGCGGCGCAGTGCGGCCTGATAACCGGGGGTGCCGAGGGCCGCCTCGATCTCGAGCAGTTGCACGTACAGATCCGGCATCTGGCGCTCGAACTCTTGCATGATGCGATCCACACGCCAGATAAACATGCCGCTGTTCCACGAGTACTCGCCGCTCTCCACCATACGCAGTGCCGTCTCCGGGCCGGGCTTTTCGGTGAAGCGCTCGACGCGAAAGACGGGGAACCCATCCACTTCGCCCAGGCCGGCCCCCTGCTTGATGTACCCATAGCCGGTCGAAGGATACGAGGGTCTGATCCCCAAGGTGACCAGGTGGCCATCTTGGGCGACACGTTCGGCGGCGGCCAGCACCTGGCGAAAGCGCGCCACATCGGCGATGAAATGGTCGGCGGTGAGCACGGCCATTACCGCCTCGGGGTCCCGGCGGCGCAGATGGATCGCACCCAGCCCGATGCATGGCGCGGTGCCACGTCCCTCCGGCTCGATGATGAAATTCTCCGGCGGCAATTCCGGCGCCTGGGCCTGCAGCAGCGCGACGTGCTCGACGCCGGTGACGACGAACATCTCCTCCGGCTGGAAGAGTGGCGTGATGCGGTCCACCGCGTGCTCGAACATCGAGCGATCCCCCACCAGCCTGAGCGCCTGCTTGGGGCGATCGTGGCGGCTCAGCGGCCACAGCCGCGTGCCGACTCCGCCGGCCATAATCAGGGCGTAGAATGACATGGCTTCCTCCGTCAGGGAACGTAATGCGTAAAGCGTAAAACGTAAGGTTACGCCTTACGTTTTACGTCCGAAGTCTCAATCCACTACGTACTCAGCAGGGGCTTCCCTCGCCACCACGTACTTCATCCCTCCCGCCTGGCGCACCATCCCCTTCAATTCCATCAAGGCCAGCGTGCTCGTCACCTGGGCGATGGGCAGGCCCACCTCGCGCTGGAGTTCGTCCACGTGTAGCGGCTCCTCCGAAAGATGGGCCAGGAGCGCCGCCTCGGTCTCGTCGGCGGGGAGCACCTGGCGCGCCTCTGCCTGCTCGGCCACCATCGTCAGGTTCAATTCCTCCAGGATGTCCGCTGCGTCGAGCACGACCCTGGCGCCGTTCTGGATGAGGGCGTTGGTGCCGGCGCTGCCGCGCATCAGGATGGAGCCGGGCACGGCAAACACATCGCGTCCTTGTTCGGCGGCAAAGTCAGCGGTGATGAGCGCCCCACTCCCCCGTCCCGCTTCGGTGATCAGCACGCCCAGGCTCAGGCCGCTGATGATGCGGTTGCGCGGCGGAAAGTTGACCCCCTCCGGAGGCGTGCCCAGCGGATAGTCGCTCACCAGCGCGCCGTGCGCCACGATTTCCGTGGCCAACTTGCGGTGTTCCGGCGGGTAGACGTGGTCAATCCCACAGCCCAGCACGGCGACCGTGCGCCCGCCGGCGTCGAGCGCCGCCCGGTGCGCCTCGGCGTCAATCCCCCGCGCCAGCCCGCTGACGATGGTGATGCCGCTACGCGCCAGCGTCGTGACCAGCCGGCGGGTCACTTCTCGCCCGTAGGCCGAGGCCCGCCGCGTGCCGACGACAGCCACCGCCCAGGCATCCTCCTCGGTCAGCGTGCCCTTGACGTAGAGCACAGGGGGCGGGTCGGGGATTTCGCGCAAGAGGCGAGGATAATCGGGGCTGTCCCAGGTGAGCACACGGGCGCCGGCGGCAGAAATGCGCGCCACCTCGCGTTCCAGGTCGAGTGTGGCCCGCGCGTCCAGCAGGTTCTCCAGCGAGCGGCGATCCAATCCGGCGCGATGCAGTTCCTCGGCGGGGGCCAGCCATGCCCGCTCCAGTTCGCCAAAGTAGTCGAGCAGCGCCCGCAGCCGCACCGGCCCAATGCCGCGCACGATATTGAACCCCACCCAATAGCGCAAGTCGCTCATGAGCCTTCTGCGGTTGAAATTGTGCCTGGTAGGGGCGGGGTTACCCCGCCTACTCGTCGTCCTCCAACATGCCCGGCATCAGGCGCACTACCAGGCACTGCGCATCGAGATCGAGTTCCAGCACCACGTCCTTGATGGCTGGCAGGAGCACCTCACCACGCGGACCCCGCACGACGTACACATCGTTGGCGCCGGTATCGAGGACTTGGACCACCTGCCCCAATGGCTCGCCGTCCTCTGTCTCCACCTGCACACCGACAACCTGATAGAGATAATACTCCCCTTCCTCGAGCGGCACGGCATCCTCGATGGGAATTTGCACGAGCATGCCGCGCAGGCCGTCGGCGGCATTACGGTCGTCGCAGCCCTCCAATTTCAGCAGCGCCACGTCTTGGTGGAGGCGCAACTGCTCCACAGGATAACGCCGGACGGCCTCGGGAGAATGGGGATGGGCGAGATAGAAGGCCGCGTGCTGCCCCAACCGCTCAGGATAGCCGGTCACGATCTCGACGCGGACTTCACCGCGCACGCCGTGCGGTTTCAGTACCCGTCCGACCACTAAATAACGGGGCTCAGGTGTGCGCATCCTTCCTGAGCCCCTTTCACGATCGGTATCTCATTTTCCGGCAGCCCCCATCGGCGCCTAGACGATTTCCAGGGTCACTCGCTTCCCTTGCTTGGCAGCGAGCACCCGGACAAGTGTACGGATCGCGTTCGCCGTGCGCCCGCCTTTGCCGATGACGCGGCCCATGTCCTCCGGCCCAACCCGCAACTCCAGCACGACCGATGCTTCCCCTTCGATCTCGGAAACATGGACCTGCGACGGGTCATCCACCAACGACTTGGCAATGTATTCGACCAGTTCTTTGAGCGAGGTCATCGTTGCTCTCCCTCCAGGTTGTAGTTGATGCCGATACGATCACCGGCGCGGATACGTGGTGCGGGAGCGAAACTTTTCTGCAAGAGAGGGCTGGCTATGCCTCCCCCTCATCTCCCGTTGCAGCAGGCTCTTCTGTCCCTTCGGTTTCGTCTGCAGCTGCGAGAGATTCTGCCGATTCAGGCGGCTTCGCGGCAGCAGCGGGAGGCTCACGGCGGGTTTGAGGACTGACCGCCCGCAACCCCGCTCGTGCCGCCTCGGCCACCAGTGCCTCCAAAGACTCGCCCTGGCGCAGCCTTTCGAACCGGGCCAGCGTGCCATGGTTTTTCAATAATCGGGCGACTGCCTCGGAGGGCTGCGCTCCGATGTTCAGCCAGTACAATGCCCGGCTTTCGTCTATCTCGACCGTCTCCGGCTCGGTGCGCGGATTGTAGTAACCGATGGCCTCGACGAAGCGCCCACTGCGAGGCGCCCGCGAGTCGGCCACCACCAGCCGGTAACTGGGTTGTCCCTTGGCGCCTACACGGCGCAAGCGAATTTTGACCATGATCCTCCTGTTGTCGGTGTCTGGTTAATGAGTGGCAGGCAGGTAGATTGGTACCCCAATCATCTCAGCGGGCCAATGGCTAGCTGGCCGGCGCCATTGCCGTTGCCTCCACAACCGCCACATTCACCCGGTAACCCAACCTCGATAGAAAATCCTCACAATCATCCCACGTCAGCCCAAACGCTCTCACGTCGGCTAAACCCAGGCGACTGACGACATAGCGCAAAGTTTCCAAGTCCTGTTCATCGAAATCTCCTTCCATCATCACCCGTTCAGCCCAATCCACCAACTCGGCCAACGTGATGCGGTGACTCAGGTAATCAACGATCTTTTGGGTGACCCCCTGACGAGTGACTTTCATCGGTCATACTCCCACATGCCCTTTGTCCTCTGGATATTTTTCATGGACTTCGACCAGGCGACCCTGGTCGTCGTAAATCTCCTGATAGAATCTAACCGTCTGCTCCAACGCATCTATTTCCTTGACGTAACGTGCTACCCATGCATAGCGCCCTTGAACCTCGTAGAAGTAACGGCGACCGCCGTTAGGCAATTCCTCCCAGAAGCCAAACTTCCTCTCGTTCCGCCTACGCCTGTCACTATGGCTCATGCTTCGATCACACGTACTACCCCAACATCCGCATCAGCCCGCGCATCCCGCCCTTGCCCTTCACCAGCCGCTTCATCATCTGCTGCATCTGGCGGTACTGGTTCAAGAGCGCGTTCACTTCCTGCACCGTGGTGCCGCTGCCGCGGGCGATGCGCTTCTTGCGGCTGCCGTCAATGATGCGCGGGTTGTGCCGCTCCTCCGGCGTCATCGAGAGAATCATCGCCTCGACGCGCCTGACCTGGCGATCGGTGTCCTCCGGTGAGATACTCTGCGCCAATTTGCCCAGCCCGGGTACCATGTCGAGGACCTGGTTCAGCGGCCCCATCTTGCGCATCTGCCGGAACTGCTCCAGGAAATCCTCCAGGTCGAAACTGGCCTCGCGCAGTTTTCGCTCCATGCGCTCGGCCTGCTCCTGGTCGAAGGCCGCCTCCGCGCGCTCAATCAGCGTCAACACGTCCCCCATCCCCAGGATGCGGGAGGCCAGCCGGTCGGGGTGGAACACTTCTAGGGCATCGGTCTTTTCGCCGCTGCCCAGGAACTTGATCGGCACGCCGGTGACCGCGCGCATGCTGATCGCCGCACCGCCGCGCGCGTCGCCGTCCACCTTGGTCAGGATCAAGCCGGTGAGCCCGATACGCTGGTGAAAGCCTGCCGCGACGTTCACTGCCTCCTGGCCGGTCATCGCGTCGGCCACCAATAGCACTTCGGTCGGGCGGGTCGCCTTCTTGACCGCCTCCAACTCGGCCATCATCTCCTCGTCAATCTGGAGACGGCCGGCGGTATCGAGGACGACCACGTCGCAACCGCGCCGGCGCGCCTCGCGCACGCCGTTGGCGCAGATTTGCGGGGGCGGGACGCGCTGGCGCTCGCTGTGCACCGGCAGTCCCAACTGGCGGCCCAGCACCTCCAGTTGGGTGATCGCAGCCGGGCGGTAGGTGTCGCCGGCGACCATCAGGGGCAGATGGCCGCTCTGCTTGAGATGACGGGCCAGTTTCGCCACCGTCGTCGTCTTGCCGGAGCCCTGCAGCCCGACCAGCATCACGACGTGGGGCGCCGGCCCTTTCAGTTCCAGCCGCCCCGGCTCGCCCAGCGTGGCGATCAGTTCCTCGTGGACGATCTTGATCACCTGCTGGGCCGGTTCGAGGCTTTTGGTGATCGCGGCGCCGACGGCCCGCTCGCGGACGCGGCCCAGAAAATCCTTGACGACTTTGTAATGTACGTCGGCTTCCAGCAGGGCCAGGCGGATCTCGCGCAGCACCTCGTCTACGTCGGATTCACGCAAGATGCCGCGCTGACCCAGCCGCCGAAAGACGGCCTGAAGTTTGCCCGTCAGGTTCTCAAACATGTGGCCCCAAAGCCTATCGGATGTGAAAGGATTGTAGCGGAAAAGCCCTGTTTCGTCAAGTTTTCCGGCACGAGTAGCCGTACCAAGCAAACGAGGGAGTGCCGCATTGGCACCCCCTCGCTGGCCCTCCCGGCAAGAGACCGTTCACTTCCTCGAGTTCATCGCCCGGCGCCGCTGCGCTGGCCTCTCCCGCACCAACCAGAAATGATGCCGCAGCACAGTGGGCTTTGACATCACGCTGACCCCTCCCACCATCCGTACGAGCGAAGCGTCGCTTTGCCCCTTCTTGCCGTTGCCGCCCAACGCCGACGGGTGAACATAGCAGACATCGGGGGCCACGCCGAATTTTTGTTGATAGCGCTGCGTCGCCCGCCCGATCTTTTCCGCCAGGTCACGCCCTGGATCGTCGTCGTACCACAACAGTCCTTCGTTCACGCTGCACCTCCTTACGCCACCTGTCGCTGCAAGTGCCAGGTATTGTGGCGCACGTCCTGGTATACCTCGAAAGTGCCTTCGGAGCAGCGCACGCGGAAGCAGTGCCGCTCCACTTTGTTGCCTCCACTGCGCCGCGAAACCGTCCAGCAGCGCTCCACGGCATACACGTCGTAGCGCCGCCCGCGCCAGACGAACGACTTGGGGAAATAACCGTGCCGCCGCTCGCGCATCTCGATGGCCTCCGCGCCGCGCTGGCGCTTGTGGTCATCCCGCTTCGTTCTGACACCTCGCCTCAGGTCAAGAATAGTGCTCATATCTCACCTCCGTGTCTACAGGGGTCCCTCCCACCACGGTGAACTGCCGCTGCACCGGAGCCGCAAGCGAGGGTGGGAGCATGGCCCAATCGTTGGGCCGTTGCTGGCTGCCGGGCGGCGTCACCACGATCACCGGTGGATATACGCCCTGGGTCGGCGGCTGCACGTGCGTTTCATCGCGGCGGCGGCTGACCGAGATGATGAGCAGACTGGTGGGGATCGCCGCCCCTACCCCGCACACCGCGCCTGCCAGCACTGCCAGTGCCTCATCACTCAGGCGATTGCCAACGATCACGGCCAGCGTCACGGCAAACGCCGCCACCGCCAACCCGGCGAACACCTTGAGACGTTTCCCAATATCACGATTGCCGTTTGTATCCATCGCCACTCTCTCCAGAAGTCATGGTCTACCATGAAGCCGCAAGTGCGGGGGCGACCCGACAGGTCGCCCCTTCGACCTGGACAACCTCGTGATACCCCACATCACGCTGCACGAATCGCGCCACCGTCTCGCGGATCTCGTCAGGCGCGATATGCGCCGCCTGGAAACGGATCACGCGCCCCTCGGCCACGGCGATAAAGTCGCCCCGGCCCAACAGGCGCTCGGCGCCGCTGCCACCCCAGCCGGAAGCAACGCGGGCGTCCTCGACGCTGGCCACCCGTCCCACCAGCCGCACGGGGAAATTGGCCTTGACGAGCGACCCCAACACGGCGGCAGTGGGCTTTTGCGTGGCGGCGACGATGTGGATGCCGGCCTCGCGCCCGCGCTGCGTCAGGCGGGTCAACGAATACTGGATCGCTTCTCCACCGGTCATCAGCAGGTCGGCGAGTTCATCAATCACGACGACCACGCGAGGTAGGGGCGTAGCGGCGCTGTGTCCCAGTACGGGTGACCCGCAGGGTCGCCCCTGCTCCGCGCCCCTGCGTTCCATCAGCCGCACCAGGCTGTGCAGCGCCTCCGTTGCTTCGCTCACATCCTGAATCACTGGGCGCGCCAAATGTGGCAGCCCCTCGAAGGGGGCAAAGGCGTGGCCCTTGGGGTCAATCAGCACCAGGCTCAACCCCCCTCCGGCTCCCCCCTGAGACGGGGGAGGATTGCTCAGCGCCAAGCTGAGGATCATGCTCTGCAAAAGCACCGTCTTGCCGGAGCCGGTGGTGCCAGCCACCAGGATGTGGGCCACATCGGGGCTGGGCAGGCGGATCAGCAGCGGCGATCCGTCTTCGGCAAGCCCAAGAACCGCTGTAGTGGTCGGAATCCTGACGCCATCTTCGTCGAGTTGCCGGTAGAGCGGCAGGAGGCGCACCGGCTGCGGGTCGTCACGAGGCACTTCGATGTCCACTGCCGCCCCACGCCGTGAGACCCGGCAGGTCGGCGCGTCGAGCGCAACGGCCAGTTCCTCGCTGAGGCCCTTGATCTTGGAGATTTTGGCCCCCACCGCTGGCAACACCTGGAAGCGCACCCAGCGCGGCGTGACTGTGCCGCCCGTGACGCGCGCCGGCACCTTGTGCAGCGATAACACCGCCTCAATGCGGTCTGCTTGAAACTCTAGTTTCTTCCGCATGGATCTCCAGTCGCACGAGGAAGTAGAACATACGTTCTAGTGCAAGGCTATCATACCAGAACATTTGTTCGTCGTCAAGGCCAGGGAGGAACCACTTATCCCAAAAAAGGTTGGGATAATTTGGGATAAAAATGGGGCAAAAAAGAAGGCCCGGCTCCAAGGCCGGGCCTCCAGAGCGCGACAGCACTTTCCATTACAATTGCCGGATCACCATCACGACCTTGCCCTGTACCTCGAGCAGGCGCGGGTCGTCCACGTAGATCGGTTTCATCGTGGGATTGGCGGGCTGAAGGCGTACTCGCCCGCCCTCCTCCTGGTAGAAGCGTTTGAGGGTGACTTCTTCGCGGTCCTTCAGCCACACCGCCGCCATCTCGCCGTTTTCGACCCGCTGCTGATGGCGCATCACGACGATGTCGCCGTCGTAGACCAGCGCGTCAATCATCGAGTTTCCCTGCACTTGCAGGGCGTACAGGCCCTGCGGGTCACCCAGGAGATCGCGAGTCAGTTCGACCGTCTCGTCACCCAACAATGCGAAATCACTGGCCGGCACGGGGATTGGCTCGCCGGCGACGATGCGCCCCAGGAGCGGTATGCGCACGACGGCCCCCGGCGTTCTCGCGGCGCGGGCCGGCGATACTATCTTCAGCCCACGCGAGACCTCGCGGTCGCGGCCAATGTAGCCCTTCTCTTCCAGACGCCGCAGGTGGTAACTCACAACGGAGGTGGAAGTGATGCCCACCGCCGCACCGATCTCGCGGATGGAGGGCGGGTAACCGTTCTCCGCGACGTAGTCGTTGACAAATTCGAGGATACGCTGCTGGCGTTTCGACAGAGGTTCATCCATTGCCAACCCCCTCTTGTTTCTGGTCTCATTATACCAGAACATACGTTCTATGTCAAGGGGCAGAAGCACAAAGGCCACTGAACGGGGAGACATGTTCAGTGGCCCGGGTGCCCCGTGATGGCGTGGGCGGGGCGATGAGAGGGGCAGATTCGCCCTGGAGAAACCGACCAGGGCTTATTCCATCGGCTCAACCTTCACCGTGACCCAGGTATCGGTTCCTGCTGCCTGCAGGGTGACATAGGCTATTCTGGAATCTTCTGTATGCAGAAAAACCAGGACGGTCGCATCAGCGGGATATGGGTGCGTAACGCTCAGCGCCCAGCCGAGATCCTGAAGCCGCTGTTCGTAGAAACTCTGGATCTGGGACATGTCGGAAGGGCTGGTGTAAGCCAACACCTGCGGTAGCCGCTGGACCTCGGTTGCGTCCGGCATCGCCGGCATATCGGTCAACACCGGCAGGCAGCCTTCTGGCAGTTCAGGCCCACTGACTGCGTTTATCTGGTCCAGAACATATTCTGTCACCTGTTCGCCCCGCACGCCTTCGCCGAAAAACGCGCCCTCATCCTGGATGTGCATCGAGTACTTGACGACATATCCGCCATCTATGGCGAGCCATACTTGACCCTCGACTCTCGTGCTGGAAGGATAGCCGAGGGAAACGGCGTCGAATGTATAGCGCCTGGTCTGGACGCCGCTTACCTCTTCGACGCCGTCTTCCTGAGCGCCCAGCAATGGAGAGAGTAAGTCGGCCGGGAAGAACGGCTCGACACCTGTGGCGCGCTCTCCCCAGGAAACGTGGCACTTCTCGCCCTCTGATTTGGAATAATACGCCTCGCCAGCGTTCCCAAAGACGATCTGCTCCCGTGACCCGTCAGTGTAGGTAATGTCCATATACGTGAACTGCGTATGGGTTTCCCTGTTCGACACCTGGTAATAGGTGTCGGTGTATTCAACGGGTTCCCCGTCCTCCGTGCCGTTGAAGGAAATGGAAAGCGTCTGAGCATAGCCTTGCAGGCTGTCCAGTCCCACCGCCGGGTCGGGTAGAAAATAGGCAGCAAGGTCCACGTCCGCAGGCTGCTCATCGGCCCCGCCCTCGTTACCGGGTAAGGCTGTAGCCGTTGGCTGCTGTTCAGCCCCACCCTCGCCGCCAGGTAAGGCTGTAGCCGTCGGCTGCTGTTCAGTCCCACCTTCGCCGCCGGGTAAGGTCGAGAAAGGCTGGCAGGACAGCACAGACAGAAACAAAATCGCAAAAGCGATCGCTGCGCGTTTCATGACCCACTCCTTGGGATGATCGTGATGGGGATGGTGATAGGATCCTCCCCCGGGCAGTCGAATAGCACGTCCAGCGTGGTTCCCTCGAAGTCGAACCCGGTCAACTGGATCTGGCATGAGGCATAGGTGTACGCCGGGAAAGTCATGCTGGCGCGATACTCTTCGTCCCAGCAAGTCAGCGTGGCAGCGCTTACTTGCAGAGCTGCCAATTCCATAGTCACGTCGGCCTCGCCATCCCCTGCCTGGCCGCTGAACGTGATGGCCGAACTGCCCTCCCAAGGGGATGTAAGCTGACAAGAACCCTCTTCGGAGGAATAGGGCGGTATATTGCCCTGTATCATCTGGACGCCGCGGCCGGAAATCTGGCCGTCATCGTCTACGCTGAGCGAACCGCTTCCCGAGTAGTAGGTTATCAACGAGACCATCTCTGCGGAAAAAGTCCGTTCCTCATTCCACTGAATCGAGGTCTGGCATTCCCTTACTTTGAACGGGATGATCTGACCGCCCGTCCTACCCAGCATCGTTACGTTGATTTCGAGGGCCTCGTTGCCCGCTCGCTCCGCCTGATAAACGACGCGTCCTTTGTGCCATGTGTTCATCCATGCGCCCTTGAACGAAAACGAAGCAGAGGCCGGAGTAGCGGTTCCTTTCTGGGCGGATGCTGTGACGGTAGCGCCCGGAGGGACCAATGGGGGCGCTGTTCGCGGCGGCAGTTCGTACTTGAAGAGGTATTCGATCGTGAGTTCCTGCCCAACACAGACACGCTCTGGAACATCCCCGTTGGGTATCTTCAATCTGACGCGGCCAGGGTGACGAGGACCGGTGGGGGCGCCTCTCTCGGCCTTCACCGGCTGCAGGGCGGCCAGGAACAGGACGAGCAAGAGCAAATACCTTGTGCATGAAAGCAGTCGAGATTTTTCCATTTTTTTCCTCCCGGTATCAAACACTTGCCGCAGCACCCGCTCCGATTATCTCAGCACGTGACTACTCAGCCGCGCAAGCACTCTGAACGTAGAAGAGGCTTGCGCGGCGGGAGCATCCTTCGACTACGCTCAGGATGCTCCCGCCCGAGCAGTTACTTCAGCACCACCGGCAGGTAGACTCTCGTGCGCATCACCATCAGGGTAAAGTTCTGCGTGGCGTTCGGCAGGACGCCGTTGCTCGCCGTGAAGGTGAGCGGATACAGGCCGGCCGTGCCCGATATCGGCGTGCCCGCCAGCGTTGCGGTGCGGTTGCCGTTGTCGGTGAAGGTGACGCCGGTCGGCAGAGTGCCGCTCAGGGTGATCGTGGGGGTCGGGACGCCCGTCACCGTCACGGTGAACGAACCCGCTTCGCCGACGAAGAACATCGTGCGGTTCGCGCTCGTGAATGTCGGCGCCTGGGTCAGGTAAACGTTGCGCGCCGATTCTACCACCGACCAACTCGAGCCCTCTTCCCCATCCGTCGCGCCATAGCCGCGCGCGCGGATAAAGAGATTCTGTCCGAGCGGCAACGCCAGGCCGCTCAACTGCCAGCCGCCGGCGACGCGCGTCCCGGGCCCGAGTAGCGTGTAGTTCACGCCATCTGTGGACCGTTCGAAAGTGACATAGTTCACTTCGGGGCTGGCGCCGCCGCGCGTCCAGGTGACGGAGGCGCCGTCGCTGGCGACGGCGAGGTTCTGCAGCGCGGGCGTATCGTTCGTCAGCCGTCCGATGTAATGGCGCGTTTGCCCGCCCAGCGTGAGAAAGCCTCCCCCGACCACGATCTTGCCGTCCGGCTGCACGGCCAGCGCGCCGACCCAGGAACCCGCCCCGGGGTTAAAGTCGTCGTCAATCGTCCCATTGGCGTTCAGCCGGCCGATGCGGTCGCGTGGCTGTCCTCCCAGTGTGGTAAAGTCGCCCCCTACGACAATTTTACCGTCCGCCTGCAATGCCAGCGTGTAGACCCGGCCATCTGCCCCTGGGTTGAACGTGGTGTCGAGGGTTCCGTTGGCGTTTAACCGCCCGATAAAGTTGCGCGTTACCCCGTTCAGGGTCGTAAAGTCTCCACCGACCAGGATCCTGCCGTCCGCCTGCACCGCCAGCGCGTTGACTGAATAATTCGCCTCTGGGTTGAATGTGGTGTCGAGTGAGCCGTCGGCGTTCAGCCGAGCGATTCTGCTGCGCGGCTGCCCGCCCATTGTGGAGAATTCTCCTCCCACCAGGATCTTGCCGTCCGCCTGCAGCGCCAGCGACCGGACAACGCCATTCGCCGCGGGGTTGAACGCTGTGTCGAGTGTTCCATCGGGATTCAGACGCGCGATTCTGCTGCGCGGCTGCCCGCCCATTGTGGTGAATTCTCCTCCCACCACGATTCTGCCGTCTGCTTGTACCACCAGCGCGTTGACGTGGTTATTCGCGTTGGGGTTGAAGCCATCGTCGGCGGATTGGGCCAGCGCTGCGTGTGAGGGTAGAGCAAGCAGGGCTATTCCGGCCAGCAGGCTGATGACCAGCCCGTAGCGCATGCGCCGGCCAAAGTTTGGATGATGCGTTTGTTGAACATTTTGTCTCCTTTCAATCTTGCTGTGTCTTTCGGCATCAGTTTTGAGGCGGGCTGCTGTGCGCCGCGGCTTTTTCGGCGATGAACGCCACCAACGTCTGCCAATCGCGGAAGTAGCGCACCTCGCCGCTGAGCGTGTGCTGCACCTTGCCGCGCCACTCGCTGCGGCCATCGCCCAGGTCTTCGAGCCACACGCGCACGGTGAACAACTGAGGGCGGGGCGAACGGGTCGTCGTCACATGGCACTTCCTCTCCAAAAGTAATTGCTCAGGCTCTGCCACGAACTTGCCGAAAACTGGCGGGCAGCCCTTGTCTCTAAAACAAAAAACTGATGCCCCACGTACGGCATCAGTGTATCACGGGTGTATCTATCAACTATCTCGGCGCAGGCCAGGCCGGGAGAAACCTTGGTCTCATTTCTTGCGCCCGCTTTTGCGGCTGCCCCGCGTGGGCGCGCTCTGGCCCGCCGTGCGCAGCGCGGCCAGGTCCCGCTTGACCGTCACGCGGCTGACGTCGAGTGCGTCCGCCAGGTCGTTCACGGTAGGAGCGGCGCCCTGCTCCTCCGCTTCGCGCAAGAGGCGTAGCAGCCGCTGGCGACGGCGCGCGGCTTTGCCGCCGATGGCTTCGTCCTCCGGTGCGACCAGCGTCCAGGTGACCTCGACCTGCTCGTCGGCACGCAGTGGGCGGCCGGTCGGGACGCCGGCCCGCGCCAGGCGCGTGGTCAACCGGCGTGGCTGCGACGCCTGCCACGCAGCGAGAAGCGCTCGATGCTCCGGCACGCGCTCCGCGCTCATCGCCCGCTGTTCCGGCGATAGCCCATCCAGGAGTCTCGTCAGCAGTTGATGCGCCTGTTCGAGCGCCGCGCGCGCCTCGTCGGTGCGTCCCAACGCCGTCAACACCTGATAGTGCGCGAACGGCACCCAATAGGCCCCTTCTGCGTCCGCGTCCAGGTGGGCCATCGCCTCCGTTGTTGCGGCGACCGCGGCTTCCGGCCGCCCCAGCGCCAGGAGCGCCAGCCCGCGACTGGCCCGCAGGTCAACGCCCAGGTTCTTGAACCCCAGTTCCCGGCAGATGACCTCCGCTTCGTCCAGGCGCTCCAACGCCAGGTCGGGCCGGTGTTGCTCCAGCAGCACGTCGACCAGGTGGGCCATCACCTGGACGGCGAGCCAGCGCTCGCCGGCTGCCAACGCGACGCGTGCGCTCTCCTCCAGCCGCGCCAGCGCTGTCTCCTCGTCGCCCTGGCGTTGGGCGATCCCGCCGAGAATGCCCAGACACTGGGCGGCGCCGACAGGGTCTCGCGCCTGGCGAAAGTAGGTCAGCGCCGATTCGGCGTGGGCGGCAGCCGTCGCGTCATCACCGAGGTTGAAGTGATAGATGGAGGCGATGTTGGCGCGGGTTTTCGCTTCGCCGCGCCGCTCGCCGATGACACGGAACGCGGTGACCGCCTCGTCGTAGTAGCGCAGCGCTTCCGCGATCTGGTTTTGGCGATAAAAGACATTGCCATAGTTGGCCAGGTTGCGCGCCTCGCCGTAGCGATAGCCCACCGTGCGGCAGACCTCGATGACGCGGCGATAGTTCTCGCCGGCTGCCGCCAGGTCGCCCTGCTCCATCTGGATGATCGCCAGCAGTCCCAACGCCTCGGCCTGCCCGACCAGGTCGTTCAACCGCTCGTAGCACGCCAGCGCTGATTGGGTCTCGGCGCAGGCGGCCGGATAGTCGCTGAGGCCGGCCAGCGCATCGCCGAGCGCATAGCGCGCCTGCGCCTCGAGCCGTGGCTCGGCCCCGGCCGCGCAGACGGCGACGGCTCGACGCAGGAAGGGGAGGGCCTGCGTCGTCTGGCCCTGCCGGTTCAACGCGGTGCCCAGGGCAATGAGCGCGGTGGCCTGTCCCGCCGCATCGTGCGCCTGCTCCGCAAGCGTGAGTGCCTCGCGTGCGGCGGCCTGCGCCTCGCCGAACCGGCTCTGGTGCATCAGCCACGCGGCGCGGCGTTGCTGTGCCAGCATCTGGCGCGGCGCGTCGCCCTGCGCCAGCGTCAGCATCGTTGCCAGGTCGCTTGCCTGCCCGTCGTAGTCGCCGAGGATGTCGCGCGCGAGGCCGCGCGCGGCAAGCAGGTCGAAACGCGCTGCAGGCGGGAGCGCGGCCACATCGGACAGCGCCAGCGCGGCGCTGAGGTGCTCGACGGCGCTGGCGTAGGTGTGCTGTGCGCGCGCCTCTTCGGCGGCGCGCTGATGGGCGCGAATTGCCTTCTCCCATTCCTGCGCCTGCGTCCAGTGGTGTGCCAGGACAGCGTGCCAGTCCGGGTGCTGCGCTTCCACAGCCTGCGCCGCGCGGTGGTGCAGCCGGATGCACTCGTCTGGCGGCAGGCCGGCGTAGACGATCTCGCGCACCCGCTCGTGGCCGAAGGCATAATCATGCAGCGATTCGGTCAAGAGGCCACGCTGCACCAACAGAGCGAGGGACGCGAGTAGCGTCGGCGTCTCGAACTCGCCCAGCGCGTCGAGGAGCGCAAAGTCGAAGCGGTTGCCCATGACGGCTGCCGCGTCCAGCACCGCGCGCGGCGCGCGCGCCAACTGTGCCAGGCGGAGCGCGATCACCTGTTCGATGACGGGCGAGAGCGGCAGTTCCGCGTCGCTGGCGGCGCTTTCGTCGAACGTGGTGCGCCACCGGCCGCGCTCGTCCTGCTGAAGGAGGCCCCTGTCGTAGAGCGCGCGCAGGGTCTCCAGGACAAAGAGCGGGGTGCCGGCCGTTTCTCTGTACAGGCGCGCTTCGAACGACGGCGCGGGTTGGCTCCATCCCAGCGCGCGCTGGATCAACTCGCCGGTCGCCGCGGCATCCAGGCGCGCCAGCGTAAGGCGGGCGCATACACCGCTGCGGTCCAGCGCCTGCAATCTCTGCCACACCTCCGGCCGCGCGCGCACCTCATCGCCGCGATAACTGCCGACGATGAGCACGCCAGCCGGACGAATCTGAGGCCCCACCAACGTCAACACATCCAGCGTATCGGGCGACGCCCAGTTCAGGTCCTCCAGAATCACGACGAGCGGCGTGACCTGCGCCCAGGCGCCCAACAGGCGGGCGATGGCCTCCGCCAGGCGCGCTCGCTCTTGCATCGGATCGAGCGGAGCAGGCAGGGGCAGAGCGGGGAGACGCGCAGCGAGGGTCGGGAGCAGCGGACAGAGGGGCTGCAGCCAGGGAGCCTCGACCAGGCGCGCGACCTGTTCAGTGCGCAGCGGCGTCAACCCATCGGCGAGGGCGCGCAAGAGCAGGTCGCAGGCGGGGCCGGCCTGCTCTTCGGCTTTGGCCCACAGCACCTGGGCGCCGCGCCACTCGGCGTCGCGGCGTAGTTCCTGGAGCAGGCGCGTCTTGCCGATCCCCGCTTCGCCCTCGACCAGGACGACGCCGCCCATACCGGTAAAGATGCCCTCCAGATGCGCCAGCAGTTCGGCCCGTTCGCGGCTGCGTCCCACAAGCGGTATCGCCTCGGCGCGATCAAGTAGGAAGGAGACGCCGGCCTGCGCGTCCGGCAAATGCACGGCCGCGTCGGGAGTGCGGGCGGCGATGGCCTGCGCCAACGCCAGCGTCTCCGTATCCGGCTCCACGCCCAGTTCGGCGCTCAAGGCCTGGCGATAGGTTTCGAACTGGTGCAGCGCGGCTTCGGGCCGGCCCAGGCAAAAGTACAACTGCATCACCAGACGCCGCGCCGAGCCGCGCAGCGGGTCGGACAGAGAGAGGGCCAGCGCCGCCTCCAGCGCCGCCTGGTAGCGTCCGGCGGATTGTTCCAGTCGAGCCAGGCTCTCCAGCGCCTGCAGGTAGACTTCGTGCAGCCGCTCGCGCTCCACGAGCAGCCAATCGTCGTACAGGCCCTCCAACAGGTCGCCGCGATACAACTGGACCGCCTGGCGCAGGTCGGCGCAGGCCTCTGGCGTGCAAGCCTCGGCGGTCTCTTTGATATGCGGCAGGGCCAGGCGCTCGAATTCGAGCGCGTCCACCCACAACGCCACGTCGGGCGACAGACCGACCGAGTCGTGGTCGGATTCGATCAGGTCGGGAAGACTACGGCGTAGTTGCCAGATGGCCTGGCTGAGGGCATGGCGGGCGCGCGACTCGGGCACGTCGGGGGCAATCAGAGCGGCCAGCACGGAGCGGCGGAGGCGCCGTGCATGGTGCAGGATCAGATAAGCCAACAGCGACTGCAAGCGGGCCGTGTTGACGGTCGTCACGGGCCGGTCATCGTAGACCAGGCTGAATTCGCCCAGGAGGCGCATGTGCAGGACTTTCACGGGCGTCCTCTCAGCGGCGGTTGTCTGCCATCCGCCGGCCGTCGTGCAGAAATATAGCACGGCAGCCGGGAAATGGCAAGGGAGAGCGGCGGCATTGGCGCTGCTGCGCCAGTCCCGCGAGAGGACGTGCCGCACCTGACTGCGCTATTCGCTGCGGCCCGCGCGCAGGCTGAAGCCTGCGCCACATACCAGCACCGAGAGCGGGGCCAGAATGGGCGGTGCGTTGGCGATGGCCGGCGGTTCAGGCATAGATTCTCCAGGGGTGGCCGACGGCAATGCCGTCGGCCACCCAACGGGTCAGTAATTCCGCAGCACGAGCGGCAGGTAGATGCGGTACTGGACCGCCGCGTCCGGCCAGAAGCCGCCGAACAGAGCGTAGCTCCCGCCGCGCCACACCGCCGCGTCCGGCTGGCCGATGCTGCCGGCCACCTCATAGCCGCCGCCCACGTTGAACGTCGCTCCGCCCCCGTCCACCGTGTTCCACGTCAGGTCATAGCCCGCACTGAGCGAAGTCGAAATGCCGCCGCCCGATTGGGCCAAGAGCGCGCCCGGAGGCCGCCACAGCGCGATGACCGCCAGCGCGAGCAGGACCGCCAGGCTGGGTAGACTCGGCATGTGCTTCACAGCCCGCCTCCCTTTCGCCGCGCCCCCAGGCGCAGCGCCGCCACCGCGGCCAGCATGGCTCCCGCCCACGGCAGCAGCCCTGACTGCGCCGCGCCGCCTCCTCCGGCCTCCAGCGCCGCCACCCGCGCCGCCAGCGCGTCCAGTTGCGCCTGCTGGGAGGCATTCTCTTCCCGCAGCGTGGTGTTCTCGCTCTCCAGTTGGGCGATGCGCGCCGCCTGCTCCTGGGAGAGTTCGTACAGCCCCTGATTGGCGGCCAGGGAGATGCCGACCGCGTCCATCGTGTTGATGTACAGCGGGTCCTCCACCTGTCCGAACAGATAGGCGAACAGGCCATTGAAGTCCTGCGCCACCGGCCCGATGTGGCGCATCTGCGGCGACTGCGCCCTCAGGTTCCAGGTCTGTACCGGCATCGCCGCCAGCATCTCCAGCAGGCGGGCGCCGTCCACGTCGGCAAAGTTCTCCTTGACATTGCGGTCGGAGACGGAGCCCCAGGAAGTGCCATTGGATGACAACTGCACGCCCAGGCTCGTGCCGGAGGCAGAATAGAACCGCGCCCCGCCGTGAGCGCGCACGGTGAAGGTTTGGTTGCCCCAGGAGTCGGTGCGCTCATAACTGGACCACACGAAGGACCCCTCGTGGGTGGCGTGGCCGTCGGCGCCGGCAGCGAAGCTATAGGGGGCGCTCGCTTCGTTATTCGCGCCGCCGGGGACGGTCGCGGCGTTGCCGCTGGCGGTGTTATCGTAGCCCCCGCCGACGGTCGCGCGGCCGCCGCTGGCCTCGTTGCTGTAGCCCCCGCCGACGGTGGCGTCGTCTTGGGTCGCGGAGTTGGTCTCGCCCCCGCCGACGGTGGCAAATAGGCCGCTGGCGGTGTTCCCGTAGCCCCCGCCGACGGTGGTATAGGTGCCAGTGATGGCCTTGTTGCTCCCGCCCCCACCGATGGTGGCGTAGGGGCCGCTGGCCGTGTTGCCCTGGCCTCCACCCACGGTGGTGTCCCAACCGCTGGCGGTGTTGGTCCGACCTCCGCCGACAGTAGCGAAGTACATGCTGGCAGCGTTGTCCGCACCCCCGCCGACAGTGGCATAGTCACCGGTGACGATGATGTTGTAGCCCCCGGCGATGGTGGCATAGTCGCCGCTGATGGCATTCAGCCTGCCGCCCCCGATGGTGGCCCGGCTGCCAAGAGCGCTGTTCCACTCACCTCCACCCACGGTAGCATAGCCAACGGCAGAGTTGTAGAACCCTCCGCCAATGGTGGCAAAATCGCTGGAGGCATTGTTGCTGGTACCGCCGCCAACCGTGGCGCGAATGCCGCTGGCGGTGTTGAGGCTGCCCCCGCCGACACTGGCATAATCGCCGCTGGCCGTGATCCACGAACCGCCGGCCACCGTTGCGCCCCGGCCCGTCACGCTGACGTGGTCGCCGCCGCCAATGGTGGCGAATTCGCCCAGCGCGGTGTTACCTCCACCGCCGCCGACGGTGGCATAGTTGTTGCCGGTTGCGTTGGCCACACCCCCGCCCACCGTGGCCGAGTTGCCGCCGGCCGTGTTGCCATAGCCCCCGCCGACCGCAGCATAGAAGCCACTGGCGATGTTCCCATAGCCCCCGGCGACGGTGGCGGCACCGCTGCTGGCGGTGTTGCTCGAGCCGCCGGCGACGGTGGCATAGTTGCCGGTGACGGTGATGTTGTAGCCTCCGGCGATGGTGCCATAGGTGGCCGTGACCAGGTTGCTCGCACCCCCGCCGATGGCGGCGTACGAGCCGCCGGCCCAGTTCTCACCACCACCCCCCAGCGCGGCGTGGTCCGCCGTCGCCGCGTTGGCATCGCCCCCCCCGACGGTGCTGTAGTTGCCGCTCGCCGTGTTCCAGCCGCCCCCGCCGACGGTGGCGGACTCCCCGCTGGCGGTGTTGCCCTGGCCCCCACCGACGGTGGCATACGGCCGATCTGAGGTTGTCCCCGTGTTGTTCCCTGCCCGGTTGTTGCTTCCGCCTCCCACCGTGCCATAGTCGTCGGTGACGCGGTTGAGATTGCCGGCCGCCCCACCGCCGCCGATGGTCGCGCCCGCCGCACCCGCCGTGACGCTGTTGCCACTGTAGCCGCCGACCAGGTTGGGGCTGGTGGCGTTAGGGATCAGGCGCAAGGCGGGCGTGCCGCTCACCGCCAGCGTCAGGCTCACGTTGTCCGTGGTGCCCAGGAAGTTGGCGGCGGGGTTGGTGCCGGCGTTGCCGGTGAGCGACCAGTAGGCGCCGCTTCCCGTGGCCGGCTCGCACGTCACGCTGCCATCGGCGTTGACGACGCGGATCGCGTTGCCCGCCGCGCACGTGCCAGTGACGCGCCGCTGGTAGTACGAGCCGTGCTGCCCGTCCAACAGATCCGCGTTGGTCGCGCTGAGCGCCAGCGTGGCCGTCGGCACCGCCGAGGTGATGTCACTGCCCGCGTGCGTGTGTCCCGGCAGCGCATAGACGCCCGCGTGGTCGTGGTCAGAATGGGCCACCCGCGCTGCAGTGCCGGAGCCCTCAAAGGCGACCGTTACCGTCACCTCACCGGTCGTGCCGCCGCCGGTCAAGCCTGCTCCTGCGTAGACACCGGTGATGTCTCCGCTGCCCGGCGGGCCAATCGAGTCGTCGGCAGGCGCCCACAGCGAGCCGTTCCACTTGAGCACCTGGCCGTTGCCCGGTGCCGTGCTGGCCACCGAGCGGCCCTGCAATCCGCCAGTCGAGGTCGAATAGAGCGCATACGGCGCGGCGGTCAGCAGTTGACGGCCCAGGTCGGCGTAGACCGTATCCCCTTGACACTTGACCCGGATGCCGAGCCAGCGTGCCTCACCCACGAACGGGCTCGCGCCAAAGTCGAGTGGCACAGTGAACAGGCTGTTGCTGATGGTCACCGTCGGCGTGATGGCGCTGCCGACCTGGTTGCCGCCGCTGGATGCGTCATACAGGCGGAAGGCCATCGAGCAGTCGCCGGTGACCGGGGCATTGCCTCTCTTAAGCAGGCCCTGGTAGGTGAAGGCTGTGCCCAGGGCTGCCTGCGCATTAACTCCCCCCTCAGGCCCCGGCCCCTGCGCCGCCGTTGGACCAATCCCGCCCCCGAGCACGGGCAGGACTAGTCCCAGCCCCAAAACCAGTGAAATGAGCAATCCTTTGTGCTTCATGGCACTTTCCTCCGTTTCTTGTGACAAAGCAGATCCTTGCCAGTCATTCACGCCCCTTTGGGCATTACCCTCCCGATTTCGTCTCGCCGCCCTCATCCAGACTCAATGTTTCCGGCCCGCCCACGTGTCGCCGCAGAAACTCCAACGTCTCAGCCAGGCTGGCAAAAGTCCAGCAGCGGCTGCTCTGGATGTGCCTGACCTCGCTGTGCCAATCGGCGGCTGGCTCTGACCCCTGCTCCGGCTCACGCCACAGCCGGATGAGAAACGATATGTACGGCGCCGGAGTGATCATCTATCCTGCTCCTTGTCGAAGAGATTTGCAGGTGGCGCAGGCTTTCCGGCCTGCCTGCGCACGGGCTGGAAAGCCCGTGCCACGTCCCCGGTCGAGCCTGGCAACAACCAAGCGAAAGTCGCCACTACGAACTCACCGAACAAAAAAACTGCTGCCTGTTTCCAAGCAGCAGCATACCACATAAGTGTCTACAAACTGTCTACAAATGGGCTGCGATCCCTACCTCGCCGCTATTGTACTGTGCTGCCGCCGCAGCCGTAATCCTGCTCCGGCCCTTCCAGGATGCGGCGCGCCAGTGCTTCGTCGTAGGCCCGCCCGTACCTCTGGGCCAGTTCCAGCGCCCGGCGGGCGTGCGTCTCTGCCTGCTCCCGATCGCCGCCCAGGCGATACACCTCGGCCAGCCCGGAGTGCAGCCAGGATTGCTCGGTGCGCGAGTCAATGCTCTCGGCCAGGGCCAGCGCCGCGCGCAAACAGTCCAATGCCTCGCTCAGTTGCCGCTCCTGCACGCCCAGCCAACCCAGGTGGCCCAGGCAGAGGATCTCCTGGGTGCGGTCGGCGATCTGGCGGGCGATGGCCAGGCTTTCGGAGAGGCAGCGCCGGGCCAGACCACCGTCGCCGAGGGCGGCTGCCGCTACCCCCATGTCGCCCAGAGGCAACCGGCGTTCCAACGGCAGTCCCGCCGCGTCGCAGCGGGCCAAGGCCCGGCGCGCCATGTCCATCGCCCGCTCGTGTTCCCCCACGTACCAGTAGAGGGTCGAGAGGTTGCCCAGCGCATGCAGTTCGTACACGACCTCGTGCACTTCCACGAACAGGGCCAGGGCTCGCTCCAGCGCCGCCCGCGCCTGAGCATAGTCGCCCGTCGCCCGCGCCGCCATCCCCACCTCGCGCCAGCACAGCCCCTCCAGGAACAGATCGGCGGAGGCTTGAGCCAGGCACAGGCCCTCCTCAGCGGCCTGGCGGGCCTCGGCGTAACGGCAGAACCAGCGGTGGGTATATGCCTCTCGCCAGCGCAAATGGGCCAGCGTATGCGGATCGCCCAGCAGTTGGGCCAGCCGTGCCACCTCCTGCAGGTCGCGTTCGTAGGCTTCCATGTCGCCCAGCAGCCGGAGCGCCCAACCGCGCTCATAGAGCGCCTGGATTCTCAAGCGCCGGTTGGCCGCCAGCGCCTCCGCTTCACGCCGCAGCGCGGTTTCTGGCTCCAACAGGGCCAGAACGCGGTCGAAGCAGGCACGGGCCTCGACGTGGGCAAAGACGGCCTTGGCGGCCAGCCCTGCCTGCAAGGCGTACCGTGCCGCGCGCAGCGGCTCCCCGGCCCGTTCGAAATGGTAGGCCAGGGCTGTCGCCTCGTCAGGCTGCAGCCGTTCCAGGGCCTGCCCCGCCCGCCGGTGCAGCAACCGCTTGCGCTGATGGCTGAGCGCCTGATACACGGCCTCGCGCACGATGTCGTGGCGGAAACGGTATCCGGCGGGCTGCTCCAGAAGCAGTTGCCGGGCCACCAGTTCGTCCAGGCCATCCACCGCTTCCATTGTCCGCCGCCCGGCCGTGGCGCGCACGGCGGCGAAAGCGAACGCCTGGCCCAGCACGGCGCCGGCCTCCAGCACCTGCCGCGCCTGCGAACTGAGGCGATCTATACGCCCTTCCACCGCCTGGCGCACGCTATCCGGCAGCGGCAATTCGGTCGGGCCGGGCTGTTCCTGCGGCTGCCAGCCGGACTCGAAGAGCGTGCGCAACGTCTCAAGCAGGAAGAAGGGATTGCCGCCCGTGGCCTGTTGCAGTCGGCCGGCCAGGGCCTCGTCGTCGGGGACCTCACCCCTCTCCCGTTGAGAGAGGAGAGGGGGGGGCGGGGGGAGTGCGGTCAAGTGGCGCAGCAGCAGAAGCACGGCGGCCTCGTCCAGCCCCTCCAGACTCACTTCAGAGAGGACACCACATCGGGCCAGGCAGTGGCGCAACTCGGCCACGGCTGCGGCCTCTTCGCTGCGATAGGCGCCGATGACCAACAACTGGGCGGTGTGGAGGCGACGTCCCAGGTAGGCCAGCCAGTCGAGGGTGGCGCTATCGGCCCAGTGGAGGTCGTCCAGGCACAGAAGCACAGGCCGCGCACCCGCAGTCAGGCTCAGGATCAACCGGCAGAGCGCCTCGAACAAGCGGGCGCGGGCCTCGGCCGACTCGGTCGGCGGCAAAGCGGGCAGATCGGGACGCAGGGAATGTAGTTCCGGCAACAGCCGGGAAACCTCGGCCAGCCACGCCGGAGCCAGGGGACAGGCGGGCCAAAGCGCAGAGGAGCAACGCAGGGCCTGGACCAGGGGTTGATACGGCAGCGTCTGCGCATCGGGAGAGCCGGCGCCGGCCAGAATCAACACCTGGCTGTGCTGGTGGGTGGCAAACTCTTGCATCAGACGCGATTTGCCGACACCGGGCTCACCCGAGATCAGCACCATCTGACCATGGCCTGTCTGGGCTCTGACGTAAGCGCGCTCCAGTTGGCGCAACGCTCCCTCCCGCCCCACCAGCGGCGCGTCCAGGCCCGGCAGTGTGGCCCACGCCGGCCGGGCCAGCGGTGCGGCGGAAGCCAGGTCGTAGGCCCCCCCGGCGAGGACGCTCCGGTAGACCGCCTGGGTCTCCGGCAGCGGGTCTACACCGAGTTCCCGCTCCAGGACGGCGACACAGCGCTCGAACTGGCGCAGCGCCGTGCTACGGTCGCCCACAGCCGCGTACAGTTCGATCAAGCGGCGGTGGATGTCCTCGGCCAGGTCGTCGGTGGCCAGGTAACTTTGGGCGCAGGCAATCGCCGCAGCGTAATCCCCGCTGGCGATAGCCTCCTCGAGCGAGGCCGAGAGCGCTTCCAGGTACAGCCGCTCCCAGCGTTCACGCTCCAGGGCAGCCCACGTCTCGAACTCCGGGTTATCCGGGAGCGAGAAACCGGCCAGGAACGGCCCGCGAACCAGGCCCACCGCCTGTTGCAGTGCTGTGGCTTGCCGCTGAGACTGCCAGCGCGCCCACAGTTCCTCAAAGGTTGTCGTGTCCGACCAGGCGCGGCAGGGATCCAGCCCGACGTGGTCTTCGGTGGTGAGCAGCACCTCGGGCGCAGGCAGGGCACGCCGGAGATGGGTCAACAGGCGGCTCAGGTCGCGGCGGGCGACGGATTCGGGGACGTCGGGCCAGAAGAGGCCACAGAGTTGCTCGCGGGGGACGGGCTGCAGGTGAATCGCCAGGCGGTAGAGCAGGGCGCGGGCCTGGCGGCGAGCGATGGGGAGAGCACGACCGGCCAATTCCACGCGGGGCGGACCCAACAGGCAGATACTTAACTCTGCCGTCGTGCGTGCCGCAGGCCGTTCAGTCACCCCAGCCCTCGCTTCGCAGATTCCTCCGCACCTGGCCCGCCGGCCTTCAGCAGCCTGCTCTGGTAGGCGAACGTCGTACGGGTTTGTGCTCACTCCAAAACGAAACCACTCCGGCTGACTCTGCTGTTGGCTCCGCCGGACGATCGGTGTTCTCCCCTGGACTACCCGGGCATACTGCGCGGCGCTGGTCGAGTAGCCGCGTCGCTGCACAATACGGCATATCGAAACCGAGCAGGCTGAGCAGTAACACTCTGTTGACGGCTGGGGGCTGCGGCGCGTACTTGCTGTGATGCCGCTGGTGGTGTGACGCGATCCTGCGATGCAAGCGGGGGTGGCTGAACGTGCGAGATCTGCGATGATGCCTTTTATGGCGGTTCTTCTCAAAACCAGAACCCTTGCCGTTCACTATACGCGATTGCGCACCTTTTGTCAAGCCGGGTGCAGGTTATGGATTCGCCCGCGCTTGCCCCGAGTTCGGGTCCACCATCAGCGACGAGACATCCACCGCCTCGAAGGCCAAGCCGGGGACCCGGTGCAGTTCGTGCAGTGCGTCGTTGTCCCAGCGCTCGTCGGGCGCAGCCCGGGCCCACCGTAGGCCAGCGCGAGGAGCACGCAAGCGAGAAGCAAGAGCCGCCGTTTCATCAAGTCCGTTGTAGCACACCCGAGCGCAGGCGCAACTCTGGGCCGCTCCAAACCGACCTCGCCTCCGCCCCCTGCCTCCCTCCCCCTCTCCCGCCAGGAGAGGGGAAGGGGGTGCGGGGGTAGGGGAGAGGTCAATGATAGTTCCGCAGCACGCAGGGCAGGTAGACCCGATTGCCCCACAACTGGCCGTAGATATTCGTGTTGGTGGCGAACACAGGCTGGTCTTGCCAAGCCACCATAAAGTCGCCGGCCGGTCC
Source organism: Anaerolineae bacterium (assembly GCA_034432855.1). Taxonomy (GTDB): domain Bacteria; phylum Chloroflexota; class Anaerolineae; order B4-G1; family B4-G1; genus DAOUBA01. Next base: position 18,762 of record DAOUBA010000241.1, on the reverse strand, counting down.
GCTGGCCACGGCCGGGTGATCTGCGGCAGGCCCCGAAAACTCGTCTGTTGGGCCCAGGAGCGCGCCGGCGTAGGAAAAGACGTGGGCACAGATGGGCTTGTCTACCACGCCCCGGTCATACCGCCAGACCACCATATAACGTTTGGCGAGTTCGTCGCCGGCGATGGCCGGGCTGGACTCGTTGTGGAGGCTATCCCAGGCGACCCAAAACTCTGCACCCAGCGTTCCGTCCTCTGCCACCAGGGCGCCGTAGATATCCATATCACTGGGAGCAGTTTGGAATTCCCAGGCCACCATGAAAGTGTACGTGGTGGGGCTGGTCGGCAAAGCTGCCACGGTCGGGGATGTGCTGGAATAGACATACCAGGCGATCGTGATGTCGCCCTGGTAGAGGCCGCCGCCGCCGTGCACCTGCTGGCCGTGGACGTCGTAGACGGTGCCGTTCTTCTGTTGCCAGACCACCAGGTAGCGGTTGGCGTGGCGGTTGTAGGCCACGTCCGGCTCTTCCCGGCTCTCACTGCCGGAGGAAATGCTGAACTGACTCCCTTCGAGGGTGCCCAAGTCGGTCATCACCTGGCCGTAGATATCGTAAGTGATGGGCAAGGGGTGCCACGTCTCCGCCCAGACGACCAGGTAGCGATCGGATGTAGAGGCATAGGCCACGGCCGGCTGGGTCGGGGTATAGGTGTTATAACCCGGACCGCGGATGGTGATGTCTGTCGTGTCCAGGAGCACGCCGGTACCAGAGACGCGCCGGCCCTTGATGCTGTACCCATTGGCAGCCTCGTAATGCTCCCAGACCACCAGGTATTGGTCGTGCGCGCTGTTGTAGGCCACGTCCGGGTAGCGCCGCTCGGCCCCTGTGGCGGCGATGTAGAACGCAGGGCCAAGGAGCGCCCCGCGATCAACCCCGCGCCGAAGAGAAAGCCCAGCGCCAACTCTTCTAGCAGAAGCGGCGTGCACATCAGCACGACCAGCGGCTGGCCGTTGACGTGCAGGGTAACCGCCTCCTCCACCGGCACGACGCCCTGCACCGGGCGGCGTTCGGCGTCATAGTAGCCGGTGTAGGTGAGGGGGTACGAGCCCGGGTCGGCCATCGTGTCTCCGGCGCAGCAGGGGTGGGGTGACCCCGCCCCTATGCGCAAGTCAATCCAGCAATTGTAGCGCCCGCTCGGCCACCGCCTGAGGGGTAAGGCCGAACTGCTCCATCAGCACTTTGTAGGGTGCAGAGGCGCCAAAGCGATCCAGGCCGATGACGGCACCGTTCGGGCCTACGTACTTTTCCCAGCCCTGCGTCACGCCCGCCTCGATTGCCAGCCGCGCCGCGACCTTCGACGGCAACACCGCTTCGCGGTAGGCCGGCTCCTGAGCGTCGAACAGTTCCCAACTGGGCATGCTGACCACCCGCGCGGAGACGCCTTTCTCCGCCAGGAGTTTCCGCGCCTCCAGCGCCAGGTGCACTTCGGAGCCGGTAGCGATGAGGATCACGTCAATCGCGCCGGGAGCGTCGGCCAGGACGTAGGCGCCACGCGCGACGGTCTCCTGCGCGTCGCGGGCCGTCTCGGCCAGGATCGGCAGTTTCTGGCGGGTGAGCGCCAGCGCCGTGGGCCCCTCGCGGCGTTCCAGCGCCACACGCCAGGCGGCGGCCGTTTCGTTGGCGTCGCAAGGGCGGATGACGACGAGGTTGGGGATGGCGCGCAGCGCCATCAGGTGCTCGACCGGCTGGTGTGTGGGGCCGTCCTCGCCGATCCAGACCGAATCGTGTGTCCACACGTAAACGACGCGCTGTTCCATCAGCGCCGCCAACCGCACTGCCGGGCGCATATAGTCGGAAAAGACCAGGAAGGTGCCGCCGTAGGGGATCACGCTGCCGTGCAGCGCCATTCCATTGAGAATCGAGCCCATCGCGTGCTCGCGCACGCCAAAGCGCAGATTGCGTCCGGCGGGACTGGCCTTTTGGAAATCGGCATAGCCTTTAAGCAGCGTGTTGTTGGAGGGGGCCAGGTCCGCCGAGCCGCCGATGAGCGTGGGCAGCACCGGAGCCAGCGCATTGAGCACCACCCCTGAAGCCTGACGCGTCGCCATCTCCCCATCGGCGGGGGTAAAGGTCGGCAGCGCCTTCTCCCAGCCTTCCGGCAGGTCGCCGGCCCATAGACGTTGCAACAAGGCCGCCTCCCGTGGATATTCGCGGGCGTAGCGTGTGAACAGTTCCTGCCATTCGGCCTGAGCCGCGCGCCCCGGCTCGACGGCGCGGCGAAAGACGGCCAGGGCCTCGTCGGGGACGTGGAATTGGGCATCGAGCGGCCAGCCCAACGCCTCCTTGGTCAGGCGCACTTCCTCCTCTCCCAGCGGTTCGCCGTGGGCAGAGGCCGAGTCGTGCTTGTTGGGGCTGCCATAGGCAATGTGCGTGTGGCAGACGATGAGCGAAGGGCGTTCGGTCTCCGTCTGCGCCGCACGAATGGCTGCCTCGATGCCCGGCAGGTCATAGCCATCCACTTCCTGTACGTGCCAGCCATAGGCGCGGAAACGCGCCGGTACGTCTTCGGTGAACGTGAGGTCGGTCGAGCCTTCGATGGAAATCTCGTTATCGTCGTAGAGGTAGACGATCTTGCCCAGCCCCAGGTGACCGGCCAGGCTGGCGGCCTCGTGGCTCACTCCTTCCATTAGATCGCCATCAGAGACGATGGCGTAGATATAGTGATCGAAGATGGGAAAGCCAGGGCGGTTGAAGGTGGCAGCCAGGAAACGCTCGGCGATGGCCATCCCTACACCGTTGGCAAAGCCCTGCCCCAGTGGGCCAGTGGTCGTCTCGACGCCGGGAGTGAGGCCATGTTCAGGATGGCCGGGAGTGCGGCTACCCCACTGGCGGAAGCGCTTCAGTTCGTCCAACGGCAGGTCATAGCCGGTGAGATAGAGCAGGCTGTACAGGAGCATCGAGCCGTGCCCGGCAGAAAGGACGAAGCGATCGCGGTTGGGCCAGGTGGGCTCGGCGGGGTTGTGCTTGAGAAAGCGCGTCCACAGGACGTAGGCCACATCGGCCATGCCCATTGGCATGCCGGGGTGGCCGGATTTGGCCTTCTGTACGCCGTCCATCGCCAGCGTACGGATGGTGTTGATGCACAGGTGATCGAGGTCGGTGTTCATTTCGATTCCTTTCATCAGACATTCATTCCCTTATTGTACCTTGAAAGGCGGGGTTGGCAAGAAAAGACTATCTCTCAGGGCGCCGGCCATCCGAGAATCAGCCGCCCGTGCTCGTCCACCGGCAGTGCGTCTGGGGCGCCCGGCTGCCCCCATTGTCTACGCCACGAGCGGCGGTGATTATACCCCACATCAATCAGACCTGGAAGAGAACGACTGAAGCCGCCACTGCCTGGTTGTCAAGGACTGGCTTTGTTGCTATAATACCCCAAGCCCCTATCTGTGGGGGGACTACAATGAACAGAGCAAATGGGGCGACCTGACGTGGACATCCACTACAGCGCCAACTTGCACACACTCGCCTGGCTGCTGGTACCCATCTGCCTTCACCTGCACCTCAACGTCCCGCGCCCTCTCTGCAAACGCGGCGAACGTTACCTGATACTGCCGCTCTACATCGTCGCCGTCGTCCTGGCATTGCTCGAATTCTTACGGGTACTGCCCTGCGCCAGTTTCAGCCCGGCATTGCTACTGGCCTTGCTGGCAAGCCTCGGCCCATTGTTGTGGCGCGTGGTGGTCAGGCCCTCCGCCTCCGAGAGACTCGCCGCGTCTCTGATGCTGGCCGGCGTCGGTCTGGCAGGCGGACCGGCGCTTGTGCTGTGGGCCGTTCCTGCGTTGCTCGGCGCGCCGGCCCCGAATGGAATGGCGTTGTATGCTGCGATGTTTTCCATCCCCTTGCTGCCGTTTGCATACGTCTACGCCCTCTACAAACACCGCCTGGGGGCGCTAGAGTCCCGCGCCAGGTACCTGCTCGGCCTGTATAGTTTCCTGCTGTTGTACGGTGGCGTTTTTGCGTTGGTCTTTGTGGCAGGTCGGTGGCTGAATCCATCCGACCGCCTGCTGATCTTCGACCTGGTGGTCTCGACAGCATTTGTGGTCGTAGCAGCGCTGCTATATACTCGCTTTCAGCGGTTGGTCGGCCGGATGGCCTATGGTACCCGACACGACCCCGAGAAGGTCATCGCCACCTTCTCGCCCCGAATCGCGGCAGCCCGGAGCCTCGAAGCCCTGGCGAAGGCGTTGGCCGATGAGGTGGCCCCCAGCCTGCTCGTCCGCCAATCGGCGCTTCTCACACTGGCAGGCGGGAGGTGCAGCGCGGTCTACGCGCGCGGCATCCGTCCAGATGAGGTGCCAGAGGCATTCGAGCAGATTGAGCCGTTGCTGGCTACGGCCGGCCACTATCGGCCGCCGCCTGCCAGAACGCATGGAGGGTTGGATTGGGTGCGGTTGGTCGTTGCGCTCAAAGCGAGCGAAAAGACGATCGGGCTCTGGCTGCTGGGGCAGCGGGATCCGGATGACTATTACCCGCAAAGCGACGTCGTGCTCCTGACCACTCTGGCCAGGCAGGCAGCGGTGGCCCTCGAAAACATCCACCTGTACGAGCGGGTACAACAAAGTGAAGAAATGACGCAGGCGGTGCTGAACGCCATCACCGAATCGGTGCTGCTGATAGAACCTCAGGGGACGATTCTGGCCTTGAACCAGACGGCGGCCCGGAGGCTGGGCCGCAGCATCGCTCAACTGGTCGGCTCGCGCTTTCAGGATTTGCCAGCCGACGTATTGCCAGTCCCGTTGCTCGAAGCCAGGATGGTCTACGTTGACGAGGTCGTCCGCTCGGGCAAACCCGTCCGTTTTGAGGACGAGCAGGGAGGCAGACGTTTCGATCATAGCCTTTACCCGGTGCTCGACGCCCAGGGAAACACAGTTTGTATCGTCGTCTTCGCTCAGGACATCACAGAGCGCAGACGCGCAGAACAGCAGGCCGCACACGTCGAGCGGTTGGCGGCGCTGGGACGCCTGGGGGCGGCGCTGGCCCACGAGATCAACAACCCGCTGCAAGGCATCCAGAGCAACCTGGAACTGGTCGCAGGCTTTGACCTGCCGGCAGAAGAACGTCAGGAGCGCCTGTCCCTTATGCGCCAGGAATTGGAGCGCCTGGCCGATCTCACGGCCCGCCTGCTGCGCCTTGCCCGGCCTGCCAGCGATACGCGCTACGCTGTTTCCGTCTCCCAACTGGTGCAGAGAGCCCTGGCGTTGGTCGGCAGCCAACTCCATCAGGCGCACGTGCAGGTCACTATGGACCTGCCTGTCGATGGGCCGATGATCTTTGCCGCCGCGGATCAGATCGTCCAGGTCCTGCTCAATGTTATTCTCAATGCGATTGAGGCAATGCCCGAGGGGGGGCGACTGCACATCACATCTCGCGCCGATGGGGATATGGTGGCGCTTACGTTAACGAACGATGGCCCCTCTATCCCACCAGAGCACCTGGAGCACTTGTTTGAACCATTTTTTACGACCAAACCGGGCGGTACCGGGCTGGGCCTTTCACTCAGCCAGAGCATCGTCGAACAGCACGGCGGCACGATCCGCATCAACAATCTTGAAGGCGGCCGGGGCGTGGCCTTCACCATCACCCTGCCCAGCGCTTCCTGCCCGAAACAGCCGGGGGCCGACGCATGAGCGGATCAGAGGTCGTCCCGCCCGTCCTGGGGGCGCGCGTGCTGGTGGTGGACGACGAATTGCCCATACGCTCGGCGCTTGTGCGTTCCCTCACCCTGCTGGGCTACGATGCCGATGAGGCAAGTTCCGGGTATGAAGCCCTGGAGATGTTGGGGCGCCGCCATTATGACATGATGGTGGTGGACCTGCGTATGCCAGGGATAGATGGCACGGAGGTGATGCAGCAGGCCCATCGAATCTACCCCAAGTTACCGATTATCGTGCTGACCGGATATGGGACGCTGGAAAGCGCCATGATCGCCATCCGCTCCGGCGCTGTGGACTATTTGCTCAAGCCGGCCAAGCTCCGCGACCTGGCTGCCGTCGTGGCCAAGGCCCTGCAAAAGCGCCTTGCGGCACTGGGAGAACCCGCCACGGAATCCACCTTGCGCGTTGGGCCAATCACCCTGGACCGACAAAAACGCCTGGTGATCGTCGCAATAGGCGGCAGCGATAACGTTCTGCAGGCCGAACTCACTCCAAGCGAGGTTGCGCTGCTGGCCTATCTGATGCAGCGTCCCGGCATCGTGGTCTCGTGCCAGGAACTATGCTATGCGCTGGGCTATGAGGTGAGCGCAGAGGAGGCTCAGGTCATCGTCCGGCCGCACATCTCGCGCCTGCGCAAGAAGGTCGAGCCAGAATCCGAACGCCTCCAACTGATCCGCACCGTGCTTGCCAGGGGATATGTTTTCTCTCCCTGAACTTTCTGGCCCGCTTCTGGAGGACGTCTCCAGTTCTGGTAGTTTCCGGCACAAAATGCCGGAGGGCTCTCCAGAGCCCGAAATCGGCTTATTGGCCGTAGACCTGGGTGTATCGCTGGTGAAGCCGCTCGACCGCTTCGGGGTCAAGTTCCTCCACCTCCCCCATCTGTAGCGCCAGCCAGACCGTCTTGGCGACATCCTCCACCATCACCGCGGCCTTGACCGCCGCCTCGGCCGTCTCGCCGATGGTGAACACACCATGTTGCTTGAGCAGCACCGCGCGGGACGAGCCGATGTGCTCGACGACTTGCTTGCCGATCGCCTCACTGCCAATGAGGGCAAAACCCGCGCAGGGGATTGGCCCGCCGAACTCGTCGGCGATGGCGGTCAGGCAACAGGGGATCGGCTGGCCCAGTGCGGCAAAAGCAGTGGCGTACGGGGAATGGGTATGCACCACGCCGTTGACGTCCGGCCGGTGGCGATAGATGTACAGATGGCTGGCCGTATCGGACGAGGGCTTTAAGGTACCTTCTACCACCACGCCGTCCATGTCCACCACGACGTGATCCTCCGGGCGCAGGACTTCGTAGCGCACGCCGCTCGGCTTGATCACCACCAGGCCCGTCTCCGGGTCTCTGGCGCTGACGTTGCCCCCCGTCCACTTGACCAGCCCGTTCTTGGGCAATTCCAGGTGCAGGCGCCAGAGTTCTTCCTTCAGGTGCTCCAGCACGCCAACCTCCCCATCGCCACAGGCTATGGCCGTGCCAACATCTGTTGCCTCAGCGCCTTCAGCCGCTTCATGACGCCGTTCGTCCCACGGCCAAAGTAATCATGCAGCGTGACGTACTCGGCGAAAATCTGGTCATACACGGCCTTGTGCGCCGGGTTGGGCCGGTAGACCACGTCCTGCAGACGGGCCATCCGCCTGGCTGCCTCGAAGATGTTGTCATAGCCGCCGGCTGCCTTGCCTGCCGCGACTGCGGCGAACATCGCTGAACCAAGAGCGCCCGACTGGGATGTGCCTGCCACCTTGATGCTCTTGCCCGTCACGTCGGCATAGATCTGCATCAGCAACTGGTTGCGTCCCGGCAGACCGCCGCAGGCGACGATCTCGTTCACTGCCACGCCACTCGACTCGAACGCCTCGATAATGACGCGCGTGCCGTAGGCGGTGGCCTCGATCAGCGCCCGATAAATGTCCTCCGGCTTGGTCAGCAGCGTCGCCCCGAGCAGCATGCCGGTCAGGTCCACGTCCACCAGGACGGAGCGGTTGCCGTTCCACCAATCGAGCGCCAGCAACCCATGCTGACCGGGCTTCTGCCGGGCGGCTTTTTCCTCCAACAACTTGTGGATGTTCATGCCCCGGCTTGTCACCTCCTCGTGATAGGCAGGAGGCACACAATTCTCGACGAACCAGGCAAAGTGATCGCCCACACACGATTGCCCGGCCTCGAAGCCGAAATAGCCGGGGATGATGCCATCCTCCACCACGCCGCACATCCCCTCGACGATCTTTTCCTCCTCGCCCAGCACCATGTGGCAGTTGGAGGTGCCCATGATGATGACCATGCGCCCCGGCTCGACCACGGTGGAGGCCGGCACGGCGACGTGGGCGTCCACGTTGCCCACCGGCACGGCGATGCCGGGTTTCAGCCCGGTCAATGCCGCCATCTGCGGGGTAAGGCCGCCCGCCCGCTGCCCCAGCGGATAGATGTCGCGCGAGAGTTTCTCGTCCACCACGTGGCGCAGCCGATAGTCGAGCGCGGCGAAGAAATCGTCGCTGGGGTAGCCCTTCCGCTTGTTCCAGATGGCCTTGTATCCGGCGGTGCAGGAGTTACGCTTTTCCTCGCCGGTAAGTTGGAGCACGATCCAGTCCGCCGCCTCGATGAAGCGGTCGGCGGCTTCATAGACCTCTGGCGCCTTGTTCAGCGTCTCCCAGATCTTGGGGAACATCCACTCCGACGAGATCTTGCCGCCATACCGATCGAGCCATTCCTCGCCGCGCTGGCGGGCGATCTCGTTCAGTCGGTTGGCCTCCGGCTGGGCGGCGTGGTGCTTCCAGATCTTGACCCAGGCATAGGGATTGTCTCGCCATTCGGGCTTCATGCACAAAGGTGTCCCCGCCTCATCTATGGGCAACATCGTGCATGCGGTAAAGTCGGTGCCGATGCCGATGATGTCCCCAGAGGACACGCCGCTCTCGCGCAATAGAGCCGGGATGGTGACCTTGAGCACCTCGATATAATCCTGCGGGTTCTGCAAGGCAAAGTCGGGGGGCAGCGGTTTATCGCTGCCCGGCAGGTGTTCGTCAATCACACCATCGCCGTAGGGGTGGACGGCGGTGGTGACCTCCTCCCCTGTAGCCACGTCCACCAACACCGCTCGCCCGGACTCGGTGCCATAGTCCACACCAATCGTGTATTTCTTTTTGCTCATGTTGACGTCGGCCTCCTGTGTGATGATGTCGTGGAGCCGGATCCAGACCCAACCGCACCAGATATGTCCCGACGGCTCCATCTGCCCGGTCCTATATCAGCGAACCGGGCTACTTGGTGATGTCAATGGCATAGTTGGCGTAGAGCCGTTGTTTTCCCGTCTCCACGCTCAGCAGGATATACAGGCCGGTAGCGTCCTGCGGAACCGCAACCTCCGTCGTCCATTCCGCCTCGCCACCCGCCGGAGTGATCGGCACGGATGCCAGATCAGGGGTCTCGTAGATGCCGTAAATGATGCCGTCGACGCCAATCACGGGAGGAATGCCGATGTGAACGTAGGAGGGATACTCACCTGGGTTGGCGGTCTTCCACGAGAACCGCAGGCCGCTGTCGGTGCGCTCGACGTTGGTGAGGGTGAGGGCCACGTCGTTGATGGCGGTAATTTCGGTGTCGGGTGGCCGGATCAAACCCTCCACCGGTTCAGCAATCGGGTACGTGAGGTCTGTGGCGACCTCATCGAGGTTGACTTCCAGCGTTCCTTCTCCTTTGTTCGCCTCCGGCTCGTAATAGTTATACCAGCCGGTAAAGTAGACGTACTGGATGGCAAGCGTCGCGCCGGCTGTGGCTTCTGCTCCCGGACACTCCACGTAGAGCGGCTGGATCACTGGTTCGGCCCTCGTCCCACCGGTGAACCCCCGCATCTGGAAGCCCGGGGCCAGCCGATGGCCGCCGGTGCCGACGACGACCGTATCGCAATTGGTCGTCTTGCCACCCGCCGAAAGGATAGCCGGCTTGCCCGCCACGGCCTGCATGGCACTCCAATCGTTTGTCTCGTTTTGGATGGCAAGTTCAATGCGCAAATTCCCATCTTCGGATTTGACGCTCGTTGCCCTGGCGCTCCATCCCTTGCCCCCGCCTGGGCCGGTATCTATCCCCTCGGGCAGAACGATGTACCTGCAGGCAAAGGTCAGCAGAGCGCACACCAGGAGCGGAAGCAATGCTTTTGGGGTGCTCATATTTCGATTCCTCGTCATCCGGTTCATTACTGGGCAGCCTCAAACCTGGGGACAATTGCTTTAACCAGCGAGATGACCTCCCAATACTCAGCCGGAGCGTCTGTCCCGCCGTCCACGCCCTTAACGGTCTTTTCCTGGCCCTGGTAGGAGACGGTGAGATAGTATCCATAGCACTGCTTGCACGGCGTGTGCCAGGTATTGTACATCTCATCCGTAAACCATCCGTAACCGGCGATGCCCTCGAGCAACTGCTCTACTTCCTCCGGGGACACTTGTTTCTCGATAGTCTGTGTGCCATTGTCGCCCACGATTCGCCCATCCGGGTAGATGGCGTACAACTCGTCTATGCAGTTCGGGCCGCCATTGCGCTCATAGGTGACCACTGCCCCATCTCGCATGAACTCGGCAGCCCGATCTTGCCGGAAGGGCTTGAACTCGCAGGAGCCGCTTCTCGGCGTGGCCGTTTCGGCGGTCGAGCCGCCCCCGGATAGTTTAGGGAGCAGGCTTATCCCGATCACGGCCAGGACAAGCACCACCGCCACGCCGCTGCCGCCAAATACCAACAACTGGCGCCGGCGCAGCGCCCTCGCTGTTGGCACACCAGCTGCCCTCGCCCGGCGGCGGCCGCCCCTCCGCGCAGCCAGGAAACTCTGCACGCCAATGAAAATCAGGGTGAGCACACCAATGACGATCCGGATCCACCAGGAACTCAGGCTTCCGTTGAACTGGATCAGCGTTTGCGTGACGCCAAAGACCAGCACACCAAACAGCGTGCCGAACACGTACCCCTCGCCGCCGGTCAGCATCGTGCCACCCATCACGACCGAAGCGATAACGTCCAACTCAAAACCGGTCGCATACAGACCGTGTCCGGAGGCCACAAAGACGCCCAACGCGACGCCTGCCAGCGCCGAGCAAAACCCGTTGAACGTGTAAACAAGCACCTTGGTCCTCTCAACCGGCAGACCCATCAGCCGGGCAGAGATTTCATTTCTGCCCTCATTTCCCCCGATGGCATACACCGTGCGGCCAAAGCGTGTGTAGTGGGCAATGTATATCGCCACGGCCAGGAGGAGCATCCCGACGACCGTAAAGATCGAGACATAATCGCCGGTCTGAGTAACAGGATCGCTCAACCCTGGGATCAGGATCCTCGTCTGCCCGAGGATGGTATAGATGCGGTTGTTGATGGCAATCGCGTCGTCGCTGATGAAGAAGCACAGGCCGCGGGCGAACCACATCCCGGCCAGCGTGGCGATAAACGGCTGCACCTTCATATAGGCGATGATACTTCCCATCGCCGCACCCAAAGCCATCCCCATCACCAGCATCAGGAAGATGACCAGCCAGGCATTCCATCCTTCGCGGAGCAACGCGGCAGCGGCTACCGTCGTCAGCGCCACCACGCCACTGACCGAAAGGTCAATGCCGCCTGTCAGAATGACGAATGTCATCCCGATGGCGCTGATCAGCAGATACGCGTTGTTGCGGAAGATGTTCAGGAAAACCTGCGGGTCCCGCATGCCGGGATAGAGCATCGCTCCGATCCCGTAGGCGACGAATGCCAGCACTGCTGTGGCCGTCAGAGGGATGAACCTCTGATTCCTGGAGATAAGAGTGCTGATTTTCCGCATCATCGTCGAGCCTCTTTCTGCACAGTGAATTTCTGAACGAGATTCCTGACCTGTTCAGAATACAGGAGGATCACAAAGATAACGACCACCCCTTTGATCGCCTGGAGGGCAAACGCCGGAACACCCATTGCATACATGGATGTGGTGATCGCCTGAATGACCCAGGCGCCGACGATGCTGGCAAGGAGGGAGAAGCGGCCACCCGACATCAAGGTGCCGCCAATAACGACCGCCAGAATGGCATCCAGTTCCTTGGTCTGGCCCATATTGAAAGCGTCCGAAGTCTTGATGTTCGCACTTTCAACCAGGCCCGCGACCCCGGCACACAGACCGCAAAACGTGTAGGCCAGCAGTTTGATCTTCTTTTCATCAATGCCGCTAAAGAAACTGGAGCGCGAGTTCGTGCCCACCGATTCGATGAACAGGCCGATGGATGTCCTACGGGTCAGCAGCCAGGCAGCCGCGAACACGATGGCCACAAGATACAGGGAAAAGGGCAGAATGATCCACCCCTGCCCGATGAAGGCATATGGCTCGTAAAAGATCTGAATCCTCACCCCGTTCGTGATCAATTGGGCGATCCCGCGACCGGCGATCATCAGGATCAGTGTGGCGATCATGGGTTGGATTTTCCCATAGGCCACCAACAACCCGTTCCACGCGCCGCAGACTGCAGCCACGACCAGCGCCGCCAAAATCACGATCCAAAGCGGCTGGTACGTGAAATGCGGGTCGGTCATGAACTTGACAATGTGCGGCGGCAGTTCTTTGGCCAGGACGTATGGATTCATCAGAATAGCCGCTACTGAGGCAGCAATCGCCATAACGGCACCCACTGAAAGGTCTACCCCACGAGTGGCGATGACTAACGTCATGCCGATAGCCAGCAAGGAAACGGTCGAGCCGTTCCGCAGGATGTCAATCAGGTTTCCGTACAGATTGCCCTCTCTGGTGGAAATCCTGAAGAACCCAGGAACGGCGATCAGATCGAAGAGCAGGATGAGCGCCAGGGCGACGAAGGGGAAAAAGAGCCTGCTCTCCGTGACCTTTCGCAACGTGAAGGAAGATTTGGGCCCGCTCATGATTCACCTCCGGCGATTGCTTGCATAATCCTTTGCTCATCCACTTCACCGCCGAATTCCGTGACCTTCTTCCGGTCGCGCAGCACAGCGATGCGGTGACTGGTGCGCAGCACCTCTTCCAGTTCGGAGGAAATGAAAAGACACGACTTGCCTTCCTCGGCCAGCGAGAGTACCAGCCTTTGAATCTCGGCTTTTGCTCCCACATCAATCCCGCGAGTGGGTTCATCGAGGATCAGCACCCTGGGATTCGTAGCCAGCCAACGCGCGAGGATGACCTTTTGCTGATTACCGCCGCTCAGGTTCTTGACCGGCTGATCGGCCGAGGGTGTAGCGATGTTGAGCAACTGAATATATCGCTCCGCAATTTCGTACTGTTGCTGTTTGCTCAGATACTTGAACCAACCCCGACTGGCCTGGAGAGCCAGGATAATGTTCTCTCTGACCGTTAACTCGTCCACAATACCAGCCTCTTTTCTGTCCTCAGGACATAGAGCCACGCCACGGCTGACCGAGGCCAGGGGGGAAAAGTCCTTGACCTCTTTCCCATCCATTTCCAACACGCCGCTATCTGGTCTTTCGACTCCAAACAGCAACTGGGCAAGTTCCGTACGTCCCGACCCCAACAATCCGGCAATTCCAAGCACCTCACCAGCGTGAAGTTCCAGATCGAAAGGCTCGATCCCCCCTGCAAATCCCAGTTCCTTGGCCTGTAACAACGCCTCGCCCTTGATGTGCTTGCGGGTTTCGAGTTTGATCTGGGACATTTCGTCGAGTTCAGTCAGACTACGCCCAAGCATCTTGGCGATCAACTCCAGGCGCGGAATAGTTGCCGTCTCAAAAGTTCCCACCAGGCTCCCGTTTCTCAGCACGGTGATTCTATCGGAAATCCGATAGACCTGATCAATGAAGTGGGTGATAAAGATGATAGCCACGCCTTCGCTCTTCAGCCTGCGCATCACCTGGAAGAGTTGCGCGGTCTCGTGCACGTCGAGGCTGGAAGTGGGCTCGTCGAGGATCAGCACCCGGGCGGACGCGCTCTCCAGCGCCCGCGCGATAGCCACCATCTGCTGAATGGCGACCGGGTATAGACCCAACGGTTGGGTCACGTCAATGTCAATGTCCAGCCGCTGGAGGATCTCTTGAGCCTGGACATTCATGGCCTTCCAGTTGACGCTCCCGAATCTCCGTGGCTCGCGGCCGATCAGGATGTTTTCCGCGACCGTAAGATTGGGACACAGGTTGATCTCCTGGTAGACCGTGCTGATGCCCAACTCCTGGGCATGCAGCGGCGATCTGACCCTGACCTCTTCCCCGTCCAGGATGATCTTGCCGGCGTCCGGTCTCTCGACACCAGTCAATACCTTGATGAGCGTGGATTTTCCCGCGCCGTTCTCTCCCACGAGGGCATGAATCTCGCCTCGCCTCAGGAAAAAGTCCACCTTAGAGAGGGCCTGCACGCCGGGGAACGCCTTGTCAATCCCTCTCATCTCGATGATATACTCATCTGACATTGTCCCACCTCACCGTCTACTCGTGATCGCTGCCGAGGTTCTGGGCGGCCAAGATTAATCTTATCAAAAAAGACAGATTATTGCAACGAGAGCGCGTTCCTACCACACCCCGGCTCGAAAGAGAGCGATCTTGTGGGATGAGGAGCGGCGCGCACGCGGCGCCGCTCCTCTGCTTGCTACAGGGCCATTTGCACCATGGTCTCCCGGACTGTAGACACTACACCACAGATTTAGTACTTGCGGCCTTCGGCGATCTCTTTCAGATTGGGCATATCCGCGCGGAACACACCTTCCTGCGAGGGAACCCACTTGGGCAGGGTTTCGCCATTGAGTGCCTTCAAAGCGGCCTCATAGACCTGCGGCGCCAGGAGCGGGTTGCACTCCACAGTCACGTTCAATTCACCGGCCAGCATGGCCTTGAAGGCCCCGGCGGTGGCGTCAACCGAGACGATCTTGACATCCACACCTGGCCTGAGGCCCGCTTCCTTGAGCGCCTCGATCGCGCCCAGGCCCATCTCGTCGTTCTGTGCAAAGATACCCTGGACGTCCGTGGTCTCCTTCAGCCAGGCCTCTGTCACCTGCTTGCCTTCCGTGATGCTCCAATTGCCGGTCTGGCTCTTGGTGACCTGGATCCCGCACTGCCCCATCCGCTCGCGGAAGCCCTGGCCGCGGTCTTTGGCCGCGGAGGAACCCACGTTGCCGACCAACTCCCAGACGTTCTTCTTTTCCATCCCCTCGAGCAGTCGGCACATTTCATCGGCGGCCTTGCGCCCCTCTTCGGCAAAGTCGGAGCCGATGTAGGTGGCGTACAGCTCGGGCGGCGCGTCAATGCGGCGGTCCTCCAGGACAACGATCTTGCCGGCCTCCTGGGCCTCCTTCAGTACCTCTTCCCAGCCGGTGGTCTCGAGTGCAGCCAGGATGATGACGTTCACTTCCGGATCCTGGTTGAACTGATGGAAGCCTGCGACCTGCCTCGCCAGATCGTTCTGGGAGTCATAGAACTTGAGCGTGATGCCCAGTTGCTCCGCGGTTTCCCGGAAGGAAGCGGAGTTGGCGGCGCGCCAGCCACCTTCAGAGCCGGTCTGGAGAAAGCCGACGACCATGTCCTTGTAGGTGCAGTTGGGCCTGCAGGCGGGACCGGTGGCCTTTTTGCCTCCGCAGCCCACCATTCCCACGAGCAAACACACAGCCAGCACTGCGTACAGAATTCGTACTCTCATTTTTCAATCCTCCTTTTTTTCTTTACTTTCCGTGGACTTATGAAAATCGGACAACAAGCATTTCTCCGGGATGAAATGCCAGCCCCCTACTAAATCGCCGTGCCGTGGTAATACACATCCCAACCCATATACTTGCTCAGCGCCTCGTGTACTGCCGCGGCGCACTGTGACGGATTGACAGCGACGTGATGCTCGTAACCGTTTTCGCAGATGTGGTGGAGCAACTTTTGAAAATTGGGAATGCGAACCACGCCGTAACCGCCAAAAGTCTCCAATGGGTCATCGGTGACTTCCCCCTCGCCCAGGTAGGCGCGGATGACGCCCCGCTCGTCGTCGGTGGACACACGACAATACGTGAACGGCCCAGGTCTGATGCGTCCTACGACCGTGCCGTAGGTGTTCTCCTTGCCCACGGATCCAGCGATGATCTCCTGATAATCCATCTTCGCCTCGGTGAAGAACGCCTTGGGCAGGTTGCTACAATGGAAGATCACGCCTTTGTCTGGATCATCCCCATAGTTGTTGTTCCAATCCAACAGTGCACTGGGTTGGCCGGATGCCAGGGCCATCGCGTACATCCCCACCGCGCCGGTGATGTCGGTCTCACAGGCGGAGGGCTTGAGCACGTTGCTGAGCATGCTCATCACCGTGCACGGCACGACGCCGAAAAACTCTTCCATCGAAGTCCAGCACTGCACCGCCGTCGCCACCAATTCGTTCTCCGCGATCCACTCCTCCATCACCACGGCGAAGCGGGCCATCTTGCTCAGCGCGTCAGGCGGGATACCCTGGGTGGATACGTAAGCCTTGATCTCGTCCAGTTTGGCCTTCACGCGGGGGTCGCCGTCGCTCAACTTGTTGGCGCGGCCAAAGGCTTCGGAGAGGTCGAGGCTCTCGACGCTGATGCCTGCCTTTTCCAGCAGTTTCTCGCTGTAGCGCACGGTGATGAAGGCTGCCGGGCGCGCGCCCAGGACGCCGACCCGCGCTCCACGCAGCCCGCGCACCACCCGGCAGGTCGCGGCGAAGCGACGCAGATCCTGCCTAAAGTCCTCCGAGTCGGGCGCGACGGTGTGCAGCGTCGTGAGCGTGTACAGGATGCCGTACTGCCTCAGGTTGTTGCACGCCGACATCTTGCCACAGAAACTATCCCGGCGATTGGCCACCGTCATCTTCCCCGGCTCGTCGGGGAAGGCCTGTACCAGCACCGGCACATTCAACCCCGACAGGCGCACCGCGTTAGCCACACCCCGCTCATCGCCAAAGTTGGGCAGGGTGGCCAGAATGCCGTCTATCTCCCCGGCATGCGCCTTGAACAGCGCGGCGCATTTTTCCGCATCCGCCAGCGTCTCGACTGAACCGAAAGGGGTATCGTTTACGCCGAGAGTCACCGCTTCGATTCCTTCTTCTGCCAGGACGCGCAGGATTTCCTCCCGCCCCGTGGCACAGAGATGATCGGGGAAGAACCCCCGGTTACCCACGATGATGCCTAATGTCGTTTTCTTCATCTCGTTCTGCCTCCATCAGAGATTCAACTGGTCATTCAAGACCATTTGATGTATAATACAAAGGAACGGTGAACGGCAAAAATGCGCCTGCAGCATACGGGCCGTACACCGCGTTGCCTGGGGAGATACCTCACCGCCAAGTGAACCGGTATCTCCCCTTTCTTCTTCCCCAGCCGTTGCTAATTGTTGAGCAAAGGGTTTTATTTCCCAGTCAATACCGAGCTCTCGCGCACGATCAACTCCGGCTGTAGCAGAACCGTCTCCGGCGCAGGAACCGCGCCGCTCTGGATCGTCTCAATTGCCTGGCCGAGCATCCTGACGGCGCGACGCCCCAGTTCAATCATGTCCTGGCGCACGGTGGATAGCGAGGGGTAAAAGTAGGCCGCCTCCGGGATATCGTCAAAGCCAACGATGGCCAGGTCGCCCGGGACACGACGCCCCAGTTGGCGCGCGGCTCTCAAAACCCCTAGTGCCGTCTGATCGTTGGAAGCAAACACCCCGTCAATTTCCGGATGTCTCGCCACAAGTTGCCTCAGGCCCTCCTCCCCACCGGCTGCCGACCAGTTCCCCTTGGCAATGAGGCTCTCTTCGTTGGACAGCCCTACGCTCGCCAGCGCATCTCGCCAGCCTGCCTGGCGTTGACGCGCTTCCCACCAATCCAGGGGGCCTGTGATCAGGCCGATGGTCTGGCAGCCCTGCGCGATCAGATGTCTCGTGGCCATCAGGCCGCCATTGTAGTTGTCCACCGCGATGATAAACCGGTCGGGCCGCGGTTTCATGGTCAGGAAAACGATCGGTACAGGAAATTCGTGCACCCGGTCTAACCAGGCGCGGTTGTCGCCAATCTCCGGCACGGCCCAGATCAGGCCGTCCACGTGGCGAGAAAGCATCTCGCCCAGCAACTGGTCAATGCGGTTGGTCTCGGGCTGGCGGACGAGGCTCAACAGCAATCTATAGCCCAACTGGCTGGCCTCCTGTTCGATGCCGGCCAGGGTGCACGAAGGGCCGTAATAGTCCAGTCCATAACCCACAACACCAAAGGTACAGCTGCGTCCCTGGATCAGACTCCGGGCGACGTAACTGGGCTGGTATCCCAATCGGGCGATGACTTTTTGAACCCGCTGGCGGGTATCGGGGGCGACATCGGGGCGGTCGTTGATCACACGGGAGACGGTCTGGGTGGAGACACCGGCCTCTTCTGCCACCTGCCTGATGGTCACGCGTCTTCTGGTCGCTACGGCCATTTGACTCCAACGCTGCAGTAGTCTGCTATGGCTGTTATCGTTCCCGTTAACGCTAACATTATACCACAAAAAAGAGGCGTTGTCAAGAGTTTTGTTGCCGGGTGACTGTTTCAAAAATGGGGAAACTGGTGGTAAGATAGGAGCATTCTCGCCAGGAGGTTGAGGGATGCGCCTGCGTGTACGGATTCCCCAGGTAGAACCGGACATGATGGAGATTCCAGAGGTCTGTCCCTATCCTGATTGTGATGGGAGACGCTTCAAGATGCATCAGCGGCACTGTATCAAGCCATTGCGTGACACTCAGTACGATCAGGTCATCGTCTATCGGCGGAAGGGTCTCAGTTGTGGGCGCACTCATCGGGTCTATCCCAAGGCCGTAAGTGAAGCGCACCACTCGGATCGGCTCAAGGGACTGGCAGTCTTGTTCTACTTGCTGGGCATGAGTTACGGAGGGGTAGAGGATGCCTTGGCGGCCGTGGGATTCCCTTTGGGCAAGACCACAGTCTATCGCGACGTTCAGGCCGCCGGAGAGCAAGGCCGGCAGTTACGCCAGGCACGCCTGCAGCAGGGTGGGAAGGTGCGGGTCGTGGGAGGAGACCCCACCCACGTGCGCTGCAAGGGTGAGGAGATCGTGGTTGGGGTGACGGTAGACGATGAGCAGGGGCTCATCCTGGACATCCGCGTGTTGGACAACGAGCAAACCGAGACATT
>DAOUBA010000240.1:0-2580 GCA_034432855.1 Anaerolineae bacterium | reverse complement strand
CGTGGGCTTGCCCAAGACGCCTATCGCTCCACAACCGATCGTTGCCTTCGGCTACGTCGACTACGCCGCTGTCCCGTTGGTAGCATGAGTCGAACATTTGTGCTCACAATTTGGGAGATGCACCCTTGTCATAAAGTATTATAAGACGTGCGGCCAGAATGTCAACGTCTGTGCCCGCCAACGGAGTAGCGGGTTTTGACGCTGTCAATCTCCCCGGACAAGCTGGAATCAAAAACCACTAAGGGTACAAAGGATGCCCTTGTATCCTTCGTGTGACCGTAGTGTCCTTTGTGGTAGAGTCCTTGCCCAATGTGCAAGAATTCCACTTGCGAGGCGCTATTCTCGACCGATTGGCGCTGCACGCAGGGTGTGTTAAAATATCCCTGTCCTTCGCGTCAGGAGGGTGAGGGTTGCGATGCGTTGTCCTGAATGCGGGCTTCTCAATTCAGACGGCTTGCTCCTGTGTGCCGGGTGTGGCGCCGCTCTCGTCCGGGGTAGTAGTGCCGCTGCCGTGACCGCCACGGCAGATGGTCAGAGTGAACTGGCCTTGGCCGAGGAGACCATGCGCCGTCTGCGCCGCCTGCGCCGCTACGTTCCTCCGGTCGTCGTCGAGGGGATTCTGCACGACCGCGAGTGGCTGCGCGGCGAACGGCGCGAGGTGGCGGTGCTCTTCGCTGATGCCGTCGGTTTCACCAGCCTGGCAGCCTCTCTGGACGCAGAGTCCGTCTTTGAACTGATCAATGATCTGTTGGGCCGCCTGGTGGAATGTGTCCACCGTTACGACGGCATGGTGGACAAGTTCACCGGCGACGGCCTGATGGCGGTCTTTGGCGCGCCGATTGCCCACGAAAACGACGCGGAACTGGCGTTGCGCGCGGCGCTGGACATGCAGAAGGCCGCTGCCGAGTTCGAGCCCATTGCCCGCGCAAGGTTGGGTGCTCCCCTCCAAATCCGCATCGGCATCCACAGTGGGCTGGTGGTCGCCGGTATCATTGGCGCTGAGGAACAGGCTGCCTACACCGTCATTGGCGAGACGGTCAACGTGGCCGCGCGCCTGCAGGCGCTGGCGCGCCCGGGCTACATCCTGGTCGGTCCCCCGATCTACGAGCAGACGCGCACGCTGTTCGAGTTCCAGGCGATGGGCGCAATTCAGGTTAAGGGGATTGACGAGTCATTGTCCGTCTATGAAGTGGTTGGGGAGCGTCCCAGGCCCCTGCCAGCGCGCGGGATCGCCGGTGTGTCGAGCGTCTTCCTGGGACGTGATGCCGAGTTACAGCAACTGCGCGGTTTCCTGGAAGCCTTCCTCGAGGATCGGCGCGGCCGGCTGGTGGTCATCCAGGGCGATGCCGGTGTCGGCAAATCACGGCTGGTCTCAGAATGGCTCTCAACTGTCCCGCCGGATCAACTCACCATCTGCTATGGGCACGCCTCGCCTTACGCCCGGGGTGGTGGCTACGACGTGTTTCGCTCGTTGTTGCAAGAGGCCAGGCGTACCTGGCCGCCGGGCCTGGAATGGGATAACCAGGTATCTCCTTCGCTGCGCATCTTCTTGTGGCAGGTCCTCGGCCTGCTGCCCCCGGAGGAGATGACCACCTTGCGTCACCTGGAGCCGGAGCGCGTCAAACAACTGACGATTCTGGCGTTGCGCGAGTGGGTATTGAGCGCGGCACGTCTGCGGCCGGTGGTGTTCGTTCTGGAAGACTTTCAGTGGGCCGACGATCTCTCACGAGATGCTGTCCAGGCGCTGGTGCCCATCATTCAAGAGGCGCCTGTGCTTCTGTGCATCGTCGCGCGACCCCGGCCAGAAATGCCCCTGAACCTCGCGCTGCCTTCGCAAGAGCCATCGCCCGCGATGCCGGCACACTTGCAACTGGAATTGAAACCCCTCTCACCGGAAGATAGCCGCGCATTGCTGGCTCACCTGGTAGGTCTGGACAGTGTGCCGGACATGTTCGTCAACGTCGTTCAGACCTACGCCGAAGGCAACCCCTTCTACATCGAAGAGTTCGTGCGTATGCTGATCGAAAAAGAGGCGCTGGTACTGCAGAACGGGCAATGGCGTCTGACCTCATCGTTGGCACTCCAGACACTGGAAATCCCCACGACCCTGCGCGGCCTGGTGATGGCGCGCGTGGATCGGTTGCCCGAGGACCTGCAGGCTCTGCTACGCAGCGCCGCCGTCATCGGCACACAGTTCTCTGCACGCCTGTTGGAGAAGGTCGAGCGGCGGTTGCACGGCCATACTGCTGTGGTGCCTGCGTTAGAGCGGCTGTGTCATCTAGGGCTGTTGGTCGAATGCCCACAGGCTGGTGAGCAGGTTTTCGCTTTCCGCCACATCGTCACCCAGGAGGCGATCTATCGCAGCCTGCTGCGTAGCCAGCGTCCGGAACTGCATCGCGTCGTCGCCGAGTGTATCGAGTCGCTCTACGCGGACTTGACCGAGCACGTGGAGGCATTGGCGCTGCACTATGATCGTGCTCACGTGCGCGATCGTGCGCTGTACTATACCCTGTGGGCCGGCAACCGCGCGCGCGACCGCTTCGCCAACCGCGAAGCCATCGAATACTACAGCCGGGCACT
>DAOUBA010000239.1:0-20456 GCA_034432855.1 Anaerolineae bacterium | reverse complement strand
TTCTATAATCGGCATCGCCGCCACTCAGCACTGGGCTATCTCAGCCCGGAAGCCTATGAGCAGCTCTATTACCAACAGAGCGATCTTCGCTTAACTCCCTGTCCATAAAATCAGGGGAGGGTCATTTCTATCGCTGGCCGCGTGAACAAATCACCCGCTTTGCTCACGACGTCATTTCGCTAAAAGGCGTCAGAATGGCCCGCAAGTCTCTGGTGCGTGACGCACTCAACTACTATGGCGAGTATCCTGTGGATTTTTCCGACGCGCTGATTGCGGCCGAGATGATTCACGGGGGACAGGCAGAGATTTACTCTTACGACCGGGATTTTGACCGGCTGATGGGAATCAAGCGGATAGAACCGTGAGTCAGAGTTCGGGGGCCGACCTTGCCCAAACGAACCGCAGCGGTCCCGGCACGAGCGGCGCCAGCGCCGGCGGGTAGACGAGCGCGCCCGCCGCAAACGCCAGCGGCAGGCTGAAGATCGAAATGCCCCACGCCACGCTGCCCATCACCAGCACCGTGCGCCAGAGCAACTTGCCCCAGCCCACCGCGCCCGGTCAAGCAGTCGGCGCTGCGGGTTTCGGCTGCCACGGCCTGGCCGCGTTCCACATCTCCTCGAACTGGTCGGTAAAGTACTTGTACCAGATGCCGTCCCTTTGCGGGGTCAGATCGAAGGTGGGCGGCGATTTGTAGCCGAATTTGTGCGGATACAGTTCGACGAATGCAATACCATTGTCCTGGTGGACGTCGAAACTGAGAATGCCAAACGACGGGGCATACGGCATCAGACGCACGGTCAGGCTACCCGCCTTCTTTGAAACCGCACCTTCCAGCACCTTGAACTCTTCCCAACTCTTGAACAGGTACTCGATCTCTTTAAGGGTCGCATTCAGCCGCACGCGATAATACTCTGGATCGCTGGGGGAGGTGCTGCGCTCGGCCGCCATCTGTAGGGCAATTGAGTCGGGGTCAATCACCAGGATACGCACGTGAGCGCCAACCTGCAACCGCTCACGCAGGTTGCCGAACTGCTTGTTCACCGTCGTCGTCAGCGTAATGCCGCACAGGTCGATCTGGTTCGCACCTTGCACGTAAGGGTCGAGACTGGGCAGCCGCTCGAAGAACGCGATGGCGGAAGGATGCTCGGTGAAACGGCTTTCCAGGAAGGTCAGCGAGCGGTGAATGCCCTTTTCGATGCTGTTGAGCTTGCGGTAGCGCTCGATGATTTCCGAGACTGCCAGCAGGCCCAGTACACCCAGGACGGCGCTCAGCAGATTGTTGGTCGAAAGTGTCAGTTGGGTGAAATGCTGGCGATAGATGATGAACGCCGCAGAGCCTATCGTCAACAGCGTGGTCAGGTTATCCACCAGGAATTCCGCGATCGCTTGGGGCCACTTCCTGTGCGACATGCGTGCTCCTTTCGTCAGCCCTTGATGCATGCTGGTTGCATTGACCTGCCTATGCTCCTTCTGACCAGGTTTTGATAGATGGTATACCCTCAAGCCCGCCGCCAGGCAAGGTCGCGCAGCGGCCCCGGCACCAGCGGCGCCAGCGCCTCGCGCTCCTCGGGCGTAAGCGCGCGCAAGAGCACCAGTGCCAACAGATAGATGAACGCGCCGGCCGCCAGTGCCAGCACCGGGCTGACAAGCGAGACGCCCCACGCCGCTACGCCCATCGCCAGCCCGGCCAGTGCCGGACGCCACAGGAGCCGTGCCCACTCCACGGCTCCCACGTGGCGACGGAGGTCGGCGTAGAAGAGGAGCACGAGCAGAAACTCGCCGGCCACCATAATCCACGCCGACGCAACGTAACTGAACGCCCGCACCAGGAACAGGTTCGCCGCAACCGTGAACGCCACACGCGCGCCGGAAGCCAGGAGAACGTACCGCTGGCGGTTGAGCGCGATGAGCACGAAATTCGTCAGGCTGTTGATCCAGCCAAACACCGCCGACCAGATCAGGATACGCAGCGCCACCGCGCCGTGGGGCAAAAAGGCTGCGCCGCTGAGGACTCTCACCAGGGGCGCCGCCGCCGCCGTCACGAGCACGGCCACCGGCAGCGCGAGCATCACCAACAGTTTGACGGAGAGGCTATACGAGCGCAACAGGCCGGGCCGGTCCTGCGCCGCCTGGCGCGACATCACCGGGAACATGGCGAAGGTGAAGAGCGACGGGATCACGTTGAGCGCGGTCAGCCACTTGCGTCCCGCATCGTACCAGCCCATCACGGCGTCGCCCTGATAGTTCTGGAGCATCAGGCCGTTGACGAAGGGAAAGAGCGCCTGCAACAGCAAAGACGCCATCAGCGGCCAGTTTTCAGTCAACATGCCGCGCAACAAGGGCCATTCGACCCCTGTCCTGCCATGTGGAAGCGCAGGCCAGATGGTCCGTCGCGCCAGCGCCGCCAAAATCGCCAGCGTCGCCAGATTGGTCAGGATCGAGGCCCCCGCCAGCCCGACGATGCCCAGGCCGCCGACCAGCGCCAGGGTCCCCAATGTGACCTGCATAATCGTCGTCGCCGTCTGAGTGGCGGCGGGGTACTCGTGCTTCTCGCAGGCGCGAAAGAGCGCTGCCAGGCCGTTCGCCAGGCTTCCCGGCAGCAACCCCGCGTATAGAAGTGCCACCGTCCAGATCGTCTCGGCGACCAGCGGCGTGCCCAATGTCTGCCGCCCAACCATAAAGAGCGCCAGCACTGGAACGACGGCAAAGAAGAGGAGAATACGCAGCGCCAGCGTGTTGAAAAAGAGCCAACGCGCGTTCTTCGGATCGCGCGCCCCTTCGCGCATCAAGTACATATCCAAGCCAAAGTTGGCGACGATCTCGAAGCAGCCAAAGATGAGGACGGCAGTGTAATAGCGGCCATTGCCCACCGGCCCGACAATACGCGCCATCAGCGCGGCAAAGGCCATCAGGATCGCCTGGTTGAACAGATTGAGAATGATGGGCGCGATCGAGTTCTTGGCTACCCGCCGCACCGTATTGGCCTCGTCCTCCTCGCGGTAGAAAAAGCGCCACAGGTAGAGACCCGCCAGGAAGAGGATTGTCATCCCGGCGATGAAGGTGACAAACGCGCCGATCTTGACGCTATCGGGGCTGTACTTGAAGCGCACCGTCCACGCGCCCGGCTCGAGGAGCACCCCGCGAAAGTTGCCGTTCACCCGGTAGACTTCGAGTTCGCGCTCGGCCTCCTCGCCTGCGCCCTGCGGCCGCACGAACGCTTTCCAGCCAGGGAAATACGAGTCGGCCAATACCAGCCAACTCGGCTCGGAGACCGTCGCGTCAACAAAGACCTCGTTGCGGCGGTAAGAGATGACTTGCTGTGGCGTTGCAGATGCAGGTCGCGCGTCGCGTGTTGCGTGTTCCGTGATAGGGGCGTCGAGAATCACATAATTGCGCGGGTCATAGGATTGCACGGTGGTGGCGAAACTATCGGTGACCAGCGTCGCCCAAGTCGGCAGCGTGAACGCACGCGGCATCACGCCCAGGTTCTCGTACACGCGCACCGCATCGTCCTGATACACCAGGCGATACTTGGGGCTGGTGATCTCGACCTCGGTGATGATGTACTTGACGTTGAGCAGATCGGTGAGCGGGCTATCGAGGCTCGACCACTCGTGAAACGAGGCGATGCGGTTGTACAACAGTTCGCCCTGCGGCTCGATCAGCCCCATATAGTCGGCGTACTGACGGCTGAAGAGCGAATCGTAGCCGGAGACGGTCTGGAAGCCATAGAACATCCCCACATTGTCGTTCATCGTCTTGGTCGTCCCCGGCGGGGTGAACGTGGCGTAGCGCCAGAGCGAGGTGTCTTGTTGTAGAAAGGTGATTACGGGTGGAACGTGGTCAAGGAGTGCCGGATCCACAGCGGGGTTGAACCCGGCGCCGGCGGCGACGAGATCCACGATGAGCACCAATACCACGAGGAACTCCCATACCGGAGGGACCTCACCCCTCACCCCCGCCGCCTTCGGCGGCGCCCCCTCTCCCCTCTCCCGGAGGGAGAGGGGAAAGGGGGCTGGGGGGTGAGGGGTGAGGTTGCGCAGGACAATACCCGTCGCCGTCAAGAGCAGCCCGAACAGCGCCACCCACTTGAATTCGTAGGAGTAGAAGGCACGATGGTCGGGAAAAGCGGCCGGCGGGGGGGTAAACAAGTGGAACACCCGCGCGACCAGCGGCTCGATCTGGGCAAAGAACACGCGGCTGAGCGCCAGCCCGGCCAGCGCCAGCACCCCGCCCCAGAAGGCAAGTGCCGCGAGCAGAGATTCCAGCGAAAAAGGGGTTTTAAGCAAGAGCCAATCGCTTATCGGAAATCGCTTATTGCCCCCCTGCTCCTCCGTTCCCCTGCTCCCTTGCTCTTCTGCCCCTCTGCTCCGCCGCACCACGTCTATTCCAAATCCGGCCAGAACGGCAACCGCGAGCGTCAATGGGAACACCCAGCGGAACGGCGAATGAGACTGCCCTAAGAACGGCAAGATGTAGATGAGCGCATACACTGGCGTGCCAAAGACACAACCCAGCGAAAACAGCGACAACAAGGTGAAGAAGGGGATATAGGGATGCTTCAACCAACCAACCAACCAACTAACCCACCCACCAACCCCATTAACTTTTTGACGACTTGCAGACTTAACTTGCAAACTTGCTACCATCGCCAGAAGCAGCGGCAACAGGCCCAGGTACGATCCGCCCTCGACATAGTTCTTGATGCCCCAGTCATCCTCCTTAATATACTGCCCATCGGGAAAGACCGGGGCGGGCGTCCACCGCCAGTTGAATACGTCCACATAGCCGTGGTGAGACGGATTGCCGAAAAAGTTGGGGATGGCAAACGTGATCACCTTTCTGGAGGGATACGCCCACTCCAGCACCTGCCGAAGGCTAGGCACCGCCTCGCCGCCGCGGAAACTGCCGGTGACGACCTCCACCATCGGCACAAACTGCACTGCCCCTAACGCCAGCCCCAACACCAACATTATCACCAGCCCCAGCACCATCCCCGTACGGGCAACCCTCGTGGTTGCCCCTGTGGTTGCCCACTGAGTTGCCACCCTCCACACCGCATACGCTCCGGTGATGAGCAACACAAAGTACGTATTCTCCCCGTGCCCCGCGAGCATCTGGCAGCCAAGCCCCAGCGCGCCCAGGATTGCCCACGGGAGCACGGTGGGCCTGGAGCCCAACGCCGGTCGCCGCTGCACGACCAACTCGATCATCGCCAAGATAAACGACAGCCACGAGATGCCGGCGATGATCATCAGATGCACCACCGAGGCGACCATGCATCCGCTGAACTGGAAGGTGATGCCGGCGATCAAACCTCCCAGCCAGCCGATGCCCAACACGCGAGCCAGGAGATAGGTGAACACCCCGGCCAATCCCAATTGCAGCCAGGCGAACACCCCGTACGCCCGCCACAGGGGGAGAACGTAGAACACGAGGCTCAAAGGATACAGGCCCGAATGCTGACCGTTGGCAAGGAAGGGATGCCCGGCAAAAAGATAAGGGTCCCACAGAGGCAATTCGCGTGTATGGAGCGCTTCCACCAGGAAGCGTTTCCAGACGTAATTTTCCAGGATCAGATCGGCCAGGAGGTGATTGTGTGGATAAGGCACATTGAACTGAGAGGCCGCCGCACGATACGGCTGGAACTGGAAGAGAATGTCGGCCGGTAGCAACGTCTTGGGGCCAAAGACCACCGGCGCGAATAGCAGGAGGGGCAGCGAGAACAGGATGGCAACAATGCCCAACTCGGGAAGGAGTTTGCGGATCATACCTTCAGACGATCGCTGGGGCGTAGATGGCGGTGGCGCCAGCGAACCTCCCAGGTCCGCAGCGCTGCCTCGATCTTGACCGGCACCGTCATCTTGGAGCGACCAATCCGCCGGTCCTCAAAATAAATGGGGATCTCAAGAACCCGATAGCCCAGCCGCTCGGTCACGTAGGCCATTTCGACCTGGAAGACATAACCTTGCGAGCGGATGCGGCTGAGGTCAATGCCCTCTAAGGTCTCACGCCGCCAGCATTTAAAGCCAGCGGTCACGTCTCTCACCTTGCATCCCAGAAGCAGCCGGGTGTAGATACTGTTGGCCCACCAGGAAAGCAGCCAGCGGCCCCAGCCCCAACGCTCGTCCGTTTTGCCTCCCTCGACATAACGAGAGCCGACAACCACATCATAATCCTGGATGAGATCTAGAAATTGGGGGATATAATCCGGCGAATGGGAAAAATCGCAATCCATCTGAACGATGCACTCGGCGCCGTGAGTCAGAGCCCGTCGGAAACCATCTACATAAGCGCGGCCCAGGCCGCGCGGCCCCGTGCGGTGCAACACGTGTACCCGGCCGGGATATTGAGCGGCCAACTCGTCGGCGATCTGGCCGGTGCCGTCGGGGGACTCGTCGTCCACGAAGAGAATGGTCAGGTCAGGGATGCCGAGGGCCAACAATGACTCAGTCATCGGCCGGACATTTTCCGCTTCATTGTAAGTCGGGATCACGACGAATGGTTTCAACGTGCCTCCCACAAAGCAAGACCCCGGCCACGCGCAGAGCCATTATTACCCTGCCAGCCGGAGTCCGCCAGCAAACTGAGCCCTTGACAGGTTCTGCACCGTGAATGGGCCCGACTGCATCTAGCCGATTCTCTGGGCCTTGAGGAGAGCACGCTTCAACTCATCAAGGTTGGCAAAAGCGCGCGCCGGCGATTTGAGCACTCCCATCCTGACCTCCAGGCGTGGCACGTGTGCCTGAGGGTCCTTCTGCCCGGCCTCCCAATCCGCGCGGGGATAGAAAAAGGCCATCGCCTCGTTCAGCCGCACAGCGAGCGTCTGCTGCACCTGTTGCGCCTTGCTTGGCGCAACGACAGCAAAAAAGTCCGTGTCGTCCAGATGGCCCACGAATGCCTCGCGGTCTTCGCTCTCCTTCACGACGTGGCTCAGCATAAGGGCTATCGCGCGCACCACGTCGTCGCGCGCCACGAAGCCATACACATCGGCAAATTCGTCCAGTCCATGCACTCCTACGGAAAGCACCGCCCAACCGGAGGACGTCAACAGTCCTCGGAGGTGTTCGTCAGAAAGGGAAGGGCCTGGCAGGCCGGTGACCGTGTGTACCATGCGTTCCAGGTTGGAGCGGCGCAGCACATTGCGCACTCTCAGCCGCAATTCCTGGATGTCGAATGGCTTGGTGATATAGTCCACGGCACCCAATGAGAGGCCCTGCAACTTGTCGGCGCGTTCGCGCTTCTCGGTCAGGAAGATAATCGGCACTTGCGCGGTGCGCCGGTGAGCGCGCAGTCGGTTGCAGACCTCGAAGCCGTCAATGTCCGGGAGACGGATATCGAGCACGACGAGGTCGGGGACGGTGTGCTCCGTGAAGGCCAGGGCGTCTTTGCCCCATCCTACCGCAGTGACCTCGTACCCTTGTGTCTTGAAGTACGAGGTCAGCATCTCTGCGGTATCCGGCTGATCTTCTACGATGAGGATATGAGGAGTTCCCGGCATAGTTACACCCTCCCTCATACTCCTGAGAAATGTTGTGTCCAGCGCCTATCCGATCGGCTCCTTGTAGATCGTGAAGGAGCACGTCTGCCCGCCCATTGCCACGCACTCGACCTCATCCACGCGGAACTTGAGCCCGCCGCTGACCCAGTGCAAGGCTTCTTCCAACAGCCCTCTCGCCGCGAAACAGATGGGCCGATCGGCCTTGCGGCCCCAGCACACTGGACATTTGTGAATGTCATACTGGTAATACTCACCGCGATCGGACACGGTGCTCTTTTGGTCGCTGAACTGAGTAAAGACCATGGCCATCGCTGGCAGGCCGGCCTTGAGTTTGGCGCTCAACGGCAGGACGCGAAATGCCAGGTCGGCGACGCCAACCATCGCTCCCATTCTCGTCCCCCCGCGATTCCAGCCGACCCGTCCGGCCCGCAACTGAAGCCCGCGTCCCCCACGTGGGCCATACATATCCTCAAGTGCTCCCATCAAGGATGAAAAGTCTGCAAAGTCGAACTCTTTGTTCAGGTTCTCGGGTGGATAGTTGTCAATCAGATGCGAGAGGCCGGCCAGATTCAAAATGGCATTCAGGCCGTTCTTACCCATAATCTCTTCCATTGCCTCAAGGGTGTAGCGGACGATCATATTGGTATAGTATAGACCACTCGGTGGAATCCGTCCCACGTTCGGCCTCCTTCTGGTGGCTAGGCTTTCAGTATCGCAGCCAGGTCTTCGGACGCTCGGCGCATATCCAGAAAGAGCAGACCCAATTTGGTCTGCTGGCGGGCCAACACGGTCAAGACGGCTTCTTCACCCACAGCACGCAACACGACGTACCCGTTCTCTCCCTTCACGTACACCTCATCCAGCATGCCGCGTCCCAATTCGCTGGCGATGCGTTCACCCAGAGAGAGCATCGCGGCAGACATTGCAGAGACTCGATCCTCTTCGACGCCTGCCGGCAGAGAGGAAGCCATCGTAAGTCCGTCCACGCTCACTACAGCCGTAGCCTCTACGTCTGGCGTATTCATTTGGAGTTCCTGCAAGCGTCTCACCAGCCGTTCAGTACGGGATCTTTCTGACATGACCGCCTCCTTGATATTTACCCTTAGACGCCGAGGGGCTCGCACTAACGGGTGTGAGGGTATCACAAGTCACATAAATTGTCAAGCGTATGTTCAAATGATGTGCATGCAAGATTCGTTGCCCCTACCTCTCTTTGCTTTCCTATGGTATAATCAAACTGTTTGCGCCTCAGAATATGGCGTTTCCAATACTCTAGCGTGCGGCCACCACGAGGCAGCCGTGAAGAAGCCGCAGGAACGGAGATTTCTCGCGATGGGATTGGTCAGCATACTGGATACCCTGGTAGAGTGGGCCCAGTCTGTGATCAGCACTACTGGCTACTTTGGCCTGGTGTTGGTCATGTTCTTGGAGAATATCTTCCCGCCCATCCCCTCAGAGGCCATTCTTCCGCTGGCAGGTAGCCTGGTGTCTGAAGGACGTTTCAGCCTGGCCGGTGTGACCGTCATGGGGACCATCGGCTCTGTGGGGGGGGCGGCGGTCTTTTATGCCATGGGGCATATATTCGGAGAGGCCCGCGTCCGGGAACTGCTTCGGCGATATGGCAAATGGTTCATGCTCTCGGAGGCAGACTTTGACAAGGCGTTGAACTGGTTCAACCGCTACGGAGAAGGGGTGGTCTTTTTCGGGCGCATGGTTCCCATCGTACGGAGCCTGGTCTCCGTCCCGGCAGGCATCGCGGGCATGAACATGCTGCGCTTTGTCATCTACACGGCCATCGGCACGGCCTTGTGGAGTTTCCTGCTGGCTTTGGCGGGATACCTGCTGGGCCAGAGCTGGCCTGTCATCACCGAATGGCTCAACCGGTACGAGAAGGTGGTGCTGGTCATTGGCGTGCTGATGGTTGTGGCATTTATCGCGAGGCGTTTGTGGAACCGGCGCCGGGTGTCAGGTGGCGGACGAAGAACCCAATAACTCGCTCGCGGTACTCGACGGGCCGGTGCCTGTCTACCTCCCGGTGTCCGGCCTCGGACACACGCCACAACTCCTTCGGTTCCCCAGCCGCTGCGTAGAGCATCTCGATGTCGGCGACCGGGACGTAGGGGTCGAGATCGCCGTGGATGAACAGGAGCGGCCTGGGAGCGACCTGCTCCACCCAGCGGATGGGATCGGCCTCGCTGAGGCGTGCGCCCAATCGCCAGCCGGCCACGGCGATGACCAGCCGCGCCAATGGTAACGCCACCCAGTGTGGCGCATTCTTGCCCCGCTCTCGCGCCCAACCCAGCAGTGCGCTCTCCAGCCGGGCAAAGCCGCCGTCGGAGACGACGGCGCGGATGGCCTGGCATTGCGCGGCGGCGGTGATCGCCACGGCACCGCCCAGCGAAAAGCCCAACACGCCCACTTCTGCAATGCCCCGCCTTTGCAGGTAATCCACCGCTCCCAGCAGGTCTTGACGCTCAAAGTACCCCATGCTCACCTGCGCGCCTTCACTACGACCGTGCGCGCGAAAGTCGAACATCAACACGTTGAGGCCGGCCTCGTGAAACCAGGGGGCATAGATGACGTCGGGGTCCATACTCCCACCGTGTCCGTGGCAGAAAACGACGGCGCCGCGTGCGCGGTCGGCCGGAATGAACCAACCGCGCAGGGTGAGGCCGTCGCGGCTAGGGAAACTGACCTCTTCGTAAGTCAGCCCATAGTCAGCGGGGCTGGTCTGCACGTCTGGGGTGCGGCGCGCGATCAAACGGCCTGACCCGGCCCACGCCAGCCAGGCCAGGGCGGCCAGCAGCAATACCGCGACGATACAGGCCAGCCAGAGGGCGATCATAACGGAGGCGCCTCAGAAAGCCCAGGGGCTGTCACCATCGGAGCCTGTTCTTGCGCTCGCTCCGCTCGAGCCGCCAATCTGCGCCCGGCGACGATGAGCGCAGCG
This sequence comes from Anaerolineae bacterium, assembly GCA_034432855.1. Classification (GTDB taxonomy): domain Bacteria; phylum Chloroflexota; class Anaerolineae; order B4-G1; family B4-G1; genus DAOUBA01. Next base: position 10,005 of record DAOUBA010000239.1, on the reverse strand, counting down.
AGGAAAACCAGGGTCAGCAGGACCAACAATCCCAGGAGCGTCAGCGTGCCGAGGAGCATGAAGGTGACCTGAAGGACCCCGCCTTTTTGGGCCATCAGGGCGACGCCCAAGAACGCCGCTCCCACGGCAGAAGCGTTCCACACGGCGTGGACGAGTACGGCAGCGACGTAGCAGCCCAGCAAGCGCCAGGGGCGCCGCGCCGTCCAGAGTTGCCCCCAGCCCCAGCCGACCAGCCCGCCGGTGAAGCAGTGCATCACCGTCGCGCCTAAGCGGGATATCGCCCCCGGCAACCACCCTTCGACGCCGCCCAGGGCGCCGTTGAACAGATTCTCCGCCAGGGCAAAACCTGCTCCACCGGCCACGCCCCACAAGAACGCGCGCGCCGGCGTAGGGCGGACCCAACGCCCCGCTACACCGGTCGCCAGCGTCTTGACGCCCTCTTCGATCAGGGGAACGGGGATGGACAAGATCCCGAGTACCGAAAGTACGACTGCCGGTGACAGCAGCACGGGCAGCAGGTTTTGAGCGTCGGCTGTCCAGTCCTGGTCTTGCATCCGGGAGGCCAGTTCCTGAATCCGTTCCGGGCCGCCGGGGGTCACCATCACAATGATGGTCACGATGATGATGACGGCGAAGACGATCAACCCCTCGCCGATCAGGGCAGCCGTCGTTCCCAGAAAGCCGCCACCGGCCATTCCGGCGATCACATCGCGCCACGATCCGCCTCTCCCACGCAAGGCCCTCCCCACGAGCCAGAGCACCAGGACCGGCAGGAGAGCCATTGCCAGGACGTGGATGGGGGGCAACAGCAGGGCCGGCGCCAGTGAGCGCAGGCTGACCACAGCACCCAGTGCAAGGAGTACTGTCAGTAATAAGAGTCCTAACCACCAGGCGCGCGAGGGAGCGAAGGGACGTGAGGGACGTCCGCGCCAGCCGGCCCAGCCCTGCACGATCAACGGGATGCCCAACACAGGCCCCACGACAACCGCGCTGACCATCGGTAGGGTCTGGGTTGCGGTCAACGAACGCGGCCCGGAAAAGAGTGTCATCAACGCTATCAACCCGCCCAGGCAGGTCAATGTAACGAAGGCGACACAGCCCAGGATGCCGATCACGAGCCACAGTGTGTGACGTTGCATCTTGCCCTCCCGCTTCTTGCCTCCTGCTTCTTGCCTCCTGCCCCCTTATCGCTCCTCGATCACAATCGTCTCGATCACATCGCCCTGCGGCAGGGTGCCCCCCTGCGAGGGATCGCGCGGCGTCAGATTTTGGAGAACGTCCATCCCCTCGAACACGCGGCCGATGATAGTGTACTGCCCGTTCAGCGTCGGCAGAGGCGCATAGGTGATGAAGAACTGGCTGCCTACAGTGCCCGTACCGGGGCCCTGGCTGGCCATGCCGACCATCCCGCCGGCATCGTAGGTCAACGCAGATACGATCTCATCGTCGCACATATAGCCAGGGCTGCCGTATCCCGAATTCGTCGGATCGCCTGTCTGGGCGACAAAGTCGGGGATGACGCGGAAAAAGGTCATCCCGTCATACCAGCCGTCGCGGGCGAGGAAGACGAAACTGTTGACGGTGGCCGGCACCCGGTCGGCGAAAAGTTCGATCACGATGTCGCCCTTGGTCGTGCGCAGCGTGGCGGTGTACTTTTTGGCGGGGTCAATCACCTGGGGAGGAGGACCATCATACTCACGAGCGATCATGTCGAGAAAAAGGTCTACGGCCTCTCGAGAAAGGTTCCAGGGGTAATACCGGCCATTGATAAATATCGTCGGCGTGCCCGGAAGCCCTATGGACACAGCCTCATCGTAACTCTCTTGCACCTTCTCTGCGTAGGCATGGCCCTCCATATCCTCTCTGAAGCGGCTCACGTCCAGCCCCAACTCTTCGGCGTAGCCCGCCAGGGTCTCGAGGAACTGGGCAGGAGTAAGCCCGCTCCATTCTGCCTGTCGCTGGAAGAGCAGGTCATGCATCTCCCAGAACTTGCCTTGAGCGCCGGCGGCTTCTGTGGCCTCGGCAGCGGCGAAAGCCTTGTCGTGGATGGAAGTCAGCGGAAAGTGACGATAGACGACCCGCAGATTGTCTCCGTACGCTTCTTCCAGAAGCGTTAGCAAGGGGCCCACCCTTGCGCAGCCTGGTCACTCAAAGTCCGAGTATTCGATCAGGGTGATCGGAGCATCAGCGGGGCCGCGCACCCAGTCCTGGTCGCTCACTGGCGGCAGTCCGTCCACTTTGCCAAAGGCTCTGGCGCGGCACTCGACCGTGCCTGGCGTCGTGGCGGCTGGTACCGCTGTCGGCGGCTCTGTGGGCTGGGGTGTCACGGTCGGGCTCGGCGTCGGCGTGCGGCAGCCGGCCACCAACCCAACTACAACGATGGTCACAAGCAGCGCAAATTTGCGCATGGCGGCCTCCTTACTTTGCAGGATGATTGCCATTGTACCACAAAGGGGCGCACCCGGCTAGCGGCGCAATGGCTGTCCTCGACGACGGCGACCCTTGGGTGACGGTTACCCGCTCTGGCGTACCCGCGCCAGGGTGGCCGTGGAGAGCAGGAAGAGCGCCCCGTATACGGCAAAGATGACCAAGTAGCCCAGCCCCGGGCGTAGCGCGTTGAAGAAATCCGTCCTCGGCCACCACCGTCTCGATGCGCATGTCCTCTGCCGCGCCCAGGATGCCGGTCACGCCGCCCATCGAGAACCCCAACACGACGACGTGTTCCACTCCCGGCCGGCTGCGCACCCACGTCACCGCCTCCTGCAGATCGCGCGCCTCCAGGTGGCCGAGTGCGGATTGGTCATCGGCGGGGGCGCAGGAGCGCGTTTCGGTGAGCAGGAGGCCGTAGCCGTGGCGGGCCAGGATCGCCCCTTCGCGCAGTATCCCGTCGCGTGCGCCGTCCAACCCCGGCAGCAGGATGACGACGGCGCCGTTTTGCGGCGGGAGGTACCAGGCGCGGAGCGTCAGCCCGTCGTGGCTGGGATACGCCACATCCCGCGCGCCAGCGATGTCGAACGCTTCCGGCATGCAGCCCGTGTCGCCGCAGCCGGGGTGGGTGAGGGTATAGGCATAAAGGTGGGCCGCGCCCAGGGGGCGGTTGTGCGAAACCCATTGCCGGGTATAATAGAGGCGTTGCGTAATAAGCAGTTTCGTGGTTAGCACCATGCTTACCTATGAAATTGCCAGTCAAGACCCCGAAGCGTTCCAGTCTTTGACCGGACTGAGCGTGGAGGAATTCGATGAGTTGTATACCGAGGTCGAACAGGCCTACTCCGCCGCCGAAGACCGTCGCTTGGCACGGCCGAACCGCCGACGCAAGCGCGGCGCCGGGCGCAAGTTTCGTCATACCTTGCGCAACCGCTTGCTGTTGGTGTTGACGTGGCTGCGGGTCTATCCCAGTTATCGGGTATTGGGGTTGCTCTTCGGTCTGGACAAGAGCAACATCTGCCGCAACATCAAGATCATGGTGCCGCTTGTGCAGCAGGTCACCGACTTGGCTTTTCCCGATCTGGACACAAACCTGGGTGAAGACGACCCGGAGGCGATTTTGGCGCTGTTTCCGGAGTTGCGTGCGATTGTGGATGCCACCGAACAGCGTATCCGGCGTCCCAAGGACACCGAGGTCCAAAAGACCTACTACTCCGGGAAGAAAAGGGCCCATACGCTCAAAACCCAGGTTCTGGTCAACCAAGACGGTCGCCCGTGCCATGTCAGTGACTCCGTGCCCGGCTCCCAACACGACCTCACCTTGGAGCGGCAGTCTCAGATCGACGACCAGTTGCCTCCGCAGGTCAAACTGATGGGGGATAAGGGGTATCAAGGTCTGCAGAACGACAACCCAGAACGTACCATTGAGTTGCCAACCCGCAAGCCACGCGGCGGGGAGCTCACCACCGAGCAGAAGTGTGCTAATCAAACCCTGGGAGCAACCCGGATCGTGGTGAAGCACGTGCTGGCTCACGTCAAGATTTTCCAAGTGCTATACCAAGTGTATCGTCATGCTCGGAGCTTCTACAACCGTATCTTTCGCCTGGTCGTCGGGTTGGTTATCCGTCATATTGACCGCCGCTTGGCTAAGGCTGCATCACCTTAATTACGCAACGACTCTAATTAACACGACAATGTTCGGGAGCTTTTCGACGGGCGCAAAGCCGATGTGGGACAGCCTTTCCAGGCTGTCGGCAGGCTGGAAAGCCTGCCCCACGCCTTGCCCGAACGAAATGTTAGTGGCATTAGCCTCATGCTTGTCTGATCAGGAGGAGACGAGATGAATAGACCGCACTCGATTCTCACGGTTCTGATCGTGGGGCTATGTGTGGCACTGGCGTGTTCTCTGTCCAAACCCACCCCCACGCTTTCGCAGGAGGCCATCGAGATGCAGCGTACTGTGGACGCGATGGCGGCGCTCACGCGCGGCCTCAAGTTCCCGGTGCATTTCCAGAGCGAAGACGCGGCCAGGACCGGCGACGAGTTCGACGTCAACCAATACTTCACCGTGCTGCAACACCTGTCCATGGAGCCGGGCTATGTCCTCGACTACGTCTATCACATGGACTTTATGGGTGGGTTTCCCATCCTGTATGCGAGGCAGGCAGACGAGCCGGTCTATCGCACCGAGGCGGAATATACGGCGGCCAGCGAGCGGGGCGTGGCGGAGCCCTATCTCGATCACGTCTAGATTGACGGCACGCCCGAAGGCTTTTTCCAGTTCATCGTGCTGCACATTATGGGCGGCCAGTTCTATCTCTACTGGCACGCCAACTACAACGATGCCCAGATCATCTGCACCCGGGATGCCCTCGAAGCGCTCCTGTCACGTCCCAACATGTTCCACCAGGAACTCCCCGGCGACGTGCAGCGCGGCGCGCAAACTGGATTTCGCGCCGGTGATCGAAATGGGCGCGGACACGGTGACCGTGCGCGTGGTCATCTTCACCAACTGGGGCGGGTTCATCCGGCGCTCCTACACCATCAGCCGCGAATTCCCCCATCGAATCCTGGCAGAAGAAGAGGAAACTCTCGTGGCGTATGACTGCGGCGTGATGTTTTGAGAAACGCCACCTGCGCCCGCCGCGCGGACACCGGCAAGGGCGCCGTCGAGACGGGTCAGGACTGTTGCCAGGTCTGGTCTGCAAGTAGTGACGGGCTTTTCCAACCCGCCTGTGCTTGGGCTGGAAGAGCCCGTACCACGTCCTATTCGCTTGAGATCCCGGAGATTCTTGGCGTTAGTGGTGCTCTGCGGCTTCCGCCTCGGCCTTCGTCTTGTGCACCGTGCCGTCTGGGTGCTGCGGAGGGGTATAGATCGTGTATAACTTGAGCGGCTTTTTGGAGGACGTGTTGATCACGTTGTGGTAGGTGCCGGCAGTCACCACGACGGCATCACCGTCCTCGACGAGGTGCTCTTCCGTGCCGTCGAAGACGAACCGGGCCTCGCCCTCCTCGATGCGGAAGAACTGGTCAACGTCCGGGTGCACCTCGTTGCCGATTTCCTCCCCCGGCTGCAAGCACATCACCACCAGTTGGAGGTGTTTGCCGGTAAACAGCACCTGGCGGAAATAGTCGTTATCCTCGGTCACTTTCTCGATATGTCCAACGTAACCGGTCATGTCTTTGCCTCCTTCGTCATACGATCTGTAAACTGTTCCAAAATCTCTTCCAGTGTCGGCCGACCGATGACTTGCAGTTCGTAGCGCACGCGGTCTACCGGGTGGCGGATCGTGAGAACGCGTCGCAGGTCAATCGGCGTCGCCACCAGCACCAGATCGCACGGGGTGGCGTTGATGGTCTCCTCGAGGTCGCGGATTTGCTCCTCGCCGTAGCCCATCGCCGGCAGAAGTGTGCCGGTGCGCGGGTATTTCTCGAACGCGGCGGCGATGGAGCGCACGGCGTAGGGACGCGGGTCCACCAACTCTGCCGCGCCGAACTTGCGCGCGGCCACGACCCCGGCCCCATAGGCCATCTCGCCGTGGGTCAGCGTGGGGCCGTCCTCGATCACCAGCACGCGCTTGCCACGGATCGCCTCCGGGTTCTCGACGAAGATGGGGGAAACGGCATCCACCACGATGGCCTGCGGGTTGGCGGCGGCGATACTCTCGCGCACGGTAGCAATGCCCTCGGGGCCGGCGGTGTCTTCCTTGTTGATGACGACGACGTGGGCGGCGCGCAGATTGGCCTCGCCGGGGTGGTAGCGCAGTTCGTGGCCAGGCCGGTGCGGATCCACCACGACGATGTGCAGGTCGGGCCTGAAGAACGGCAAGTCGTTGTTGCCGCCGTCCCACACCACCACGTCGGCCTCTTCCTCGGCCCGGCGCAGGATGCGCTCGTAATCCACCCCCGCATAGACCACCACCCCGCGGTCAATGTGCGGCTCGTACTCCTCGCGCTCCTCGATGGTGCATTGGTAGCGGTCGAGGTCTTCGTAGGTGGCGAAGCGTTGCACCGCCTGCGCAGCCAAGTCGCCGTAGGGCATCGGGTGACGCACCGCAACCACCTTCTTGCCCAGGCGCTGGAGCACGTCACAGACGTGGCGGGTGGTCTGGCTCTTGCCGCTGCCGGTGCGCACCGCGCAGACGGCGACGACCGGTTTGCGGCTCGCCAGCATCGTCGAGCCGCCGCCCAGCAGCCGGAAATCCGCCCCCGCCGCCAGCGCCTGCGAAGCGCGATGCATCACGTGCTCGTGCGGCACGTCGGAGTAGGCGAAAATGACCTCGTCTATCTGATGGCGACGGATCAGATCCGTCAGTTCCGACTCCGGATAGATGGGGATACCCCGTGGGTAGAGGCTCCCGGCCAGTTCCGGCGGGTAGCAGCGGCCCTCGATATTGGGGATTTGTGTCGCAGTGAAGGCGACGACCTGGAAATCCGGGTTATCGCGGAAGCAGACGTTAAAGTTGTGAAAGTCGCGCCCGGCAGCGCCCATGATGAGCAGGCGCTTCTTGCTCATTGAGACGGGGACTGTCTACGCACCAGGAAAATCCACAGGAGCAAAGGCACAATCCATACCAGAATGGCCAGGCAGATGGCGGGGATGCCGATATACGCGGGGTCAACGTCCGGACCGAATACGCCGCCCTCACTGGCCCAATTGCCGATGCCCAGGCCGCAGCAGGTCACCGAGCAGCATAGTGTGAGCACGGCCACGACAATAGTAATAATCGTACCGGTCTTTTTGTCCATTGGAGTCTCTCCTTGTTGGAATGGTTCACCGTTTCTCTTTGATTGCCTGTGCGATGGCCTCTTTATGTTCCACCAGTGCCCCCAGGACACCGTTGACGAAACGTGGGGCGCTGTCGGAGCCGAACGCCTTGGCCAGTTCGACCGCCTCGTTGATCGCCACCTTGACCGGCGTCCCGCCGTCCACCGCGAACTCGAAAATGGCAATGCGCAGCACGTTGCGGTCCACGTAGGCCATCTGCTCCAGTGGCCACTCGGGGGCGTGGCGGTGGATGAACGCATCGAGCACGGCCTGGTAGCGGAGCACGCCGTTCACCAGGTGGCAGCAGAAGGCCTCGGCGGCCTTGGGCAGTTTCGCCTCGGCCAGCCGGTGTTCCAGGACGACGCCAGGGGCGTGGCCGGCGCAGTCAATCTCATACAGCGCCTGGAGCGCCGCGATACGAGCCTGATGGCGGTCTTTCACGGCGATTGCCTTTCAAAGTGCGGGTCTTTCACGCTCTGGCAGAAGGATACGCGACGTCCTCGATGTACACATCTACAGATGCGACGTCCATACCGACCAGGTCATGGATGGCCCGCGTAACCTCGTTCTGAATCTGCCGGCCCACGTGGAGCAGGTTGGTATCCGGCCCAGCGACGACATAAACCTGCACGCGCACGGTGTTTCCCGTGACCTCGATCTTGACCCCATCGTGGCCGAACAAGCGTTTCATCCCCGGAGGCGTGGTCAGACGCACGACGCCGGGCACGGCCAGCGTCGTGAGCCGGGCGATCGTTTCCAATACCTCTGGTGCGACGGTAATCCGACCGATCTTGGGTTGTGTCTCCATCCTAACCCCCTTGGGCCTGCGCCCATTACATCGCCAGACCCCCGTCTATCTGCAATACCGCGCCGGTGATGAAGGATGCCTCGTCGGAGGCGAGAAATGCGACGGCGTTGGCAACCTCTTGCGGCTGGCCAAAGCGGCCCAGCGGCGTCAACCGGATGCCGGCATCCTTGATCTCCTGGGGCAAGTTGGCGGTCAGTTCGGTCTCGATAAAGCCCGGCGCCACGGCGTTGACGGTAATGGCGCGTGAACCGACCTCTTTGGCAAGCGCCTTGGTGAAACCGATCAGGCCAGCCTTGGAGGAGGAGTAATTCGTCTGCCCGATCTGACCGGTAACGCCGGAAACGGAACTGATGTTGATGATACGGCCATAGTGCTGCTTCATCATCTGCCGGATGACGGCCTGGGAGCAGTTGAACGCTCCCTTGAGATTGATGTTCAGCACCAGGTCCCAGTCTTCCTCTTTCATCCGCATGATCAGATTATCGCGGGTGATACCGGCGTTGTTGACCAGGATGTCCACACGCCCGAACTCGGCGATGGCGCGGTCAATCATCGCCCTGGCGCTGGCGCTGTCGGCGACGTCCACCTGCACGGCGATGGCCTTACGGCCGGTTTGGGCGGCGATCTCCTGGGCCGTCGCCTCGGCCTTGTCCACGCGCAGGTCGGCAATCACGACGTGCGCCCCACAGCGGGCCAGCGTCTCGGCGACGGCCTTGCCGATGCCCTGGGCGCCGCCGGTGACGACGGCGATCTTGTCGGTTAGATCCATCATTTTTCCTCCGATGTTCGATCCCTGTCGGCGTCCGAGACGCCTTCAACCCGTGTCGGGTTCAGCAACCTCCACCCGGTGGGGAGGAGGGTCATGGCCAGCACGATCTTGAGCAGGTCGCCGATTACGAAGGGGTAGAGCCCCAGGGTCAGGGCTTTGTCGGCGCCGACGAAGGAGGCCAGCCAGGCCAGCCCCGGCAGATAGAGCGCGACGTTGCCGGCGAGCATCGCCAGCGCGGTGGTATCCACACGGCGGTCCCAGCCGCGCTCGGCCAGATAGCCGGTGAGGTAGGCAGCGGCGACGAAACCGATGAGGTAGCCGCCCGTCGGCCCCAGCAGGTGGGCCAACCCGGCGCGTCCGGCGGAAAAGACCGGCAGCCCTGCCAGCCCTTCCGCCAGGTACGCGAGCAGGCTCAGCGCCCCGCGCCGGCTGCCGAGCAGCGCCCCGGTGAGGAGCACCGCCAGCGTCTGCGCGGTGATGGGCACCGGGCTGAAGGGCAGGCGGATGGCGACTTGTGCGCTCAGCGCGATGAACAGCGAGCCGCCGATGATAAGGGCGGCATCATAGAACAACGCTTGTCTTCTCGCCGTAGGGCGCAAGAGATCGGCATACGTCGTATAGACCATCGTCGTTTTCCTCTTTCATCTGAGTTTCTTGATACAAAAAGTGGCAAGCCGCGGCATCACGTCCCGTTCTCACTCACTCGGCCTCTGGCCCAGCGCATCCGCCATAGTCACCCCTTCCACTGTCCCGTCAATGCGCTTGAGCGGGCCGGCGTCTTTCAAACACCGGCCTGACCGTATACCCGCACCGGGACCGCCAGGGTGCGCGCGGGTTTCGTGCGCTCTTTTGCCAGACGTTCCACTTCCTCGATTACCTCTGCGGCGTAGTAGCGTTCTCCACACTGTTGACACACCCGCGCCGGTACATCTTCCACAACTGTCAGGTGGCCTTTCCAGCGATGATAGACAGTCACGCGCTTCTCGATCAAGGTCCCGCTACAGTATTCGCAGAAATCCGGTTCAGCCATCATCTCTACTCGTATCGTTTGCTGCGAATCTTTTGCCTGATTGTCTTGAGCGTCTCCACATCTTGCTCACAACTCGGCTTTCATTACCCGACAAACTTCTTCTGGGACGCAGATGCACGCAGAAAAACGCAGATTTTCTTGGGTTTTCGGCGCGAACCAACACGAATTCGGACAAATCAGCGTCAATCTGCGGTCAATCTGCG
>DAOUBA010000238.1:0-5339 GCA_034432855.1 Anaerolineae bacterium | reverse complement strand
TCTACGTGCGTCTCGGCGGCGAAATTCACGACCGTGTCCACGCCGTGAATGCGGATCGTCTCGCGCACCAATGCCGCATCACAAATATCGCCCTTGACGAAAGCGTAGCGCCCGGCAAAGCGCTCGGCCACGTCCTTGAGGTTGTTCAGATTCCCGGCATAGGTCAACTTGTCGTAGACGACAATTGAGTATTGGGGGTATCGCTCCAGCATGTAGCGCACAAAGTTGGAGCCGATAAAGCCGGCCCCGCCAGTGATCATCAGCGTTTTCATTCCATCCTCCGAGACGAGTTTGCGGTCATTCTACCACAACCCACAGGCCAGGCAACCTTGACTTGAGCGGCGAAAATGCTATCATTACAGCCGCGTTTCCCATAGCGCGGGCTTGAAAGGCGATTGAAGATGTACCTGAGAGAACGGCAAAGGCGGCGATCATCCTCGGCGATACGGGTGCTGTTCCTGCTGCTCCTGATCAGTGCCGGCATCTACGTCTACGCGCTGATCCGGCAGGAGCAGATCCGCAGCCCTTTCATCCCCACCGACGTCCCGCCTACGCCCACGCGCTCGGCGCTTTCTTATGCGATGGAGGCGGAGAGCGCGTATCAACAGGGGAGACTCACCGAAGCCGTCGCTCTCTACGAGCAGGCCGTCGCGCTCGAACCGGATAACGTGCTGTTCTACATTCCGCTGGTGCGGCTTCTGGCTATCAAGGGGCGCACGGTCGAGGCGGTGCGGCTGGGCCGGCAGGCCGCCGAGATGGTGCCGGAGAACGCGCGCGCCTGGGCCGCCCTGGGGATGGCCTACGACTGGAACGGCGACGTGCCAGAAGCGATTGATGCCTGCAAAAAGGCTATCGAATTGGACCCCACCTCTGCCGAAGCGTACTCCTACCTGGCTGAGGCCTATGCCGACGCCGGGCGCTGGTTCGAAGCCACCGATGCCGCGCAGACCGCCCTGCGACTGGATGACCAGAATGTGGATGTGCGTCGCAACTATGGCTACGTGCTGGAGCGGCAGGGCAACTATTGGATGGCGGTGGCAGAATACGAAAAGGCGCTAGAGATCCACCCCAACCTGGCTTACATCCACATTACCGTCGGGCGCAACTACCGCGACGGACTGGGGAACTATGAGAAGGCCATCGAGCATTTTCAACGCGCTACCGAGATCGAGCCGGAGAATGCGCAGGCATTCGGGGAACTGGGATGGACGTATCATCAGGCGGGCGAGTACGAGCGGGCCCAGACTTACCTCAAGCGGGCGACCGAAGTGGATCCCCAATACGGCCTGGCGTTTGGACGGCTGGCGATCAACTACTATACCCGTCGCAACTATGAGGAGGCCATCCCCAATTTCGAGCGGGCCATCGAGTGGAGTTGCATCGCGGCGCGACGGCGGGCCGAGACCTTTTACGTCACCCTCGAAAACGAGGGCAACGGGGTTACCAGCCCCTCACCGGACGTGATGCTGCGGGGTGATTTCGTCGCCGTGGCAGATAACCGAGATACGCTGCGGGCCACGCTCGCCCCACGGCGGAATGAGGCGGCGTGGGCCGATGCGCGCGGCGTGGTGACGCTGGACGTTCTGACCGGCAAATATACGGTAGAGTTGACCAGGCTGCCCAGGCCGAGGTCAGGTCAAGTCTATGTGGGCTGGTTCGGGGGAGTGTACGCGCTTTCTGGCCTACCGCTCAGCACCGGGCCACTCACGGTGAGCAGTGATGGCAGCGTCGAAGCACACTTAGAGACCGGCTGGGTCAAGGGGCCGCGCATCGAATACTTCTACACCCTGGGGCTGGCCTACTTTTACATGGCGCAGTGCGAGAAATCGTACCCGCTCTTCGACGCCGCACTCCAGATTGACCCCGACGAGTACAACGCGCTGGAGGGCATCCGGTTGTGCCAGCAGACCGGGGCAAGCACGCCATGAGTGGTTAAGTGCTCTCACAAAACTACCACCACCGCGAAGATTTTCTCCGGAGGTCTGATCGCCAATCCGACCCACTTCGATTGCGGAGAGGCTGCGCTATGAGAGTTCAGATTAACCGCACGACGCTCGAACTGCTGGAAGGCGACATCACCACACTGGATACCGACGCCATCGTCAACGCCGCGAATGAGCGTCTGGCTCATGGCGGCGGCGTGGCCGGGGTCATCGCGCGCAAGGGCGGCCCGGCCATCCAGCGCGAGAGCGACGCCTGGGTGCGTCAGCACGGCCCCGTGCCCGCCGGCTCGGCGGCGATCACCTTCGGCGGGAACCTCCCGGCCCGCTACGTTATCCACGCTGTAGGCCCCGTGTACGATGGCACGCCCCGCTCGGCAGAATTGCTGGCCTCGGCGGTGCGCGCCGCCCTGCGGCTGGCCGATGCGCACGGGCTCAAGTCCGTCGCCTTGCCGGCCATCAGCACCGGCATCTTTGGCTACCCGATGGAGGAGGCCGCGCGGGTGGTGTTGGAGGCCGCCATCGCCTACCTGAGGGGCGAGACGCAGTTGGAGCGGGTCGTCTTTTGCCTGTACGGGCAATCAGCGTTCGATGTCTTTGTCCGTGAACTGAAAGCGCAGGTCGAGCAGTGATCGCCGTCGTCACCGGCGCAGCCGGACACGTCGGCGGGGTGCTCGTGCGCGCGCTGCTCGAGCAAGGAGCGACGGTGCGCGCACTCGTCCGTCGGGATCGCCGCGCGCTCGCAGGGCTGGACATCGAGATGGTAGAGGGCGATGTCTGCGACCCGGCATCGCTCCAACGCGCATTCGCCGGCGCCGACGTCGTCTACCACGCGGCGGGGCACATCTCTCTTCTGCTGACCGAGGAGGCGCACTACCTCCATCGCGCCTTCATCTATCCGCTGACGCTGCGCGGCGCGGCCAGGCGGATGCCGCTCTCGGTCGTGGGGATGGGGGCCTTTTTCAACGGCGTGAACGGCTACCTCAACGGGCGCTATGTTCGACCTTTCCGGCGGCTACCCGGCAGCGTGGTTGTGCGACCCGCGTTTTCTTGTCGGGCTGGCGGTTTTCGTCTCCGGCTTTGTGATCAACCGCCAGGCCGATCTCACGCTGCGCCGCCTGCGCACGGGGAATGAATCCGGCTACCGCATTCCCTACGGCGGGCTCTACCGCTGGATTTCGTGCCCCAACTATTTCGGCGAGATCGGCGAGTGGATTGGCTGGGCCATTGCGACCTGGTCGGTGGCCGGGTTGTCATTCGCCATCTGGACGATTGCCAATCTTGCGCCCAGGACGTGGTTCCACCACCGCTGATACCGCGAGCATTTCCCCGACTATCCCCCGGAGCGCAGGGCGCTGATCCCGGGGCTGTGGTGAGATGCGCTATTCCTTGCGGAACGCCAGCCGGGCGATCACCGGGCGGTGGTCCGACCCGCCCCAACCTCCCACCGTCGTCGAGAGCGCCACAAAGTCGGGCGAGTGGAACACGTAATCAATCCGCCAGGTCGGCAGGCCCAGACGCGGGAAGCGGGTGAAGGTAAAGCCCAATCCCCAGCCGCTCTCGTGGTGCGCGTCGCGCAAGCGACGGGTCAGCGCCGGGTACAGGGCCTGCTGGTCGGTCAGGTTGAAATCGCCCAGAACGACCAAGGGCGTTTCCATCTCTTCCAGGCGCGCCAGCAGCGCGCGCACGTCGGCGTCGCGCCTGGTGTTATCGAAGCCGGTGGGGATGCCCAGTGGCAGGCCGAGGGGATGAAAGCCGCGCAGCGGTGGGGAGCGCGGATGGACACTGAGGACGTTCAGCGAATGACCTTCGATATCCAACGCGAACCGTTGAACCCGGTCGCCTTCACCTGGCACGAGTTGGAAGGCCTCGTACTCGCGGATCGGATAGCGGCTGAAAAAGCCGCAGCCTCTCTCGAAGCGATGGTAGGGGTACTGGTCGGCGAAATGGCTTTCGAGCGTGCGGGCCATCGGCGGCTCCAGTTCGCGCAGCGCCACCAGATCGGGCGCAAACGCGGTGATCTGGCCGGCGATGCCGTCCACGTCTGTGTTCAGGTAGAGGACGTTGTAGGCCATCACGGTGAACGCCGGGCCCGTGGCGCGCACTGGCAAGCGGGGCAGGTACAGTTCGCCGTAGGTCAGGAGGAAGAGCGCCGTCGGCACACCGGCGACGGCAAACAGGAGACGGGAGCGGCGCAGCAGAACCGCCGGCCACAGCACGACGAGCGGCAGGAACAGCCAGGGCAGGATGTAGCCGAGGGCATCTATGAGCCACCAGTCGCTCAGGCCCAGCCAGCGCAGGGCAAAGTAGGCGACGATGAGCGCGGCGTGCAGCGGCGTGAGCAGGTTGGCCGCAGCGAAGGCGAGCCGTTTGGGGAAGCCGGGGCGTTTTTGCACCTCGCTCATCCGAGAGCGCCGTAGGTGACGAGTTCGATCCCCAGTTCCTGGATGCGCGCCTTCACCCGCGGGTCGGCCAGGGCGCGATAGTCCTTCTCGCGCCAGTCCACGGTGCCGGGATGGGTCACCAGTTCGGTGACGCCGTCGGGGAGGGTCTCCAGCAGGCTCAGCAGGTATTCCGCCGTGCGATGCTCGTCCGTGGCGAAGAGCGAGAAGGAGGACTCGAAATAGTTGGGGTATTTGAGGCCGCGCCGCTGGGCCATCCGCTGATAACGCCGCCCCTGCCAGCGGATGTACCAGGCGGGAAAGCCGCTGCCGGCGGCCATCGTCGCCGCCTTGAGGGCCAGCGCGTCGTCGAACGGCATACGCACGGGGATGTGGCCGTACGCCTCGGCCAGTTCGAGGCTCACGCGGAACCAGGCGGAGAAGACGTAGGGGTAGTGGCAATGCAGGTCGAGGTGGTCGGGCTGGCGCCCCGTATCGGCAATGAACTTTTCGATCTGGGCACGCCATTCGGCTTCGAGTTCCCGCAGGCGCAGGCGGCCATAGCGTCGCAGGAGCGCGGGGCCATCGCGGAAGCGGCCCTGCGCGTCCACGAGCGAGCGCACCTGTTCGACCGGCAGCACCGGCCCGCCCTCGTTCATCACCAGGTGCACGCCCGCGCCCAGGCCGGGGTGTTCGCGCAGATAAGCGGCGGCCTGCGGCCAGTCCGGCTGGTTGGTCATCGCCGTGGTGCTGGTGACGACGCCCGCTTCGTAGAGGGCGATGATGGCGGGGACGCTCCCTTCGGGATGGCCGAAATCGTCGGCGTTGATGATAAGGCGTTTGGTCATTGTGTGCTCCTTAACGGGGGGCTGGACGCTTGCTATGGCCCGGTTGTAACTATTCAGGGCCGATTGAAATCGCCCTCTTCAGGCGCTTCGCGCCAGGTGTCGGCCTGCGCCGACACTGCCCGGTGGTGCAGCAAGGAGCAGGTCGGCGAAGGCCGACCAATGGCCGCAGG
>DAOUBA010000237.1:0-27636 GCA_034432855.1 Anaerolineae bacterium | reverse complement strand
GGGCAAGAAAATTCACCACGAAGGACACAAAGTCACACAAAGGAAATAAAGGAATTCCTTCGTGTCCTTTGTGTGCCCTTCGTGCCCTTGGTGGTTTTTGGTTCCGGCTTGTCCGGGTTAGGGTATGTTTCAAATTGAGTCTTGTACAAGTCATTACCTCGTTTGGATAAGAGATGATCCTTGGGGCAAAGGTTTGCCTGCGGCCCATCGAGCGTGAGGACTTGCCACGCTTCGTCAGGTGGTTCGGCGATCCCGAAGTGCGCCGCCACCTGATGATCTACCTGCCGCTCTCGCTGGCGCAGGAAGAACGCTGGTTCGAGAGCCTGTTGGAGCGGTTGGAGCGGCAGCAGGACGTGGTTCTGGCTATCGAGACCGCCGACGGGGTGCACATCGGCAATATTGGTCTCCATCGCATCAACTGGAAAGACCGCAACGCCGAACTGGGCATCGCCATCGGCGAGAAGGCGTATTGGGATCGGGGGTACGGCACTGACGCCATCCGCACGCTGCTGGGCCTTGCCTTTCGCGAGATGAACCTGCACCGCATCTACTTGCTGGTGGATGTGGATAACGCCCGTGGTATCCGCTGCTACGAAAAGGCCGGCTTCCGGTGCGAGGGGACTCTGCGTGAGGCTGTGTTCAGGGATGGCGCGTATCAAGCACAATACATTATGAGCATCCTGAGGTCAGAGTACGATGAGCGATAATCTGCACGGTGCGCACGGTTCGATCAAGTTGTTCGGGGGCAGCGGGTGCCCGGCGCTGGCCGAGGAGATCAGCCAACACCTGGGTGTGCCACTCTCGGGGTGCGACGTGGTCCAATTCCCCAACGAGAACATTTTCGTGCGCCTGCACGAGAGCGTGCGCGGTCAGGACGTCTTTCTGATCCAGACCACTTCCTCGCCTGTCAACCAGAACATTATGGAGTTGTTAATCTTTCTCGATACGCTCAAGCGCGCCTCGCCCGATCGCATCACTGTGGTCATCCCCTACCTCGCCTACGGGCGCTCTGACCGGAAGGACCAGCCGCGCGTGCCGATTACGGCCCGTCTGATCGCCGACCTGATCAGCGTCGCCGGCGCCAACCGTTACATTACGCTCGACTTGCACGCCGATCAGATCCAGGGCTTTTTCAGCATCCCCGGCGACGTGCTGACAGCCTTCCCCATCCTCGCCGATTATTTCCGCGACAAGTGCCTGGCAGATGCGGTCGTCGTCTCTGCCGACCTGGGTTTCGCCAAGAAGGCACGCAATCTGGCGGCGGAACTGAATTTGCCCCTGGCGTTGATCGAGAAGCGCCGGGTGTCGGTGGATACGGAGGCGCTCACGCTGGTCGGCGAGGTGGAGGGCCGTGACGTCATCATCGTGGATGAGGAAGTGGATACCGGCGGCACGATGGTCAATGCCGTCGAACTCGTCCGCGAGCAGGGGGCGCGTGATGTCTACCTGTGTTTTGCCCATGCCGTTTTTTCGCCTCCGGCGGTCGAGCGGCTACGCCAACTCGAAGTCAAGGAGATCGTGACCACGAACTCGGTGCGGATTCCGCCGGAGAAGCGACTGGACAATATGACCGTCCTCTCGGTCGCGCACCTGCTGAGCGAGGTGATCTTGCGCGTGCACTGTGGCCGCAGTGTCGGCGAGGTATTCGATCGCTACCAGCGCTACAAGTAGAGAGGGCTGGTTACGGGAACGAGGGCGCTACGCGTCCGCACTGTCGCGCTTCGACAGGTAGTGAACCTCCATCTCGGCGTAGCCTGCTTTGCGGAAGAGGGCCAGTGAAGCGGTGTTGCCAGGCTCGATCAGGGCAGCGATGACGTGGATGCCCTGCTCGCGCAGCACCTCCTCCGCTGCCGCGATCAGCCGCGCCCCATATCCGCGCCGGCGGAAAGCCGGATCCACCACCAGCCGGTTGATCCAGCCTTTGCGGCTGTCGTGGGTGGCAACGACCGCGCCCACCAGTTGGCCGTCGCGCTCCAGTCCCAGGATCGTCTGGACGCCGCTGGCGAGTTGTCGCGCCAGCGCGGCGTGGCTGTCGCGCCCCTGCGGTCTGAGCGAGTGCAGCCCTGCTCGCTGCCACAGCGCCAGCAGCGCGTCGTAATCCTCCAGCCCCAGCCGGCGCAAGCGCACGTCCTCTTCCGGCATAAGCGCACCTTTATGGCAGCATCAACGCCGCAGCGTAGGCCTGGGTGAAACGCGGGTGTGTGGTCAGTTCGACGTACTCGATGCGACGGGCAATCGCGGCAGCCTGTGTGCGCGCTCGTTGCGAGACGAGCGCCATCTTGGCACCCTGGCCGGCAGCGTTGCCTACCTGGGCGAAACGTTCGCGCGCGAGCGGCGGGAACATGCCTATCGCCAGCGCGCTTCCAATGTCCAGATAAGTGCCGAACGCCCCTGCCACCACGATGCGTTCGATCAGTTCCGCCTGCAGCCCCGCCTCGATCAGCAGCACCTCGATCCCGGCGCGGATGGCTGCCTTAGCCAACTGGATCTCGTTCACGTCCTGGCGGGTGATGACCAGGTCACGCGGCGCCCCGTGCTCGCCTGCCGGGACGAGCAGGAATTCGATGTCCTTGCCCTTTCCACGCACGCGGGGATGACTGCCCGGCCTGAACGAGCCACTGCTGCCCAGCACGCCCGCGCCGTGCAGTTCGGCCACGCTATCGAGGATGCCGGAGCCGCAAATCCCCACCGGTGGTGCATCGTCAATCGTCTGGTACTCCACGTGATCACCCTCGATGCGCACCCGTTCGACCGCGCCGGGGGCTGCACGCATCCCGTCGCGGATGTGAGCACCCTCAAACGCCGGACCCGAGGCGCAGGAGCAACTCAGCAGCCGTCCTCCCGTTGCCAGCACGATCTCGGTGTTGGTGCCGATGTCGAGCCCGATGGTAATCGCGTGGGTCTCGTGAATCCCGGTCGCCAGGATCATCGCGACGTGATCGGCGCCGACAAAGCCGGCGATGTTGGGAAGCAGGTGGGCATACGCGCCGGGGGCCAGGGCCAGCCCCAGTTCGTGTGCCTTGAGGTCGTAGGGATCGGCCAGCGCAGGCACGTAGGGCGCCAATCCCAGTTGGGCCACCGGCAGGCCCAGGACCAGGTGATGCATGCAGGTATTGCCCACCAGCACCGCCTCGATGATGTCGGTGCTCTGGCGCCCGGCCTGTACGCACAACTCGCGGGTCAGATCGTTCAGCCCACTGGAGATCATGTGTTGGAGTTCGCGCGCCTTGTCCTCGCCGCCCATCGCGTAGGCGATCCGTGACATCACGTCTTCCCCGTAGGCGATCTGGGGATTCATGGTGCCGGCGGCGGCGAGCGTCGCGCTGCTCTCCAGGTCGATCAGATAGCCGGCCAGTTTGGTTGTGCCGACGTCTACCGCCAGGCCCAGAGGCGAGATTCCGGGCGGGACGACGGCGATAATCTCCTCGGCGGTGCTGCATGTGCGGACGACCGCACGTGTCTGCCAATCGTGCTCCCGCAGCAGGGTGGGGAGTCGCTGCAGTGCAGCGAGGTCAAGCCATACCCCCCTCATTCCCCCCCCGCTTGCGGGGGGGGATAGGGTGTGGCGCTGCTCACGCAGGGCATCCCACAACCGCGTCGCGTCGGCACGCAGGTCGTGCAGACTGGCCGGGGCCAGCGTCACGTCGTAGACACGCACCGGCGGATCGAACTCGACCGGGCGTTCACGGCCTTCGACCTGCGCCCGCTGCGGGGCGGTGATGGAGGCCGGCGGGACGTCCACCCGCAGGTCGCTCCGCGCGCGGGTCTGGCAGGCCAGCCGCAGCCCTTCGGCCAGGGCGTCTTCCTCGGCATCGGTGGGCGGCGTCACCTCACCGCTGACCACACGCACGCGGCAGGTGCCGCAGGTGCCGCGGCTTCCGCAGATGGCATTCAGCCCCACGCCGGCCTGGCGTGCCGCGTCCAGGAGCGTCGTCCCCGGCGGAACGCGTGCTCGGCGGCCCAGCGGCTCAAAATCTATGATAATCAAGTCTTCGGACATCGTTCGAGGGCGCCTTCACGTCGCATTTCGTAGCCGTGCTTTCCATAGCGCGGGCATGCGGAATGGAATCCGCGCCTACCGGGCGCGCCACCGGCAACGCTCGCGTTTGGAGCAGAAATCGCAAGCCACCGCGTCGGCACGTATCTCAGGGCCGAGGCCCACGGCGAAGGAGACGGATTTGCGCGGGATCATCAGACAACTCTCGTTGAGACGTACGCCGATCCGTTCGGCGGGCAGCAGGCTGAAGAGCATGCGCTGTTGCTCCAGGGGCCAGCCTTCCTGGCCGGGGCTCGCGCGCATGCCGGTGTGCAGCCCCTGTGCAGCAGCCTCTTCGCAGATACGTTCGCCGACAGCCTCCGAGACTTGGCCGAGCGCAGCGACGCCAGCGCCATCCAGCGCCATCGCACGCAACGGGTCGCCCGCGGCGAAGAGCGCCCTCACCCGTTCCTCCAGCGCCGGGCCGATGGTGCAGATGGCGAGGGCGACCTGTGTGGCGCCTGCCAGCGCGCGGGCGATGAGCGGCCCCTCGAAGGCCACCTCCTCAACCGGAAGGATGGCATGTACTGCGGCGGGGGCGAGCAGCGCATGCGCCCCGTCGAGGACCGCCTGTGCAGCGGCAACGGCCGCCGGGTGAGCGTGCGCCGGGTCAACGCCCTGCCCCTGCAGAACGTGTTCGGTTCGTAGGACGGGATGAAATCCCGCCCTACAGTTTGCGGGCACGGCAGGCGCGGATGTAGCGCATCCCATAGTCGTCTTTGCCCAGTAACACGTCGGCGGCCAGGACCGCGGCGCAAAAGTGGGCGGGGTCGGTGATCGGGCAATTGACGCCGTAAGCAAGCGCCATGGCCAGGAAGACCTGATTTAGCAGCGGGCGGTCGGGCATGCCGAAGGAGACGTTGCTGGCGCCGCAGGTGAGGTTGGCGTCGAACTCCTGGCGCAACAGGCGGATGGTCTCCAGCGCAACGCGTGCGGCCTTTGAGTCGGCACCGACGGTCAGCACCAGTGGGTCGAAGATGACGTCTTCGCGCGGGATGCCGAGTTCCAGGGCGCGGGTCAGAATCCGGCGCGCGACCTCCAGGCGCTGCTCAGGCGTAGGCGGGATTCCTTCGTCGCCCATCACCAGGCCGATGACGGCGGCGCCACGCTCGGCCACGAGTGGCAACACGGCCTCCATCTTGGCCCGCTCACCGGTGACCGAGTTGACCAACGGCTTGCCGGGACAGGCGGCGAGTGCCGCTTTGAGCGCCTCCGGGTTGGCGGTATCCACGCAGATGGGGACGTCGGCAACCTCGACGACCGTCTCGACGGCGCGGGGGAGCAGGCTCACCTCGTCCACCCCCACTGCGCCGACGTTCACGTCGAGCACCATCGCGCCTGCGGCCAGCTGCGCCTGCGCGAGTTCCCTCACGGGGGCCAGATCGCCTGCCAGGAGCGCTGCCGCCAGTTTCTTCTTGCCGGTGGGATTGATGCGCTCGCCGATGAGCACGGTGGGCCGTTCGGGCGCGATACGCACGGTGGTCGTTTTGCCTTGCAAGATCGTTTCCATTGCAGACTCCTTAATGTAGGTGGTGCAGTATGGTGATAGTACAACAGGAAGGCGGTTTGGTCAAGTAGAGCCTTGTGCCCGCCCACTCGGGTTGTTGTCAAGGGATTGAGATGGAGTATAATCTAGGTGGAGGAGCGCGATGAGGAACCAGGAGGTCGCCAGGATTCTCGCCACGATGGCCGACATCCTCGCCATCCAGGGCGAAAACCCTCACCGGATCATGGCCTATCAGCGGGCCGCGGAGAACGTCGCCGCTCTGGATCTTCCCCTGGAGGAGGTCTGGCGGGCGGGGGAACTGGAGACCATTTCCGGCATCGGCAAGACGCTGGCGGAAAAGATTGACGAACTGATGCGCACCGGCCGCCTGGAGGCCTACGAGAAACTCAAGGCCCAGGTGCCGGAGGGGGTGCTGGCGCTCTTGCAGGTGCCCGACGTGGGCCCTAAACGGGCGGCGCTCTTTTGGAAGCAGTTGGGCATCACCAGCATCGAGGCGTTGGAAGAGGCCGCGCGCGCCGGGCGGTTGCGTGACCTCCCCGGCATGGGCGCCAGGAGCGAGGAAAAAGTGCTCGCCGGCATCGAGGCGCTCAAACGGCGCTCCGGTCGCATCCCGCTGGGTGTGGCCTGGCCGCTGGCTGTGGCGCTGCTCGAAGAACTCCGTCGCGTCCCCGGCGTTGTGCAGGTTGCTCCAGCGGGGAGCCTGCGCCGTATGCGCGAGACCGTCGGCGACCTGGACCTGCTGGCGGCGGCTCAAGACCCCGAACCGGTGATGGCCCGTTTCCGCACGCTTCCCCAGGTGGCCGAGGTGCTCCTCAGCGGCGCCACCAAGACTTCCATCCGCACCCACGATGGCCTGCAGGCCGACCTGCGGGTGCTGGAGCCGGCGCGTTGGGGGACTGCCCTCCAATACTTCACCGGCAGCCAGGCCCACAACATCCACCTGCGCGGGCTGGCACTGGAGCGGGGCTTTTCGCTGAGCGAGTACGCGCTGAAGAAAGAGGATGGCAGCGAAATCCTCTGCGCCACCGAAGAAGAGGTCTATGGAAGGCTGGGCCTACCGCTCATCCCGCCAGAGTTGCGCGAGGATCGCGGCGAGATCGAGGCGGCACTCGCGGGGCGGCTGCCCGACCTGATCGAACTGGACGATTTGAGAGGCGACCTGCAATTCCACACCACCTGGTCGGACGGCCGCAACAGCCTGCTGGAGATGGCACAGGCCGCGCAGACGCGCGGGCTCAAGTACGCGCTGGTCACCGACCACTCGCGTAGTCTCGGCGTCACCGGCGGCCTGACGGTCGAACGGTTGCGCGAGCAACGCACCGAAATCGCAGAGGTCAACCGCAAGATGGGCGGCAAATTCCGCCTCCTCGCCGGTGTCGAGGTCGAGATCCGCGCCGACGGCTCGCTCGATCTGCCCGATGAGGCGCTGGCCGAACTCGACCTGGTGGTGGCAGCGGTGCACAGCGCCCTGCGCCAGAGCCGCGAGCAGGTCACCGCCCGGCTGCTGGCCGCCATCCGCAACCCCCACGTGGACATCATCGCCCATCCGAGCGGACGGCTCCTGGGCGAACGCGAGGGGGCCGACGTGGACATGGAGGCCGTCTTTCGCGCCGCCGCCGAGACAGGCGTGGCTCTGGAAATCAATGCCCATCCCAGCCGCCTCGACCTGAACGACGTACACGTGCGGCGGGCGGTCGAGTTGGGAGTCAAACTGGCGATCAACTCCGACGCTCACAACGTGGGCGGTTTCGCCGTACTGCCGTTCGGCGTGGCGACCGCCCGCCGTGGCTGGGCACGGGCGGGGGGTGTCGTCAATACGTGGAACGTGAAGAAACTGTTGGATTGGGCCGCTCGTAGGTCGGGTTAACAACTCGGCCTACCTGGAGGGAAGATGAAACTCAAAGCGTTGCTGCTTGTTTCTGTACTACTGCTTTTGTTTTCTGCTGGCCGTGGTTCGGCTTGGGAACGTACGTCGGATTGCCAATCCGACCTACAGCAATCCGACCTACAGGCCGGGCAGATGCCCGTCTGCTTCTGGTCCGACGGCGGGCCCGTCTGCGTCGAGCGGGCCGTAGGGTTGAGCGCCGCCGGGGTACCGGACGCGCGCAGGCTGCTGGAAACGTTGCTGGCCGGGCCGACTGCCGCCGAGCGGGCTCGCGGCCTCTACTCCGCCATCCCGACCGGCACCACACTGGATGGCGTGGACGTGCATCCCGATCTCACCATCGTGGTGCGGCTGGAGGTGCCGCCGGAGGCGTTGCGCCCGCTCGATCCGCTAACTCTCGAAATCATCGTCGAGCAGATCGGCGGGACGCTGGAACCGTTGCGCTGGCGCGACCTGCGCATCCAGACCCGCGATCCGGCCACCGGTGCATTCGTCAGCCTGGCCGACTTTTTGCCCGAAATTCCCGCCCCGCGCAAAGACCTCACCCCCTCCCCCCTGCGCCCCCCTCCCCCTCTCCCCCTGGGAGAGGGGGAGGGGGGATGGGGGGGAGGGGGTGAGGTCTCCTCCCAGCCCCAGGGCGCTTTGAGCGGCAAAACCGTCTACGTCAGCGCCGGCCACGGCTGGGAGTGGACCGGCTCCGCCTGGCGAGTGCAGCGCATCCCCTACCCGCGCCCGCCCTACGTCGGCCCGATCATCGAAGACCACAACAACGCTGAAGCGGTGAACCAGTACCTCTTGCAGTACCTGCATAATGCCGGCGCCCGCGTCTTTCCGGTGCGCGAGCGCGACATGAACCCGGCCGCGGTGATCGTGGATAACGACTCTCCTGCCCCAGGCACGGGGTACGCTGAGACCGGCGCGTGGAGCAGTGCATCGGGAGGATACCGCGGACTGACCTATCGCTATGCCACGACGGTGGTCGGTGCGCCAACCGCCATTGCCACCTGGAGCGCCACCCTCCCCGCCGATGGCCGCTATGCCGTCTACGTCTGGTACCGCCAGGGGACTAACCGCGCACCCGACGCTCGCTACACCATCCGTCATGCCGGCGGCGAGACCACCGTGGTGGTGAACCAGCGTATCCACGGCAATACCTGGTACTATCTCGGCACCTACGGCTTTCTGGCCGGACAGGAGGCGCGGGTCACGCTGACCAACCAGTCCGGCGCGGCCGGGCAGGTCGTCATCGCCGACGCGGTGCGCTTTGGCGGCGGCACCTTCGATAGCCTGGCCGGTATCCAGACGACGGCGCCGTCTCCGCCGTACAAGCCCTGGTGGGAGACCTGCGCCTTTTACCAGGTGCAGCGGATGGGGATGAGTCAGCCGCCCAATGACATCGTCGCCCGCCCGCTGTACGCCCGCTGGGAACACGCCGGCACCGGCGAGGACGCCGTCTACGTCTCCTGGCACACCAACGGTTACAGCGGCTATCAGACAACCTACCGGGGCACGATGAGCATCGTCCACAACGGCGATGGCAAACCGGTGACGCCCGGCTCCTCCGCATTGCGTGATGCGATCCACGCCGAACTGGTGAGCGACATCCGGGCCGGATGGGACCCCACCTGGCCGGAGTACAAGCGCAGCATGAACCTGGGTGAACTGCGCGAGTTGTGGGACCCGGATCCCGCCGTGCGCATGCCCGGCGCGCTCATCGAGGTTGCCTACCACGACCATCCTACCGACACCGATGCGCTCAAAGAGCCCGCCTTCGAGATGTTGGCCGCCCGCGCTGTCTACCAGGGCATCGTCAAGTATTTCGAGCAGCGCGACAGCATAGACCTGACGCTGCTGCCGGAGCCACCCACCCGCCTGGCAGTCCAGAATGTGGGCGGTGGGCAGGTGCGCGTCTCGTGGTTTCCTCCGCCGGCCGGCGGGGTGGGCGGCGACGCGGCTGGTACGGGCGATCCATCGGGTCGCCCCTACCGCGTCTACACCAGCGCGAACGGCATCGGCTGGTCGAACGGCGTGAATGTCGCAACGACCGCTTATACCCTTACCGGCCTCGCGCCCGGACAACTCGTCTTCGTGCGCGTCACTGCGACCAACGCCGGCGGCGAATCCTTCCCCACCGAGACGCTCGCCGTTCGCGTGGGCGATGATGCCGGAGTGCTCCTGGTCAACGGTTTCGACCGGCTCAATCGTGGGATGCTCGTGCCCGATTACTACGCCCCGACGAACGAGACGCACCTGCGTATGCTTCTCGACCGGATGAACCGCTACGACTACGCGATCCAACACGGCGAGGTCATCTCGTATCCCTTCGACAGCGCCAGCAACGAGGCGGTGCAGGCCGGGCTGGTGCGCCTGAGCGATTACGGGCTGGTGGATTGGATTCTGGGCGAAGAGTCTACCCAGGACGAGACGCTGAACGCCACCGAGCAGGCGCTGTTGAGCAATTTCCTGAATGCCGGCGGGGCGCTCTTCATCAGCGGCTCCGAGATCGGCTGGGACCTGGACCTGCGTGGAAGCGACAGCGACCGCGCCTTCTACAACACCACCCTGCGGGCAGATTATGCCGGGGACGACGCGGCGACGTATACGGTCGCACCTGTCGCAGGCTCCATCTTTGAAGGATTGGCCCCGTTCCGCTTCGACGCGCCCGGCATGTACGACGCCGATTATCCCGATCAACTCACGCCGCTCAACGGCTCGGTGGCGGCGTTGGCCTACCAAGGTGGGATGGGCGGCACGGCGGCGGTGCAATATGCCGACGGCTGCCGGCGGCTCGTCTACTTTGGCTTCCCCTTCGAGACGGTCCGACCGGGGGAGCGATCCGCAGTGATGGGACGGGTGCTGGACTTTCTCGATTTTTGCTGGTGCGACACGCACATTACCAACCCGTCGGACAATACTGCCTTCAACACTGTGCCGCTTTTTGCCGGGACGGCCAGGACGAGTGGGAGAGCTATCCAGCAGGTGACGGTACAGGTACAGCGCAAAAGCGATGGGCAGTATTGGGCGGGAAGTGGCTGGCAGGCTGGGGAAACCTGGCTGACGGCGAGCGGTACGGAGACGTGGTCGTACGATTTGTCGCCCGCACTGAACAGCGACGGCCGTTACGTCCTGCGCGCCCGTGCTTGGGCAGCAGACGGCATCTCCGATACGATTCCCGCTGAAGTAACCTTCACCTACGACACCGTATCTCCCGGCGCCACCATCCTCATCACGCCGACCGGCGGGATCTCGATCCCCGCCGTCCTGGCGCGGCTGGAGTGGCAGCCGCTCCCGCCTGACGGCGGCTCACCGTTGGGCTACGCCGTGCGCCTGGACGACCGATTCTACAGAACGGCCCAATCCGTACTCACGGTGCCGATTACCGAAGGGCTGCACACCTGGGGCGTGCAGGTGTTCGATGCGGCGGGTAACCGCTCGGCCTGGGTGACCGATACCTTCTCCGTCAGGCAGTATCACACCTGGATGCCGCTGGTTATGCGGAATTTCGTATCTACGCCGCCTGTGTGCCCCGATTCCATCGTCAACGGTGGATTCGAGACCGATTGGGGCGTCGAGCAGAGCCATCGCTGCCTGGTTCTCCCTGAGAGAGCAACACCCTACATGGCCGACATCGGGAACATCTTTACCCCGCCGGGCTGGACGACGTGGTTTCGCCACCAGCCCGATACGTGGGATCAGCCCGAAGTGCGCGACGCGCACTTGAGCATAGACCCGTACCGTGTTCACAGTGGACAGAAAGCAATGTTGCTGTTCACCTTTTACCGCAAGCACGATGCGGGCTTTTTGCAGCAGGTGCCGGTCACGCCGGGCGCGAGAGTGCGCCTGACGGCCTGGGCACACGCCTGGAGCAACTCACAGGGTGGCCCCCATCCAGACGATGGCCGCTGGAGTGAGGGGCCTGGCTACGGCTGTGGGTTCGAACTTGAAGGGACTCCTGACCTGAACAGCGACTGGCGCAATTTCACTTTCCGGCTCGGCATAGATCCGACCGGCGGGACGAACCCGTTCGCCGGCACGGTCGTGTGGGGACAGGGCGCTCACATCTACAATTGCCATGCCCAAGTTCCGGCGGTGGAGACGACGGCGCAGGGCGGGACGGTGACGGTTTTCCTGCGAAGCACGACCCTGTGGCCGTTCAAGCACAACGACGCCTACTGGGACGACGCGAGGTTAGAGGTGTGCCCGTGAGGGCGAGGTAACCCCGTCCCTGCTTACCCGATATGCTGTCAACGGGCACAATCTTTCTTTTCACCACGAAGGACAAAGTACACGAAGGATTCTGGCTGATGCCACCAGGGCCTTGCGACGAGCGTCCGGCCGTTCCGATTCGGCCTGGACAGCCCGACCTGTCCACAGGACCGTTGACCTTTGTGTCCTTCGTGTCCTTTGTGGTGGAATAGGTGAAACACATCCAGATGCAACGCACCCGACGGGAACGGAGGGCCATATGTCGAGGAACAGAATAGTTGCGGATGCCTGCCCCCAATGCGGGGCAAACCTCCCGCCGACCGAAGATGAGCGTGTCACCTGCGCCTATTGCGGCTCGTCGCTCATCCGCCTGGGCCCCCCTGCCCGGCGGAAGAAAGAGGCAGGTGCAGGCAAAACGACGTGGGGCGTACGCTTCAGGATGATCAATTGTGTAGACCAGCAGGGCACCGGCGTCGAGGCGTTCCGCATGCTCATCCCGGCGGACTGGCAGTTCGAGGGCAGCGTCCATTGGGTGATGAACAACCCCGGCGCGCCCGCTGCCATCGCCTTCCGCGCCTACAATCCGCAGGGCCAGGAGGCGTTCGAGGTCTTTCCCAACATCAACTGCTACTGGACGAACAATCCGATGATCACGACGATGTACCCCATCGGCGGGCTCTACTTTGGCAACGAGGTGCGCCCGCCGATGCCCGCGCTCCAGGCGCTCCTCCAACTCGTCGTCCCGCGCCACCGTGGGCAAATGCCCGGCCTCCAGGTCGTCCAGCAGGAGCAGTTGCCCAACCTGGCGCAGCAGATTCGCGCCGACATCCAAAGCCCCATCCCCCAGACCCAGCCCTCGATGACCGACGGCGCGCGTGTGCGGCTGCGCTACGGCGACGTCGAGGAGGACATCTTGGGCGTGGTCGAACTCGTGCAGGTCGGCCTGCCGATGATGATGATGGGCATGGTCGAACACATCTATTGGGCGGCGGAATATCTCCTCGCCTTCCGCGCCCAGGCCGGGCAACTCGACAACCTGGGCGACACCTTCAAAGCCATCACGCGCTCCTTCCGCCTCAACCCCGAATGGTACAGCCGTTACATGCAGGTCAGCCAGTACCTGATCCAGAACCAGATCCAGCAGATTCGGAATATTGGGCAACTCAGCCGCATCATCAGCCAGACCAGCAGCCAGATCAGCGATATGATGATGGCCTCGTACAACCAGCGCCAGCAGACGATGGATCGGCTCTCTGAGCAGTTCAGTCAGGCGATCCGCGGCGTGGACGAGTACTACGACCCCTTCAAGGAGCAAGGCGTCGAACTGCCCGGCGGCTACAACTATGCCTGGTCGAACGCGCTGGGCGAGTACATCGTGACCGACGACCCGAACTTTGATCCCAACGTCGGCTCGAATCTGAACTGGGAGGCGATGGAGCGGAAGTAGGCACCCCCTTTCCTCTCCCCTATCCCCTCTCCTTTCCCCCGCAAGCGGGGGAAAGGAGAGGGGGAAGGGGTGAGGTTAGGGGGTAGAAAGGAGGCCACCATGCGCAGAGATGATTGGATGGAGGATACCGTTCCCAGCGACAGGGCCGGTCTGGAATATGCGCCGTCGGGTCTGGCGGCCATCCCTGCCTACGTCTGGGGGCTCGGCTTCGTCGTGGTCACGCTGGTGCTGGTAGTGCTGGGGCTGTGGGCGCTGTACGTGCTGCGCGGCAGCGTCGTTGCCGGCGGTCCGACCCCCACGCCGATCATCTGGACACCGACGCCGGCCCCGGCGACCGCTACCCCGGCGCCCACGCCAACGGAAACGGCTGTGCCGAGTCCGACCCCTTCGCCCGACATCGCCATCGGGCGCTACGTGCAGGTGGCGGGCACCGGCGGCTATGGCCTCAACCTGCGTGCCGGCCCCGGTGAGAACTATGCCCGTATGGACATCGCCCTCGAGGGGGAGGTCTTTATCGTCGTGGAGGGGCCGACGGTGGTCGGCGGTTCCTCGTGGTGGAAGATCCGCGACGCCGATAACTCGCAGCGAGAGTGGTGGGCGGTGGCAAACTTTTTGCAGCCGATAGAACATCCATAGATGAGGAGGTTGGGTTGAGCAACTGGAGACGCAATCTGAGACGGTGGGGCACGCTGGCTGTTGCGGATGAGATGGACCGCGCAATCCAGCGCACCTGCATCGGCCGTATCGTCAGCCTATTGACGCTGATCTTCATTGTGCTGTGCGTGATTCTGTATGGTGGTGCATTCCTGGCGCTCAATGCCAGCGGCATAGGCGAGCAACTGCGCCGGTCTGCCGGAGGGGTATTGGCGGCTGGCTTGTGTGTGGGATTCTTCCTCGCCATCATCCTGGCCGGGTTGATCGGCAACTGGTTGCGCCGCCGCATCTGGCAGATGCTTCTCAGACGGGGGAGGGGCGGATATGGTTTCTGAAGCGGTGCGTGAACGAATCGCACAACTGCGGCGCGAGATCAACTATCACAACTATCGCTACTACGTGCTCGACGAGCCGGTCATCAGCGACGCCGCGTACGACGCGCTCATGGACGAACTGCGCGCGCTGGAGGCGCAATACCCGGAACTGGTCACCCCCGATTCGCCCACCCAGCGCGTGGGCGGCCAGCCGGCCGAGGGGTTCGTCAAGGTGCGCCACCCCGCTCCCATCCTCAGCCTGGACAAGGCCACCAACGCCGCAGAGATGCACGCCTGGTGGGAGCGGGTGTCCAAGTTCCTGCCGCCCGACGCCCCGCCGCCAGCCTGGGTCGTCGAGCCGAAACTGGATGGACTGACGGTTGTGCTGCACTATGAGGATGGCCTCTTCGTCCTGGGCGCCACGCGCGGCGACGGGCAGGTAGGCGAGGACGTGACGACGAATCTGCGCACCGTGCGCACCCTCCCGTTGCGCATCCCCGTCTCCCCGCCCTTGCCTGCAGAGGGAAAACCGGAGGCAGACTCCCCTCCCCCGCAGGCGGGGGAGGGGCCGGGGGTGGGGGTCCCCCACCGCCTGGTCGTGCGTGGCGAGGCGATCATGCTCATCGAAGATTTTGAGCGACTGAACCGCCAGCAGGCCGACGCCGAAGACAAGATTTTCGCCAACCCGCGCAACGCGGCAGCCGGTTCGCTGCGCCAACTCGACCCGCGCATCACCGCTTCGCGTCCCATCACGCTGCTGTGCTATCAGGTCGTCGAGGCCGACGGCCCCGTGCCTTCCACTCAATGGGAGACCCTGCACTATTTGCGCCGGTTGGGGTTCCCTGTCCCCAAGGAAATCGCCCGTTTCGAGTCGCTGGACGAGGTCATCGCCTACTGCGAAGGGTGGATCCCCAAGCGCGATACCGTGCCCTATGAACTGGACGGCCTGGTGATCAAGGTAGACGACCTGGCGACGCAGGAGGCGATGGGTGTGGTGGGCAAGGCACCGCGTGGGGCTGTTGCCTTCAAATTCCCCGGCCGCGAAGCGACGACCAGGATTCTCGACATCGGCGTCAACGTCGGACGCACGGGAGTACTGACCCCCTATGCCATCCTCGAACCGGTGCGCCTGGGCGGCGTCACCATCCGCAAGGCGACGCTGCACAATTTCGAGGACCTCGAGCGCAAGGACATCCGCATCGGCGACACTGTCACCATCCGCCGCGCCGGCGACGTGATCCCCTACGTCGTCGGGCCGATGATCGGCGCGCGCACCGGCAATGAGAAGGTCTACCACATGCCGGCGGTCTGCCCCTCGTGCGGCGAGCCGGTCGTCTCGCCAGAAGACGAAGTGGCGGTCTATTGCATCAACGTCGCCTGCCCGGAGCAACGCGCCCGCCGTATCGAGCACTTTGCCGCCGTGATGGACATCGAGGGCCTGGGCGAGCGCACGGTGGAACTCTTGGTCGAGCGCGGACTGGTGAAGGATGCCGCCGACCTGTACACCCTCAAGCGTGAGGCCCTGCTGGAATTGGAGGGCTTTGCCGAAAAGAGCGTCAGCAATCTCCTGGCGGCTATCGAGGCCACGAAGAAGCGCCCTCTGGCGCAAGTGATCGGCGCATTGGGCATCCGCAGCGTGGGCAGCGTCGTTGCCCAACTGTTGGCCCAACACTACCGTTCAGTTGACGATCTGGCCAGGGCTACTCTCGAGGAATTGCAGACGATCCCCGGCCTCGGCCCGCATACGGCGACCGCCATCGTCGAATGGTTCGCCCGCCCGCACAGCCGCGAGTTCATCGAGAAACTGCGCCGCGCCGGCGTGCGGCTGGAGCAGGAGGCGCCGGCGGCGCCGGTCGCCGGGCCGCTTAGCGGCAAGACCTTCGTCATCACCGGCACGTTGCCGACCATGAGCCGCGAGGAGGCGACGCGCTTCATCGAACAGTACGGCGGCAAGGTCACCGACAGTGTCAGCCGCAATACCGACTACCTCGTGGTGGGCGAATCCCCCGGCGGCACCAAGTACCGCAAGGCGCAACAGTTGGGGACACCGATGATTGACGAGGCTACCCTCCGCGCCATGGTCAACCAACCAACCAACTAACAAACTAACCAACCAACTAACAAACTAACCAACCAATCAGGGAGCATCAACCATGAGCGCATTCCCCAGAACCCTCGTGGGCGGCGTCAGCCTGCCCCGCCTGATCATCGGCACGAACTGGTTTCTCGGCTACTCCCATACCAGTCTGGCCAAGGACCGGTTCATCAAAGGCTACCAGAGCCGCAAGCGCATCGTCGAGATTCTGACCGTTTTCCTCGAGAGCGGTGTAGATGCCATCATGGCGCCGCCTTCGCCTCCCCTCGAACGCGCAATCTGTGCGGCAGAGGATCGCACCGGCAGGCGTATGATCCGCATCCTGACGCCGTGGTTCAACGTCTTACCGGGCGGCCCTTTCAAGGATGACCCCGAGGCTGCTTTCGACCGCTGCAAGAAACTCGGCGCCACCTTCTGCCTGCCGCACCAGGGCGTGACCGATGCATTGGTCGATCGCATGCATCACACGATCCGCGATCTCGACAAGTATACGCAGATGATCCGCGAGCGGGAGATGATCCCCGGGCTCTCGACCCACATGCCCGAGACAGTGGTCTATGCCGACCGGATGGACGCCGACGTCGAGACTTACCTCCAAATCTACAATGCTGCCGGTTTCCTTATGCAGGTTGAGGCCGACTGGGTGATGCGTGTCATCCGCAACGCCAAAAAGCCGGTGATGACGATCAAGCCGCTGGCGTCGGGCAGGCTTCTGCCAGTGGTAGGGCTGGCGTTCGTGTGGAACACCATCCGCGACCAGGACATGGTCACCATTGGCGTCACCACGCCGGACGAGGCGCGCGAGGTGATCGAGATTTCGCTCGACTTGCTCGACCGCCGCATCCCCGACTATACGCTGCAAAAGACGCGCAGCAAGAAATCGCTGGAGTAGCCGGGCAGATGCCCTTGCGTTACCCGATGGCCGAGGCGGTACGCGCCGCCTACCGCGCTGGCGAGGAGGACGAGACGCTCGAACCGCTGGTGCGGGTGGATGGCGCAGGCCGCCCGGTAGGACGCATCGGCGATGGCGATGCGGTGATCTTTTACGATATCCGCGGCGAACGCGAGGTCGAACTGACCGCCGCATTCGTCTCGCCCGACTTTTCCCACTTCCCGCGCCCGCCCATCCGCGTGCACTTTGCCACGATGATCGAGTACGCCCGCGACCTGCCGGTGCGGGTGGCCTTTCCGCCAATCCGCGAGATGCGCAACACGTTGAGCGAGGTGGTCAGCCGACACGGCCTGCGTCAGGTCAAGGTCTCCGAATCGGAGAAGGCCATCCACGTGCGCTATTTTCTCAACGGCAAGCGCGAGGAGCTGTTTCCCGGCGAGACGCTCGTCGTCGTCCCCTCTCCCGGCGTGCACAATTACGCCGAGACCCCGGAGATGAGCGCGGGCGAGGTCGCCACGGCGGCGGTGCGGGCGTTGGACGATCTACAAACGGACCTGGTCATCGTCAACTTTTGCAACGTGGACGTGGTGGGGCACATCGAAGACCGCGCCGCCGTCCTGCGCGCCGTGGCTGAGGTGGACCGGCGCGTGGGCGAGGTGGTGGCCGCGGCACAGGCGCGTGGCGTGACGGCCGTCGTCACCGCCGATCATGGCACGGTCGAACGCTGGCTCTACCCCGGCGGCGCGGTGGACACCGGTCACACCGATAGTCCCGTGCCCTTCGTCGTCATAGACCCGGCGCTGCGTGGCGTCCCGCTGCGCGCGGGCGGCGAGTTGGCCGACGTCGCCCCGACGTTGCTGCACCTCCTGGGCCTGCCGCAACCGGAGGAGATGACGGGTGCGAGCCTCCTGCCGGCGGACGTCCCACGCCAACGGCGTCGGGCGCTCCTCGTGATCGCCGACGGCTGGGGCGCGCGGGATGATGCGTGGGGCAATCTGATCCTGGAGGCAGCGACCCCGGCGATGGATCAATTGTTGCGCGAGTGGCCCGCCACGCGCCTGCAGGCGGCGGGCGCTGCGGTGGGGATGCCCGCAGGCAGTGTGGGCAACTCGGAGGCCGGGCACCTGCACATCGGCACCGGACGGCGCGTGCTCTCCGACCGCGTGCGCATTGACCGGGCCATCGCCGATGGCTCCTTCTACACCAACGATGCCTTTCTGTGGGCGATGCGCCAGGCGAAGGAGGCCGGCACGCGCCTGCATCTCCTGGGCATCGTCTCCTTCTACAGTTCGCACGGCTCGGTGACGCACCTGAAGGCGCTCCTGGAGATGGCGCGGCGCGAGGGGGTGCCCGAGGTTTACGTCCACGCGATGCTGGGGCGGCGCGGCGAGCGCCCGGAGAGCGGCGCGCGCTACATCGAGGAGGTCGAGCGCGAGACCGAGCGACTGGGCGTGGGCGTGGTCGCTTCGGTCATCGGGCGCTTTTGGAGCCTCGACCGCGAGGGGAACTGGGATCGCATCGAAAAGACGTACCGCATGCTGGTGGAAGGGCGAGGGCGGGCGGTGTTAACTTGACGTTGCATCCCCGGTGATAGAGTGCTATAATGATTTAGGGAGTGATGATATGACCTTGGAGGAACTGATCCGAGACATCCACGCCTTGAACCGGGAGTTAGAGTCCTGCGAGAGCAAGTACGGTCTGCTATCCAAGGACTTTTATGACCTGTATACCAGTGGTCAACTGCCTGATGAGGAGGTTGAGCAGATTGACGAGTTTGGCCGCTGGGCTGCTATTTACAAGATCAAACTGGAGCGTGAGGCCGCCTACGAAAAGTTAGTGCAGAAACGCCTGGCCTCGTTCCGCGTATCGTCCCGCCCTGATAAGGTTGCGCTCCCAGCCTGTTGAGCATGCTTTCCTCTCTCGTCGGGTATAGCCACTTCGTCTACACCATCACAAACACGTGCCACCGGACATCAAGCACAATCGTCTTCCGGCGCCTGGCTTGAGATTCGATCAGCCCAACCTCCCCTTGCTCATTCGGGAAATTGAGGAGACATTGCTCCAGTAGGCGGATTCCACCGCTCCTGTGAGAAGGAAGCCCATGGCGGAAGGACCAGAGCCAGCCTACGAATATCTACTGCAACAGGGCGGAGAGGGCATGCTCCGCGAAGCCAGCGCCTATTTCGCTGGTGGGGGGAAATTGCGCGGTGCGCTGCGCCGGTTGGTGCGGCGGCTGGATAAAGAAGGAATCCCTTACGCGCTGCTGGGTGGGCTTGCCCTGGCCAAGCACGGGTATCCACGCTTGACGGAAGACATTGGCCTCTTGCTGACGCCCGACGGGCTGGAGCGTTTCCGTGACCGATTGGTAGGACGAGGCTACCGGCCTGCGTTCAGCGGCGCGACCAAGACGTTTCGGGATACCGAGAGCGGCGTGCGCATCGAGATCGTGACGGCAGGCGAATATCCGGGGGACGGCTTGCCCAAGGGAGTCGCTTTCCCCGACCCGACGATGCCCGGTGTGGCGGTCGAGGTAGAGGGGATTCGCGTCGTGGCGTTGGAGCAACTGATCGCGTTGAAACTGGCTTCGGGGATGAGTGCCCCTCATTGTCTGCGCGATCTCGCCGATGTGCAGGACCTGATCGTGCATCTACATCTTCCCCTGGCGCTGGTCGAACGTCTGGATCCTTCCGTACAAGCGGTTTATCGTGACCTGTGGGAGAAGGCGCAAGCGGGCAAGTAACCCTCACACCTCCGCTCACCGCCGCCTCCACGCATTGCGCAAATGTACCCAGGCGTTTGAGCGGGCTGCGGCACTGGCGACTCCGATCAAGCAGCAAACTGCTGCTCGATTTCGGTGATGAACTGGGCAAAGGGAATTGCGCTCGTCACAGGTACGTGGTGATCGGGATCGTCGAAGGGATGCTTGTGCCACCCGCCCGTATTGTCTGCTCCAAAGGTGCGTCTACCATGCTGAATCAGGGCATAGGCCGTCGTACCGGTCTGTTCGTTGTAGAATGCCTCGATGAACCCGCCAAAGGTCACGACAAGGCGCAGGGTAATCGAAGTGGGAGTCAACTGACGGACGATCGGGACGCCGCAAACTGGTGATGCCGCTGCGGCGGCAAATACCAACTGCTCAAACTCGGTCAGGGTCATAACAGGTTTTCAAGCATCTGATTCAGGCGTTCTTCATCAGTGACCGTCGCCTCCCATTCCCAGTAATCACGCTCTACCTCATAAGAATGGGCATCCGCGAGTCTCCCCTCACTCCATGCCTGCTTGAACGTGGCAAAATCCATTCCGTAGCGCTGCTCCAGTGCTTCCCGCCGTTCCCGCGCTTCCTTTAACCTTAGGCGTACCAGGTCTTTTACGGCGAGTGGCAGCGCCACTTCGACCCGCGGCTCACGGGTCAGGTCGGTCAAGATCCGGTGAATCGGCTTGGAAATCACTGTCTCGAGCATCTGGATCACCTGCCTCCATCTCGTGTGCCGACATTATAGCACACAACAATTGCCGGGAGAAGGACATTGTCTCGGCCATTTACCCGTGACCGCCGCCTCCACGCATTGCTCGATCGTCCCATAGTGCGCGATCAGCGCGGCATGCGAGGGGGCGTAGAAGGCCCCTTTCGCCGAGGGGGTCGCCAGGGTGCGAAAGCCCAACTCCTGCATCGGCGCGACAACTACACACATGTCTGCTACCACCCGCCCGCCACAGGCTTCGATCTCGGCGACCAGCCCTTGGGCGACGGCCTGCTCGCGCACGCTCCGCCCGGTCGTGATCCACAGCGCCGTCTGCACCCGCCGCCCGGCGAGCAGCCGCACGATCTCGGCGATCTCCTCGATGCTCGCGTGCGGGCAGCCGAACCAGACCAGGTCAATCTGACGGGCGCCGGAGTCGAGCGCCGCGTAGGCGGAGCGCAAGTCGTCTATCACGAGCGTCTCGTGATCGGGGGAGAGGATGCCGGATCGGTCGGCCTCCGGCGTGACGCCCGCGACGTGGTAGAGCGCCACCGCCCCGCTCGCGGCCATCGCTGCCCCCAGGATTTTCAGTGCGGCGTCGTACGGGGCAGGTATGTCCAATCCCACGAAATACGGCACACGGTCGCGGGCGGCTTTGCCGACGAGATACCCTAGCGCGCCCAGGTCCGCAAGTGTCCGCACCGGGCAGCGCACCTCCACGCGCAGCGTGGCGCGGCGGTTCTCGTCCAGATGCAGGCCGTAGGCAGCGGTGCGCCCGACGATGGCGGCGGCGAGCGCCCCAGGGCCGCCCTCGCGGTTGGTACGCGCCCCCAGCACCGAATTGGCGTAACTCACCGCCGAGGATTCGGCCCAGGCGATGTGCTCGCCCGGACCGGGAACGTTGCCCGCCAGATAGGGTGTGCAGGTGCAGGTCAAGTCCACGCCCAGCCGCTCATAGGCTTCGACGACGGCCAGTTGTTGCCGGGCAAACTCTTCCGAAAAGCCCAGTTCCCGCCAGGCCGTGAGATCCATTCCGGCCGGATTCAGCGTCGTGGGCACGCGCACCCGTGCACCCTGGTCGGCCCACTCGCGCAGGAACTCTAGCCCGGCCTCTCCCAGGTTGCGGTAACTGACCCCCGCCACCTGTACGGAACTCACCGGCACAAGCCGCCGGGCGCCGTAAATCTGCCCCAGCGCGACGACGATCTCCATCGCCTTGCGCACACCGGGGCCCAAATCTCCCGCCAGGAGCGCCTGCTCTTCTGCCGACAGTTCCAACATCCCTGGGCCCGACCGCAGGAAGTTTCTCCGAACCCGATAAGGCGGAGATGCCTTCTTCAACGATGTTGTCAATATGCCGGCGCCCGGTAAGGTATGCCGCTGAGTAGTCCCTCGCGCCCTTCAAAGACGTCCAGGACGGTGATCCCCCCCTGGCCGATCTCGTAGCGACGGATCTCCTTGGCGTGATCGGACCCTCGTGTCTTGAGCACGACGAGGGCGCGTTGCATGGCGCTTTCGATTTCTACGTAGCGCAGCAGGATGATGGCGTCGGCGATGAACGAGAGGCCACCCTTGTCGGCCTGCTGATACTCGGTGCGGCCTTCTTCGGCCACCAGTATTGCCGTGACCCCCTCGCGCCGCAGGCCGTTCGCCACCGTGGCGTAGATGCGACGCAACTCTTGGGCGTTACCCGTGAGGCGGGTGAAATGGGTCACGCTGTCGAGCACCAGCCGGCGGATGTTGGCCTCGAGGAGCAGCCGGTTGAGACGGCTATCGGGCGTCTCCAGACTGGCGAGGAAGACCTCCGGCGAGGTGAACATCAGGTGCAGTTTTCCGCTCTTCTCCAGTTCCTTCAAATCCCATCCCAACGTTTCGGCATCGTGATAGAGGGAACTGGGGAATTCCTCGAAGGAGATGAGTAGTCCGGGCTCGTTGTGCTTCGCACCGTGGATGAGGAACTGGAGCGCCAGTGAGGTCTTGCCCGTGCCCGGCGCGCCGCGCACCAGGACCATCGCGCCGGGGATGAACCCTCCGCCCAGCATCTCATCGAGCCCTTTGATTCCGGTGGTTACCCGTTTATCTACCACGTTGCACCTCTTGTCATAGGTTCGTGGGGCAGGCTTTCCAGCCTGTCGACGCGCCTGCCGGCAGCCTGGAAAGGCTACTCCACATCGGCTTGGTTTACGGCCAGTCCTCCCAGTTCTTGGTGCAGGTCACGTACCCCAGCGAGCCGCTGGCGTACCCGCCCAACTGGACAATGACCACGTCGGAGACCGCATCGTATTCGCCGCGGGCGTTGGGCCGGCTGTTGAACAATTGCACCCGGATTTCCATTGCCTGGTAGGCGACGGGGTTCTGTTCCTGTTCCCAGGCGGCATCGTTACCGTAGATCATGTTGATGCGGGCATCTTCCCCGGCGCGTTTTGTGAATGTCCCTGGCGGCGCTGGCCCTTCCACTCTGACGTAATAGCCCGGCAGCGGGTTGCCCTCGAGGTCCTGCACGTGGCCGGCGACGCCGCTCCAGTGATCGTACTCTGGGCGACGTAATTGGACTTCGCAGGTAAAAGGATAACGCGGGTTACGTGTGACCCGGGGGGTGGGCGTGTCCGTGGGAGTAATAGTGGGAAGCACCACTGTGACCAGAGTTGGCTCTAACGTGGGCGTGCGTGTGTTCGTCGGGAGCGGCGTGGGCATGATGGTGGGGGTGGGGGTTGGCGTCCAGGTCGGGATGGCTGTCGGGCCGCCCGGCGTGGGCGTCGCCGTTTCCGTCGGCAACCGGGCGATGGGAATGGCAGTGGGAGGCGGAAATGGATTGTAGATGCCGACCCCGATCATTCCGTAGAAGCCCACCAGGCACAGTGTGGCTGCGAGCATTACGACGGTCAGGAGGTTGAAAACCCTGGCGCTTCCGTTTCTGTTCCTCATCTCCGCCCTCCTATACGAGTGGCGCCTCAGGGAGCCACGTCAACGAACGTCTGGATCGTGGCCTGGGCCCACAAAGTCCCGACCCACTCCTGGAGCGCCCGTTCCTGCAACAGTTGCCGGTCATCTGGGCTGATGGGCCGAGCCGGGTCGCGCTCGACGACCTGCACGATGTGGTAACCCAGCGGGCTGGTTACCACTCCGCTGAACTGGCCGGGTTGCAGGGCGAAAGCGACCTCTTCCACTTCAGGCGCGGTCAGGAGAAGGCCGCGCGGGAAAAAGCCCAGGTCGCCGCCGCTGTCGCGGGTGTTGGCGTCCTGCGAATACGCCTGGGCCAACGTGGCAAAGTCGGCGCCGGCCTGGAGTTGGGCCAGGATACGCTCGGCCTCTTCCTGAGTGTCCACCAGGATGTGGCGAGCGTGAACTTGTTCGGCCACCTCTGGTACAGCATCGCTGATCCGTTGGTTCATCGCCGCTACGATCATCTCCCGGCGCTGCTTGCGCCGGGCATCCTCGTAGGTCTCGCCGCGCGCCGCCAGTTTGGCCTGGAACGCCTCCTCACCCCCGTTCTCCGCGACGATCTGCTGCATCTGCGCGTCCACGTCAGCGTCGGAGACGACGACACCCGCTGTCGTCGCTACCTGTTCGATCAATACCTCCGTGATCATCCATTCCAGGATCCAGCCGCGCGCCTGGGTGATGTCGGTTTCCCCCATATCGGCCTGGTGCTGACGTACTTCGCGCTCATAGTCGGCCAGATAGATCGGTTGGCCGTTGACCAGCGCCGCCAGGGGAGCCTCCGTGGACGTGAGGACAGAGGTTGGGGTGAGTACAGGCGTCACTTCACCGGACGTTGGGAGGGAAGGGGATGTTGGGATAACAGGCGTGGCTTCACAGGCCGCGCAGGCCAGCGCCGTCAACAAGGCTACAGTTCGTAGCAGCAACTTTTGTCGCTGAACGGCCAAAGTCGTCACTGCGGGCGGCTGCGCTCTCAAGTCCATTGCAAACTCCGCATCCAGTGTAGGTCGGCCTATCGCGGCTCCCGGCGGCCGACAGTTAGCCGTCATTATACCTATAGCGAGGCTTTTGCGCAACTGCGGCCTTGCCAAAGCGTACGCCGTCTGATACAATCTCCAGGGAAACGAATGGCATTCTATCGAAAACCGCTTCTTTACCTCAGGGGTTTCCTGAATTGGCTCGCCCGTCATCAGTGGCTGCTGCTGATACTGGTCTCGTTGTTGTTGACGCTATCAGTCAACGGCCCGCCCCCCGGCCGCTTTGAGACTCGCATCCACTACATGTTGGCCAGCGAGCAGTTCGACTTTGTGGGCTGGGAGATCAGGGCGGTGGTGGGCAAACTGGTGTATAGCCTGATCGCGCCGCAGCGTTACATGGACGAGCAGGCCCGCCACGATTTCTTCCTCGGCTATCTGAGGCTGGTGAGTGAAATCCAGCGGGTTGACTCGGAGATCCGCAAGGCCTATACCGACCCGGAAGTGGCGGATCCGGAAGTGGCGACCGCCGGCTTGCGTGCCCACCTGGCGGACCTGCGGGCAGAACAGGCAGCCCGCCAGCCGGTCGCCGAGGCGATTCTGGAGGAGCAGACGGCCAGCACTCTGGTGCGCAATGGATTCGGCATACTGGGCCAAGAGTTCCCACCCGTCGGTGTGCGCTTTACCCCGCTGCCGATGATGCTGATAGTCTCCCCTCGAGACCGCATCGAGGCGATCTTCCAACTCGGCCTGCGCCACGGGCTGGACACTGCGCAGCAGGAGGCTATCGAGAAGCGGATAGACCGCACTTTCGATGTTTCCTCTTTGGTGACCGGCATCGGCGGGCTGGGAGCCTATCCGGCGATGCTCCTGGAAAGCGACTCGCCGACCTGGTTGGCCGAGGTAGCACCTCACGAGTGGACGCACCACTACCTGCTCTTCAGGCCGCTGGGCTGGAACTATGAGGCCTCGCCGGAGGCACGCACCATCAACGAGACGGTGGCCTCCATTGTGGGCAAGGAGGTTGGGCGGCAGGTGGTAGCCCGCTACTATCCCGAACTCTTGCCGCCGGAATCGCCGCCTGTGACATCTTCAGCGGAGCCGCAGCCCGCACAGCCCGCCGCGTTCGATTTTCGTGCCGAGATGCATGCGACGCGCGTCCGCGTGGACGAACTGTTGGCGCAGGGCAAGGTGAGGGAGGCGGAGATGTACATGGAATGGCGACGGCGGGTATTCGTCGAGCACGGTTACGAGATCCGCAAACTGAATCAGGCCTATTTCGCCTTCTACGGGGCCTATGCCGACGAGCCCGGCGCGGCAGGAGAGGACCCCATCGGGCCGGCGGTGCGCCGCTTGCGCGAGCAAAGCGCCGACCTGTACACCTTCGTCAAGCGTGTGTCTCGTATCACGACATTGACCGAACTGCAGGCGCTGTTGCAGTAGCACGTATCCCGGCGAACCGTGGACGAGTTGGCGCAAGTGCAGAATTCGCGTAAAATGATGCCAACCCACAAACGTTAAGGAGTAGAAGATGACCATTCAGCCCGAAGATCGCATTGCCGAACTCGGCCTGCAACTGCCCCCGCCACCCAAGCCGGTGGGTGTGTACAAACCTGCCCTGGTGGTGGGCAATCTGCTCTATGTCTCCGGGCACGGCCCACTGCTCGACGACGGCTCGCTCATCAAGGGCCGGGTGGGCGCGGATTTGACGCTTGAGGAAGGCAAGCGAGCCGCTCGCCAGGTTGGGCTGGCGATGCTGGCGACTATCCGGGCGCACCTGGGCAGCCTGAACCGGGTCAGGCGGCTGGTCAAGACGCTGGGGATGGTGAACAGCACGTCCGATTTCGACCAGCACCCGGCGGTCATCAACGGCTTTAGCGAACTGATGGCGGAGGTGTTCGGCCCGGAGAACGGTGTGGGGGCGCGTAGCGCTATCGGCGCGATGCTGCCGATGAACATCGCTGTCGAAGTCGAGGCCATTTTCGAGTTGGCGTGATGGCCGATACAGATTGGTATCGGGTCGAGAACGCCGATGAGATTCCCTCTCCCGCGCTGCTGATTTACCGCGAGCGCGTGGAGGAGAACATCCGCCGCATGGTCGCCATCGCTGGCGATGCCCGGCGGTTGTGGCCGCACGTCAAGACGCACAAGATGCCGGAGGTGGTGCATCTGTGCATGCACCACGGCATCCGTAAGTTCAAGTGTGCCACGATCGCCGAAGCGGAGATGGTAGCCCAATGCGGCGCGCCCGAGGTTCTGCTGGCCTATCCGCTCGTCGGGCCGAACGTCGGGCGTTTCGTCCAACTTGTGCGCGCCTACCCCGCGACCCGGTTCGCCGCCATCGCCGATTCTGAAGATAGCATCCGTCGTCTTGCCGAAGCGAGCTGTGTGGCGGGGGTGATCGCCCGCGTGTGGCTGGACGTGGACAACGGGATGCACCGCACCGGCGTTCCACCGGGCATGCAGGCCATCCGCCTGTATCGCCTCATCGCCGAATTGCCGGTGCTGGAACCGGGCGGCCTGCACGTGTACGACGGCCACATCCAGGAGCGTGATCCGCAGGAACGGCGCATCCGGTGCGACGAGGACTATGCACCGGTGAGCGAATTGGCCCGGCAGATCGAACGCGATGGCCTGCCTGTGCCCGTTATCGTCGCCGGGGGCAGCCCGACTTTTCCCATTCACGCGCAGCGGGAGGGGATCGAACTCAGTCCCGGAACGACCGTGTTCTGGGACGCCGGCTATCGGAGTTACCCCGACCTGGATTTCCTCTGTGCGGCGGCAGTGCTGACGCGCGTCATCAGCAAGCCCGGCCGCGACCGGCTGTGTTTCGATCTGGGCACCAAGGCGGTCGCCTCCGAGATGCCCCACCCGCGTGTGGAAATTCTGGGGCTGGATGTGGGGCAGGTACTGAGGCACAACGAGGAGCACCTGGTCGTCGAGTGCCCGGATGCCGACCGCTGGCGCATCGGCGATTGTTTCTACGGCGTGCCGTATCACATCTGCCCGACTACGGCGCTCTACGAGGAGGCTCACGGCGTCGAAGGCGACCGCTTCACGGAACGCTGGCAGGTCGTGGCGCGGGCCAGGCGGATGGGTCTCTAGCATCAGGTTTGCACGCAAGTTTGATATACGCACAACTGAATTCCGCGCATAGCTCCTGAGACCCTGAATGGGCTCAACTGGCGGCCAAATCAGCCCAAATCCGCGCAGAAAGTGCCGGAT
>DAOUBA010000236.1:0-37069 GCA_034432855.1 Anaerolineae bacterium | reverse complement strand
CCCCCCCAACCCCCCGAAAAATCCCTTTCCTTGGGTATCGGGATGTGTCACATCGAAGATGTGGGCAATCACCAGCAAACTTGATTGGAATTGCTTGATACCCGGTCTCGCTTGATTCAGGCCCGGCCCTGCGGCTGGGTTTTTTTGTTTTGCCCGGCTCCCTCTCAGGGTTGTAGTTGTGTTGTGAAACTAGCATACAGGTGGTATACTTCGCAGCAAATGGAACCTTGGTTGAACTGGAAAGACCCAACGTCCCTCAAGCATTCTGATCACCCAGACCAGAAGCCGGGAAAGAGCCGGTCACTTTCCCGTCGCACCTTCCTCGGCTTGGGTGCCGGTGCCCTGGCGGTCTGGCTTGCCGGTTGCCGGGACACAAGGATACTGCCCTCTGCCACGCCTGCGCCAACCGTGTCGCCGACGCCGTATCCTGCTCCTCCGCCTGACGCATCCCTCCCATCCACCTACACCCCCGTCCCGGCAACGCCTACCGCCCCGCCGTCTCCTGCGCCAGCGACGTCGGCGTCCGTGCTGGACCGCGCCGCGCTGATGGCCCACTGGCCGGCCACCCCTACCAGCCGCGTCGTCCTCGTGCGCCACGACGGAGTCTGGGCCGGCGACCAACCCGACTTGGCCATCGTGCTGCAGATGCTCGATGCCGGCCTCAGCACGCTCGCCGGACAGATCGACGTGTTGGCGGTCTGGCGCGCGCTGTTCGACGCGAGCGAGCGGGTGCTGCTCAAGGTCAATTGCATCGCCTCTGGCGGCCCCACGCAGCCCGCCGTGACCTATGCTGTAGCCCAACGTTTGCAGGATGCCGGCCTCCCGCCGGAGAACATTCTCATCTTCGACCGCAGCGACGGCGAACTGGCGGCCGCCGGCTATACGCTCAACGAGGGTGGGGCGGGCGTACAGTGTCACGGCGCGCGCGGCACGGGCAACGAGGCCGTGCTGACTCAGGCGACCGTGCGCTTTTACCGGGAGTTGGATATCTGTGACGCCGTTGTGAATCTTCCCATACCCAAGCAACACGGCGGCGCGGGCATCAGCGTGGCGATGAAGAATCACTACGGCTCGGTAGATCGCCCTGAGGCCTTGCACGGCGACTGGTGCGACCCGGCCATCGCCGAACTGAACGCCCAACCCAACGTGTGTGACAAGACGCGCCTGATCGTCGGGGCGGCGCTCAACGTGAGCCCGGACAACTGGAACAGGCCGGAGCGCGAAAATGCATTGCTCCTGTCCTTCGACCCCGTAGCCTTGGACACGGTTGCGCGCGATATCCTGGTGCGCCAGCGTCAGGCTGCCGGCCGCAGCGCAGGCCACATCGTGGATGGAGCGCGACAACTGATGACCGCTCAGGCGCTGGGCCTGGGCGCGACCGACGCGGGTCTGATTGACCTGCGAGGGGTGGTGTTGGGATGAACGGCGCGACGTGCATCGTCCTCATCCGCCACGGCCAGACGATGTGGAACCGCGAGGCGCGCTTTCGCGGGCAATCGGATATTCCACTGGACGAGTTTGGGCTGCGTCAGGCCGAGGCTACCGGGCGCTACGTGGCCTCGCGCTGGCCGGTCGTTGCCGTCTACGCCGGCCCCCTGCGCCGCACGATGCAGACGGCCGAGGCGGTTGCTCGTGCCCAGGGCCTGCAGGTTCAGCCATTGGCAGGGCTCCTGGACATTGACTTTGGCGAGTGGCAAGGGCTCTTGGGCGAGGAGGTCGCGCAACGTTACCCTGAACTTTATCGGGCCTGGCGAGAGGCACCTCATACCGTGCGTATTCCTGGTGGTGAGAGCCTCGATGATGTGCGCGAACGGGTCGTGGCAGCGCTGGAGGAGGTCATCAGGCGTCACCCCGGCCAGACCGTCGCGCTGGTCTCGCACACCTGCACCAACCGCGTGCTCC
The DNA here is from genome assembly GCA_034432855.1 of Anaerolineae bacterium. Taxonomy (GTDB): domain Bacteria; phylum Chloroflexota; class Anaerolineae; order B4-G1; family B4-G1; genus DAOUBA01. Next base: position 35,167 of record DAOUBA010000236.1, on the reverse strand, counting down.
TGTGTGCTGTGCTTGGCCTGGGCAACGAGCGCTTCTGGCGATTGGGACAGGACACCTGTGCCGTCAACGTCTTTGAGGCGCAAGATGGTGTGTATACCATCCTGCTCATGAACGACACCAGCCATCTGTTGGGGCTCGAGTAGCCGCGCTTTCTATAGTCGTTTTGTCCCAAAACCGAATTATGCTACAATTGTAGCATCATTCACAGGAGGAGTTTAGCATGGGAGCCGCAAGGAAGCAAACGATCATAGGCTCGGCTCTGCCCAATATCCCGTGGGAGGACAGGCCGGCAGGCTGTCGTGACGTGGTGTGGCGCTCGGCCAGGAATCCTATCATTCCGCGCGATCTGCTGCCGAACTCGAACAGCATTTTCAATAGCGCCGTCGTCCCGTTCAAAGGCGCGTTTGCCGGGGTTTTTCGCTGCGACGACAGGCGACGTGCCATGCAACTCCATCGCGGGTTCAGCAAGGACGGGTTCACGTGGGAGATCGAGCCGGAGCGTATCCACTGGATCTGCGATGACCCCGACGTGGGCCAGTGGTACTATGGCTATGACCCGCGCGTGTGCTGGATCGAGGATCGCTATTACATCACCTGGTGCAACGCCTACAAGGGCTGGCCGACCATCGGCGTGGGTTATACCTACGACTTTGAAGAGTTTTATCAGTTGGAGAATGCCTTCCTGCCTTATAACCGCAACGGCGTGTTGTTCCCGCGCAAGATCAACGGGAACTATGCGATGCTTAGCCGCCCCAGCGATCGCGGCCACACGCCGTGGGGGGACATCTATTACAGCGAAAGCCCTGACCTGTGCTACTGGGGCAAACATCGCCTGGTGATGACGACGAAGAGCGGCTGGCAGAGCCTCAAGATCGGCGCTGGCCCTACCCCCATCGAGACGACCGAGGGCTGGCTGCTCATCTATCACGGCGTACTGCTTTCGTGCAACGGCTACGTCTATAGCGCCGGGGCTGCGTTGCTGGATATTGACCGGCCGTGGAAGGTGCTCTACCGCACCGCGCCGTACATCATGTCGCCTCAGACCCTATACGAATGTGTCGGCGATACACCCAACGTTGCCTTCCCGTGCGCGGCGCTGTACGATGCGCCCACTGGCCGCATCGCCTTCTATTACGGCGCGGCAGATACAGTGACCTGCCTGGCTTACGCGCAAGTAGACGAGTTGATTGCGTTCATCAAAGACAATTCGGAATTGTGACCGGCGGATATGTTCGGGAATGGTGCGCTGCCTCTGGCGATGATCGTCTTCGCCGGGGTGGCGCCTTTGTTTATAGTACGGATGTCCCGCTGATTTTGGGGACACGGATTTCACGGATGAACACGGATGAAGATCGTGTTTCTCAATCCGTGAAAATCCGTGTCCGATGAGATTGAGTTGCGGCGAGAGCCGCGCTATAGTATTGCTCTCGAAAAACCATTGTAACCGCGAAGATTTTTGGAACGCAGATTCACGCAGATTTTCGCAGAATGAAGAAAAAACCCAGCGTTCATCTGCGTTTGTCTGCGTCCGCGCTTTTTGGGTTGCGGACGGAGGCCGCGCTATGAGAGAGGCAATGGATGCCATTTAGACCTGCTGACAAGATGAGATGGGTATCCTCTGTTCTGATCGGCGCCGGCGTGCTGTTTGCGCTGGCCTGGCTGATCACCTGCCTCATTCCGGCCACCCGGGGGATGATGCTGGATGCGCTGTTCAGTTCCCTGCTCATCCTGGCTGTGATCGGATTACTCTGGTGGGCAGGGTATTGGTCAACCGGGGCCCGCGTATTTTGGTGGCTGCTGATGGCCGGCTGGAGTGTGGGCTTGCTGGGGAATGTGGCCTGGGGCGTGTACGAGGTGGCGACCGGTAGGGACCTGCCTTATTTCAGCCTGGTTGACCTGTTGTACCTGGTGCGCTACGTCCTGGTCTTCCTGGCCTTCTGGCGTTACCCAGGCCGGACGGTTCGCTGGCGCGGGGCAGGGGCGGTGCTGGTCACGCTGGCAGCAACGGCGGTGGTCTGGTTTGCCCTGTTCCGGCCCGGGCTGGGTGAGGAAGAGATCGCGCCCGCGCACCTGGTTGACTTTTCGACGGCGGCATGCTACCCCGTCTTTGACGCCGCGATATTGTATGTCGCGCTATGGGCCTGGGTATACGCGACAGGCGATGAGCGAGGCGCAAACCTGTTGTTGGCCCTGGCGATGGTCGCGTATGGAGCGGCAAACTGGTGTAACTTCCGGAGTGTCCTCTCGCTCGCGCCGCCTTCGGTGTTGCCGGGCCTCTTCTGGCCGCTCTCCGACATTCTGGCCGGTGCGGCTGCCGGATATACGTTCTGGCGAAGCCCTGTAGCCGGTGGTGGAAGATGAGAAGATGGCGAGGCTTACTCACGTCGTCAAACGGACCGGCGCGGTGGTGCCCTTCAACAAGGAGCGTATCACCAATGCAATCTACCGCGCGGCGGTGGCTGTAGGCGGACGCGATCGCACCATCGCCGAGCGCCTGGCCGATCAGGTGGTGGCGATGCTTGAAGAGATCACGCCGCCCGATCACATCCCGACCGTCGAGGAGATCCAGGACGTAGTCGAGAAGGTGCTGATCGAGAACGGCCACGCCAAGACAGCCAAGGCGTACATCCTGTACCGCGACGAACGCGCCCGCCAACGCGCGGAGCGGGCCCGCCGCTCGGCGTTGCCCTCGGATAACATCCCCTGGCGGAAAATCTGGGAGGTGCTCAACTGGGCAGTCGAGCACGACCTGCATACCGTCGAGCGGCTGAACGAGCGCATTGCGCACGGCGAGTTCGCCGAGATCGTGCGCGAGTCCGACCATGCCTACCACGAGGACGTCACCACCGCGTCCGAGATGATCCGCGAGCGACGCGAGCAGATCAAGATCGTGATCATCGCCGGCCCTTCTTCCTCGGGCAAGACGACCACGACGATCAAGTTGAGCCATCTGCTCAGCAAGATGGGGTTGAGCCTGGTGCTGCTCACGGTGGACAACTATTTCTTCGATCTCGAACTCCACCCCAGGGACGAGTTCGGCGATTACGATTTCGAGACGCCGCAGGCGCTGGACCTGGCCTTGATCAACGAGCACCTGGTGCGGCTGATCGCCGGCGAAGAGGTGCTGCTCCCGCGTTACGATTTCAAGACCGGCAAACGGTACAACAACCAGACTCCGCTGCGCATCGGCCCGCACGACGTCATCCTGATTGACAGCCTGCACGGGCTCTATCCGGAGATGACGAAGGACGTAGACGACGAGCGCAAGTTCAGTTTGTACCTCGAGCCGCTCCTGCAGATGAAAGGCCCCGACGGGCGCTACGTGCGTTGGGCCGACCTGCGGCTGATGCGGCGCATGGTGCGCGATGCGGCCTACCGCGCCTATGATCCCCAACGCACCCTGGAACACTGGCATTACGTGCGCACGAGCGAGTTGCGTCACATCATCCCTTACGTCAACACCACCGACTACATCGTCAACAGCAGCCTGCCCTATGAACTCCCCGTTATGCGGGTGCGCTTATTCGAGCACTTTGCGCGCTGGGCCGAGCAATACCGGGACGATCCGCTGCACCAGGACGCTTTTGAGCGTGCCACCCGCGTCTTCCATCTGCTGCAGGCTATCACTCCTGTCGAGGACGATTCTGCCATCCCGCCCGATTCGCTGTTGCGCGAGTTCATCGGGGGAAGTTGTTATGAGTATCAATAGTCACGATTACTACACCTTCCGCCAGTTTACTGTCGCGGTCCGGGGCTGCGAGGTGACTGTCATTGGCAAGCCCGGCGTCTGGTCGTGTGAGCGGCTCGATCCCGGCACCGCCGCGCTGCTGGAGGTTGCCGAGGTTGGCACGGGCGAGCAGGTACTCGACCTGGGTTGTGGCACAGGCGTTATCGGCGCGGTGGCAGCGCGGCTGACGTCGCAGGGACACGTGACGCTCGTAGACTGCAATGTGACGGTGCTGACCTGCGCCCAGCGGACGCTTGCGGCAAACGGCCTTGCCAACGCTGAAGTGCGCCTGGGTGACGGTGTAACGGGCCTTGCACCGGAGTCGTTCGATCTGGTGTTGAGCCATCTCCCGCGCGAGCGGGCGGTGCAGGAAGAGTTGATTCGCGGCGCGGCCTGGGTGCTCCGACCCGGCGGGCGGCTATATCTCGTCGCTCACACGCGCGCGGGGGTAAAGGGGGCCATAGCCTATGCCTGCCGGGTATTCGGCCAATGTGCCGTCGTGCGGCAGAAGAAGGGCTATCACGTCGCGCTGGCAACCAGGCCTGCCAGGTTGCATCTTCCCCCGCCGGTAGATAGCTACATCACGCGCACCGTCACCCTCGACGGCGTCGAGACGATATTGGTGAGCAAACCGGGCGTCTTTGCCTGGGATCGGCTCGATGAAGGCACCGCAGCACTGGTGGGCGCGATGGAGATCGGCGCAGGCGACCGTGTGCTCGACCTGGGCTGTGGGACGGGGCTGGCTGGACTGGCAGCAGCCCGCCGGGCGGTCGAGGGGCGCGTTGTGCTGGTGGACGCCGACGTACGCGCCATTGGATCTGCCCGCCGCACGCTCGCCGCTAACGGTGTCGCCAACGCCGAGGTGCTGCTATCCGATTGCGCCTCTGCAGTGCTCGACCGCCGATTCGACGTCGTCGTTACCAATCCCCCCTTTCACCAGGGCGTTGGTGTGGATTACGAGGTGGCCCATCAGTTCGTGCGCGACGCTGCGCGCGTGCTTCGCCGTGGCGGGCGGTTCTTCCTCGTCGCCAACCGTTTCCTGCGCTACGCCGACCTCATCCGCGAGACCTTTGGCGAGGTTGACATCGCCTACGCCGATAGCCGCTACCACGTGTTGACCGCAGTGGCGCGGAAGGCGAATTCGGGGTAGAATATAGAGCGAGGGGGTGGTGGCCTTGAGCGAGAACACCGGTCAACTGGACGATCTGCTTCACCTCTTGCGCGCGCTTTCGAAGGAGGACCTCGCCGCCGTGCGCGCCTTGGCTGAGCGGCTGACCCGGCGCGAGATGGCAGTGATGGAGGCCGCGGCGCCTTATGTTGCATCTGGGGGGATGGCAAAGGTGGTATGTCCGGGTGAGCGTCAGATGGAGCCCGCGCCCATGACCCCTCAGGAGGCGCTCGATTTTCTGGCCTCTGGTCCCCCCGGCTTTTTGCCCGGTGGGTTGGATAGCATTCTGGCGGACATTCAATATGCACGAGAGATGGAGCTGCAGGCTCTGTGCCAGCCTACCTGCTAGATACCAACCATGCCTCTCGTTTGATGGACGGGGACGAACCGATCCTGAGCCGGGTTCGCCGTAGCCTCGTCGACGGTGTCCTGTTTTTTCTCCCGATTACTGTCGTAGGCGAACTCTACTACGCTGTCTATGCCAGCCAGCGGGTGCGCAACAACTTGGCACGCCTGCAAGCGTTGCGTGTGTTGGCTTCGACGTTGCCTTTTGATGAGGCCGCCGCCGAAGAGTACGGGCGCATCCAGGCCGAGTTAAAGGCCAGAGGCCGTCCGATCCCCGGCACCGACGCCCAGATCGCAGCCGTCGCCCGGCTGCACGGACTGGCGGTGCTCACTGCCGATCGCCACTTCGGTTTCGTCAAGGGCCTTGAAACCGCTAATTGGTTGGAGGGAAGCCGCGATGCGGACCGGGCAGGAAAAACGAATTGACGTCTGCGGTGTGGTCGTCGTCGGGGCGGGACTGACAGGCGCAGCCGTGGCCGCGCGCCTGGCCCGCGATGGCTTCGATACCGCCGTTCTGGAAGCCCAGAGCATCGCAGACGGGGCGACCGGACGCAGTGCCGGGATGGTGCTTGCCGGCCTGGCCGGGCACTACAACTGGGCCGTCGCTGCTTATGGTCGCTCGCGGGCACGCGACGTCTGGGCGCTCACCGTGGAGGGACAGATGCGGCTGATCGAGTCGGCCGGCCGGCTGGGCGTGCCGGTCGAACGCACGGGCAGTCTGGCCCTGGCCGTCGAGGAGGCCGAGGTGGAGGCGATGGCAGAATCGGCGGAGCTCCTCGGCGAGGACGGCTTTGACGTGCAACTCGAACTGACCGATCCGCTCAACCGTGGCTTCCTCGCTGCGTTGTGCCAGCCTGACGACGTGATAGTAGACGCCTCTACGTTGGCGCGGCGATTGCTCGACGAAAGCGGGGTAACTATCCACGAGCACACCGAGGTCTACAGCCTGGAGCCGGAACGTGACGGCGTGCGTGTCTGGGCGCAGGGGCGCACCGTGCTCTGCGACGCCGTCGTGCTGGCGATTGACGGCTACGCTCCGTTGTTCGACGCTTACTTCGCCGACAAGGTCGCTCCCACGCGCAGCCTCGTCTTCACCACCGAACCGCTAGACGGGATTGTGCTGGCTCAACCCTGCTCCGCCGACTATGGCTACGAGTATTGCCGTCAGTTGCCCGACCGCCGGCTGCTCATCGGTGGGTGGCGCAGACCCACTCAGTCGGGAGAGTCGCAGGCCGATCCGGACGACCCGGTGCGCGATGGGTTGATACATTTTGCCACGCGCTATTTTCCTGAGATCGAGACAGAGCGGGCAGACCACCGCTCGGGCACGATGGGTTTTACCCCCGACGGGCTTCCGCTCGTGGGCTGGCTACCCCATCTATCGCGGGTCTACTTCGCGGTGGGACTTGGCAGCCGCGGGCTGTCCTGGGCCTTCGTCGTCGCCGACCGCCTGGTGGAACTGATGCTTCACAACACCGATCCTGGCATTCTTTCGGCGGCGCGCCTGGGTTGATCCTTCCCCTCAAATGGCCGATCTGGAAACCATCGTCTCCATCACCGGTGTAGGCCCAAAGCATTGGCAGGACTTTAACGCCCGCTCGCCGGGCGACATCCACTTCTCCGGCTTCCTCTGCCGCCAGGAAAGCGATTGGTTGGGCACGCTCGCCGTGACCCAGGTCGAGGGGCGGGAACGGCTCGAATTCATCCCCGGCATGCCCAAAATCCCCTATCCGTACCACATGGATCGCCACGGCCAGGTGCAACTGGTCATCCCTATCCCGCCGCGCGCGACCGATGCCCGCTTCACGATCAAACTCGATGGCACCTGCATTATCTTCTATGCGCTGCGCGACGATGAGGAGAACGTGCTGGAAGTCATCCCGCGCACGCGCTTGCAACCGGTATTGACGCCCAGCCGCTGGGGGAACTGGAATGCGCTTCTCGTCGAGGCGCTCCCCGATCCCACGCCGGTTGAGCGGGCGGTGCGCGAGCATGGCCTGGTGCTGGCCTTTGAGTTGTGGGGCTCTCGCAACCCGCATCTCGTCTCTTACGACACACCGTTGGCACTCACGCTCCACACCGGCATTCGCCACCACAAGTTGCTGGCCTTTCCCCGCCTGGCGCACATCGCCAAAATCTACGGTTTCCAGTTGGTCGAGTCCATCCAGGTGGCGACGCCCGACGCGGCGGGTCTGGCGGCGGCCTATCGCGTCTGGCAGGAGAGGATGGAGGCGGCCAACGCTGCTGCCGGCGCCGACCGCTACGTGCAGGAAGGCGCCGTGCTTGTCATCTCGACGGCTCGCGTCGCGCATTACTACAAATGTAAACCGCCCTCTATCGAAGAGATCCACTGGCGCACGGATCAGTCCATTGGGCGGGAGGTGATCCGGCAGGCGCTCGACAAGATGCGTGAGAACGGCTACGACTTTGCCGGCGGGCGGGTGGAGGACCTGATCGCGGAACTGGAGAACGACTTTCAGAAGCCGCACGTCGAACAGCAGGAGGAATTGATCCGCCGCGTATGGACCGAGTATGTGGTCGAGTTGCAGCGGAAGGAGTGGCTACGCGGGCTGGTGGAGCAATCGGGCCTTGACCCCCGCGACCGGCCCAATTTGATGCGCTATCTCTCGCAGCACTATCCGCGCAAGGAGATGCGCTGGGTGTACGCGGCGGTGGCGGAGATGTACGGGTAGGACAGGATGTCATCCTGTCCCTCAGATGGCAGCAGATGGATCACAGGGCTTGTAGGTCTGGCAGAAGAAGCCGCGCAGCGGCGGCGCATCTCCGCAACTCTGCTGGCCGTGGAGCATGCGCTCGCCAAACGTGAGACTGATGGCCGAGACTTGGTTGGGGCAGTTCGGATCGTACACGAAGAGCGCGGCCTGGTCTTTCCCCCTCTCTTCGTAACCGATCGCCAAAACCTGATGGTTGTCGAAGACGTTGGACGTCTCGCGTACTAGCCCGATGGGTACCGGCTCGCCGGCATCGAGTGAGGCCTTCACACGCCGCCACTCCCGCTTCGATTGCGCGAGCAGCCAGGCATGTCCGCCCTTGAACGGCCAGTAAGCCGGGATGTGATTCAGGATGATCAGCCAGGCCAGGAATCTCGCCGCGTCGGGCACGAGGCTGTCAATCTGCCGTCTCCAAATGTAATTGCGCAGGGGGGTTCCACCGATGGGCTGGTCGCCTGCGTGCTGGCCGCGCGGCAGCGGCAGGCCGGCCTTGTAGAAATCGAGCACGGTAAAGCACATTCCCCCGCACAGGCCATATCCGCGTGCCATGTCTCGTTCCAGTTTGTCGCGCGATGCCCGGATGGCGCGTGGGACGAGCAATGCCCCCGGCAGCCCGAAGGCAGCCGTTCCCAGGATGACGCTCCATTTCAGACAACGGGTGAACGTTTCGGATAACTGCTGCCGATCCTTTTCATCAAGCATCCACAAGTTGACGAAGGCGAATCCGTGCTTCTGGGGTTCGAATGTCGTCTGGGCCACGGTTGCATCTTGTCGGCGATTCCTTGATTGTCGCGTTCAACCCTCATCCGGCGGGGTCATCACTCAGGTAGCGGTTGCCAGTTGGTGTCGCCCAGGGCCGGCGACAATGAACGGAGCAGGCCAATCAGTCTCCCCTACGGTAGGGTGCCGCTCGGCCAGCCGCGAGGACGTGGACCGTGGCGGCTGCCAGGGGTGCCCAAGTCGGCCGATAAGCCGGGGTATGTCCCACCCTGGGCGCCATTTTTCGGGTCGCCAACTGATGAAATATCTCGCCAATTGGCGACAATCTTACAACGTCTCACAGTCTGTGTCAACCCACGCGCCGTTGACCCCATCCGGGATCGATGGCGCGTTCGCATTTGTAGGAGAACCAGGAGGAAGCGATGAACGATAACCAAGTCACGCCATCTGCGAATCGAAGCCGGATCAAAGGCCTGAGAATGGAACGTGGCCTCAGGGCCGTTGACGTGGCAGCGAAAACAGGACTCAGTGTGGCTCAGGTCTACCGCCTCGAGGCCGGCGAGCGACCGAATGTTGCAGCCGTGACTCTCGCTCGTGTTGCATTGGCCCTGGACACGACCGTAGAGTACCTGCTGGGCCTGACTGTCAAGCGACAATTAGAAATGGACATTGGCGACAATTAGAAATGCCCATGCCGAGAAGCCACCTCTCGGCATCCTGGGCGGCATAAGAGCTGCCCAATTGAATACCTTTGCAGACTGTAGCTTCTGCACGAACGTTCTACTTTGCACGCTTTTGTCAGTCGAAAAGGAGACCACCTCCCGTAGTCGTCGCAGTGAGCTCTCAGCGCAGAACAAGGGCTGTGGTAAACCCGTCGTCGTGCTCGCTTGGAGATGCGCTTGGGCAACCATTCCATAACCCTGCCCCCTTGGCGCCGAGGCAAGGGTTTTCCACGGCCCGTTGTAGCCTGTGGGAAACCGCGTCGCTGTTGACCCAGCGCTCTTCTCAACCAAGGAGGCTTGGGTGCCAAAAGCCTTGCGCTGCCAGACGAGCGGTTTTCCACGGGCGGCCCATGCAAAGCCGCCCTTGCTCAGGTTGCAGCAGGGTGTCTTGCCGGACTGTCCAAGCCTGTGCCGAGAAATCAACTCTCAGCCTCCTGGGTGGCTTCAGGGGTATCCAAGCGGATACTGTTGCGCCGTGCGGCTTCTTCCGCACGCACGCTCTTCATCTCACGACCGAACTCGATGATGACGCTGTGATGGACCACCCGGTCGATGGCGGCCGCCGTGGTCAGAGGGTCCTTGAATATCTGATCCCATTCAGAGAAAACCAGATTGGAGGTGATCACCACACTGCGGCGTTCGTAGCGCTCGGCCAGAAAAGTGAATAGGATTTCCATCTCCTCCCGGCTCTGCTGAACGTATCCCAGGTCATCCAGAATGACGACCTGGAAACGATCCAGGCGGCGCAGTTCGCGCTCCAGCTCGTAATCCCGCTTGGCGCGCAGCAGTCCTCCGACCAGCTTGAAGGTGGGGATGAACAACACGCTGTAGTCGCGTTCCACCCATTCATAGCCCAACGCAGACGCCAGGTGTGTCTTGCCGGTGCCCGGCAATCCGAAGACGAGAATATTCTCCGTCCGGTCGATGAACTCACCCGCGCACAGCTGGGGGATTTGACGCCGGATGCGCAAGGGCAGCCGCTTTTGGTCAAAGCTTTCCAGCGTCTTCCCCGGGGGCAAGTGGGCCGCCTTGATCAGACGGGTGATGCGCCGTTCACGCCGCCCAGCCATCTCCTGTTCCAGGAGGTGATACAGGAACATCTCCAGCGACCAATCCTCGCGTTGAGCCGTGGTCAAGGCATCCTCAATGACCTGGGACACTGTGGGCAGGCGCAGCGCTTTGCAGTAGGTGTGGAGCACGTCAAGCGCCATGACAGGCCTCCACCAGGAGTCGGTCATACTGCTGCAAGTGAACCTGGCCACAGACGAGTTGGGGGATGTGGACAGGCTCAGGCTGCAGGATGCGCTCCACGTCGCTTTCATCCCACCGTCCTGCTGTCGCCAGAAGGCGTTCCAACGCAGCGGCGACCTCGGATTCCATCTTCCGCGCAGCCAGGCGGAGGATACGCAGATAGGCGATGTCTGCTTTGCGTGGGGACTGCCACTGCTTCAGGCGTTCCCAGGCGCGCCGGAAGACCAAAGAGGGGAAGAGGTCATCCCGGTAGCGATAGTCGCGGAAGCCTCCCGGTTTGCGGATCAGGCTGTCGATCACGTGGCGATAGTTGACGTGATGCCGCTTTTCACCGCTCAGGCGTGGGAGGGTCGCTACCAGGTGGGTTTGGTAGTATACGTCCAGACGCCACTCGTGGATGCGCACGGTCACGCGGCGGCCGATCAAGCTGGTCGGCAGCGAGTAGATGTTCTTCTGCACACGGATCAGGCTGCCCTGTGTAACGCGGACACGTACCTGGCTGTTGGTGGCCGACAACGTGGCGACCAGCGGCTTCATCACGGCCAACTCTTCGGCCAACCGTTCTTTGCGGGGACGATTGCGACGGCTCATCACGTCGAACAGAAAGGCTTCGTAAGCCTCGATGCTCTCGAAATCGCGACTCCCGCGCAGGAGTAGGTGCTGCTCGACGGCGCGCTTAACCCCACCGTTCGACGATTCGACGTCGCCATTCTCGTGTGGCGAGTCGAGATTGGTCGTCTGGGGTTCGAGACCGTAGTGACTCAGCAGTTGTAGATAGCCGTCGGTATACTCCCGTTTCTGGCCGTCTTGCGCCTTGGCACCCGGCCAGTAGGTCGCCGCACTGCTGTTGTCCGTCCGGTGATACTGGGGCGTGTGACCCAGCTTGACCAGTGTGCTTTGCAGTCCCAGTTGCAGGGCTGCCAGCGACTCCGATTGGGCAATCCGACCCCATTCCCAGTTCGAGTAGGGGAGCATACTGTGAATCAAGATGTGCTTGAACGGCTGACCTTGGATCGTTACACCGAGTTCGGTCAGCCACACGCCATCGGTCTGGAGCACTTCGCCTGGCCGGTGCACCTGCTCCAAGATGGCTACCTGGGATTGATGCAGAGCGCGCCATGTGGCGACGTGCCGTTGGAAGGTGCGTAGTTGCACTGGTCGGTAACGATCCGGATGCTGCTCACAAAGCCATTCGAACAGCGTCTTGGCTTCTAGATCGGGGGTGGCCTCCAACATACTCGCCACTGTAGGCCAGTCCTCTGCAAAGGGGTCCGCTCGAGTGCGATAGTGGCGTGGCAGTTTCAGTTCACTGGGCAGTTTTCCCAGCTTCTCATACTTGGCCGCCGTCTTGCGGCTTTTCAAATTAGCGCTGGCTGCGGCCTGTTCTTGGGTACAACCTTTTTCTCTTGCGCGCATGATAATCCTCACTTGGGCGTCGGTTGCCGCCATTGTCGTCTTGGCCTCCTCTATGTTGAGGCCAGTGTACAACGGCTGCACCGATCTTCCTAGTGGGCATTTCTAATTGTCATCGATGGGTAATTATAATTGTCGTTGAACACCTGACCGACGATGCGAGAAGCCTTCATCAATTGATCACCGATCTGGAGGGATGAGTAGTGAGAACCACCTGCTCTGGTACGACGACGCAGGCCGTGACCCGGCGCAGAAAGTGCTGCGGCCGCTCGGTGCTGCTACATCACTTGTGATCGGGATAGCCGAGGAATGGGCACAGCGGTTGGCGATGGAGTCGAGGGGATAGAGATGGGCGCTCAAACGAACATCGTCGCTGTCACCGCGGGCAGCGGGAACGCCACTAGCGCGCGGGGGCTGGGGCAGTGCAGACGTTTAACCCGCCGATGGTCTGTCGCCGATCCAGCACACCCAACTCAGGTGTTCGTGGACGGCATTGTACATCCGCAGGTCACCTGTGATCAGAGTGTCTCCTTTGGTCTGCGCCAACGCCAGATAGGCTGCATCGTAGGCCGAGCGGTCAAACCGCTGTGCCAGGGGCACGATCTGCGACCAGGGTACCGTTGCCATATCGATGCCCAGGCCATCGAACGCGGTCAGGATCGCGTGGCCGTCGGCGTCCGAGATGCGCCCACGCCGAATCGCCTGCACGACTGCATTCGTGAACTCGTACAACAGCAGAGTGGGAGCGCACAATTGCACCCGTCCGGCCACGTGGTCGCGGATCAACGCCTGCGCCTGAGGCTGTTGCTCGTCAGGAAAGAACGCAGCCAGCAGCACATTGACGTCCACGATCATCGCCGTTCCTCCAACTCAGCGCGCGAGGCCTGGGCCAATTCCTGGGCGGTCACACCGCTATCGCACAGCGATTGGGACAGGCGCAGCATTTGCAGATATGCCTGCACCTGGCTGAGGCGCTTGTACTCTTCGGGCGAGATGATGACGCCCACGGGTTTCCCGCGCCGCGTGATCGTGATGGGGCCGTCCTTGATCTTGCTCAGCCAACGCGAGAGGCGATTGTGGGCTTCGGCAACTGAAATGTCCATCTGTTTCCTCCCGAGATGGGAACCAATGATAGACAATTTTAGCACACAGAACAGGTAAAGTCAAATGGACATCAGCGTTGGGCACATTCACTTTCCAGAGCACGTCAGACAGCGGCTCAGGGATCGCCGGGTGCGCTACAGCGCTATCCGCGATCGGGTAAGAGAGGCGGCGCGGATGGTGGACAGTCAGCGCCGTGTGCGCGTGGCGCTGGTTGGACAGGAGCCGCCGGTCATCGTCGAGTTCCGTCCGCCAAGGCGGGCCACCGTCGTCACCGTGCTTCCCAGCCGGGCCGGCGCGGGTGGGCAACTCGTCAAACTGCTGTACTGAGCCGCCAGGAGGCCGATATGTCAGGCGAAGACCCGGACGATGTGCTGGCCGAGGTGGTCGAGTACCTGCGCCGCGAACTGCGCGCAGAGTGGACGTGTCTCGATAAAGAGAGCGGTCCCTCGCTGGCCGAAACCCGCGAGATGCTGGATGGCGCGTTGGTGCGAGCCAGGGCCGTCGTCATCCGGCGGTCCAGAACTGGAGTTGCGACATGGCGCGTGAGACTGCAATTGTTCTGATCGGTTTAGCCATCGCTGTTTTGGGCATACTGCTCCTTCGTGTTGGCCGCCAGATCGCCAGGTTCCTCCTGGCGCTGGGTGGGTTGGGTGTGATAGGAACGGTAGCGTATGCTCTGGTCGCGCAGGCGACGGCCGCGCGCCAGGCTGCGCAGGCGGCGACCGTGGCAAGCGTGGGGCAAACCGCTGGGAGCATTACCACGACGATCCTGGCAGTACTCCTGGTCGCTGTCGTGCTGGCTGCCCTGACCGGCGGGGGCTACCTGGCCTTCCGGCTGCGCCGGGCAGAAAGGCGCCTGGGCGCGCGACGTTGGACGCCAGGACCGAACGCGCACTGGGGACAATTGGAGCAAAGGGGTGAAGGAGCAGGGGAACAGTTGCAGCAGACGATGCAGCAGATGCTCCTGCTAGAGATGCTGCAAGCGCTGCGTGACCTGCGGCGCCCCCAATACCCGCCGGTGGTCTATGGCGGGCCGGCGCTGAACGCACCGGACGATAGCAATGTCTGCGCGCTGCTCGACGACGGCGGCGAGGGTGAATCCTGGTGGTGACGATGAACCGGCGACGATGGACTTTGTTCACAGCAATCGGTTGTGCTATGCTCCTCCTGACCTTCGGCGCCGGCTGCGAAGGCGACTATGCCTACTACGCCGTCACGCCTTGCCCCACGCCGGCATTCTCGCTGTACGGCACGGCAGCGATGGCCAACATCCAGGCCAATCACGCTCAGGAGACCGCCGCGGCGATGCAGATGACTGCAGAAGCGATCAACGCTGTCATCACTCAGGAAGCCCAGCAGACCGTGGCCGCCCGCGAGCAATGGCTCTTCGAGCAGACGCAGATCGCCGTAGCTGCAACGTCTACGGCGGCAGCCCTACAGGCCACCCGCACGGCGGAAGCCAACGCGACAGGAACGGCTATCGCCTACGCGCAGGCCACCGAAACCGCTCAAGCCCATAGGACGGCGACGGCCATCGCCTACACGCAGGCCACCGCAACCGCCCAGGCCGCACAGACGGCCACTGCGGTCTACTACGCCGAGCAAACCGCAGTAGCGGCGCCAACGGCGACTCTGACGGCGGCAAACCTGGCCACCGAGTTGACCCAACGGCGGTGGGAGCAGGCCACGACGCCCATCGTACACGTGCTCAGACTCGTGCTCTGGGTGGCACTGGCCCTCGTTGGCGTGGCAGCGCTGGTGTGGCTGATCCCTCGCGCCTGGCACGCGCTGATGCTGCGCTTCCTGGCTTTCAGGACCGGCAGCCCGGATATGCCGTTGATCCTGGCCGTCGTCAACCGTGGCTTGTTCAAGGCGTGGGTCCAAGCTCCGCAGTTGACCACCTACAACGCCGACCGCGACGGCGGGCCGGGGCAGGCGATTGACCTGAACACCGGCGATGCCAAAGCGCTGCCGGGTGGCAGCCCGGAAGTGGTACGGAGCGACCAGATCGTGGACACCGTCACACGGCCCGTCGCCGCGGCGGCCCAGAATGGGCGGCGGCTGCATCCCGGAGCAGCGGTGCAGGCAGCAGGGCGACTGCATCGGCAGAGCCGGCTGCCCTACGTGATGTTGCCGGCAACGGACACACCCCCGCCGCAGATCGCCGGACAGGTCGAAATCCTGGATGCACAGTGGGAGGAGATACCCGATGAACAGTAATGCATTGCAGCCGGTCGCCGTCGACCAATACCGTATCAATGCCGCGCGGCTCGTGGCCGATCGCGCGCTGACATTTCTCCAGCGGGAGGATGCATTGCGCTTGGAACGGAGGCGCGGTCCCGCGTTCGTCGTCTGGCCCAACCCAACGCGGGCGATCCTCATCTTCGACCCGCTGATCGTGAACGGCGCCAAAGTGTCGAAGCCCGACTTTGCGCAGCGGTTGGCTGAGCACCTGCACCGGCGGGCGGTCGTCTCCAACGGCTCGTACCTGTTCATCCAGGTCGCCTATACGCCGGGCCTGGCGCACCTGGAGCCCGCAGCGCTCCCTGATCGCGTGCCACTCGACCTAACCACGCGCCCCAGCGGGCGGCTGATGCTGCCGCTGGGCATCAGCCACCGCGGCCCGCTGTGGCTCTCACTCCTGGATATGGACAGTGTGTTGATCGGCGGCACGCGGCGGATGGGCAAGACGACGCTGTTGCACACCTGGCTGCTCGCGCTCGTGACCGGCAAGCCGGCCGAGCGCGTGCGGCTGATCCTGTTCGACGGCAAAGATGGCATCGAGTTTGGGCGCTACACAGGGCTGCGCCACGTCGAAACCGTCGCCCGCAGCGGCGCGGAGTTGGCCAATGTCCTGGGCAACCTGCGCGGGGAACTCTCGCAACGCAGCCGGCTGCTCCGGCAGAACAACGTTCGCAACGTCGCCGAACTGCCTGTGGACGTCCGCCCGCCGTACCTGGTGCTGGTGGTGGACGAGTTAGCCAGCGCGCTAGAGACGGTCGGCGTAGATGCGGCGCTGCGTGACCTGGTGAGCCGTGGCGGAGCCTACGGCATCTTGCCTGTGCTGGCGACGCAGAGACCGGAGAGCGCGGTCGTATCCGGCTTTCTCAAGTGCAACCTGGCGACACGCATCTCGCTCCCTGTGCCCGACTTGGCAGATAGCAAGGTTATCCTGGGCCGCGCCGGCGCGGAAAAGTTGCCGCGCATCCAGGGACGCATTCTGTTCGTGTGGGAAGGACGCCGGGTCGAGGCGCAGGCGTTCGACGCGCCCACAGCGATGATCGAGGACGTCCTGGGACGGTTGCGGCAGGGACAAGCACCCCTGAAGCCGCCGCTGGCGCTGGAGGATTGGGAGAAGCGGCTGGTCGAGATCGCGCTGCGAGAGCCGTTCTGCGGCGCATTCCCATATCAGGAGATCGCTAGGGCCGCTGGCGTGAGCCATCGCCAGGTCGAGGCTCTGGCTCGCCGCTGGGAATTGGAAGGGCTGCTGACACCGGCGCACTACGAAGGCGGGCGCAAATTCCCGCGCCGCATGACCGAACAACTCCGCGCCCTGGCTGTGGTTTAGCCGGCGCGTGGTTTGCGTGGTTCAAGTGCGGTTGATGTGGTTCAGCAATCGAGTGACACGAGATAAGGAGGTTTCGCTATGGGCATCTGTCTTGGCATTGATCCCGGTTTCGGCAATTTCAAGATCGCTACCGTCACCTCGGAAGGGATTGCCCTCGCCATCGTTCCCTCGGTGGTCGGCGTCGGCGAGACCGATCTGGGGCTGCTCTCTCTGGGACAGTTGGGCCGCCGCGCCAGGCGGGCCACACCCGACCGGGTGACCTGCGGCGGCGTGACCTACCTGGTCGGCGAGGGGGTGTCTCGCTTCGCCCGCCCGGTGCAGCGGATGGACTTTTTGCGCCTGAGCGATGGCCCCGAACTGCGGGCACTGTTCTACGCGGCGCTGCACCGCGCTCTGGGCCAGGGCATCCAGCGCGAGGCACTGCGCCTGATGGTCGGCCTGCCGGTCGAAGTGATGGCCGACACGGAGCGGGCACGAGAAGCCCTGCGGGGATTGAAGGGCTGGATGGTGGGCCGCCACCGCTTCGCCGTCGACGATGAAGCGGCAACCCTCCAGGTGGAGGACGTGCGCGTGATGGCGCAGCCTGCCGGCACGTTCTTCGCCTGGGGGCTGGACGACGGCGGCAGATGGGTGCGAGCGAAGGGCGACCTGAGAGCGCCGGTCGCCATCTGCGACGTCGGCTTCAACACGCTCGACCTGTTCTGTGTGGAGGGTGGCGAGGTCGTCGGCCGCTTCACCGGCGGGGACACGGCGGGGATGCGCCGGGCGGCGGAACTGCTCGTCAACGCGGTGAAGGCGCAATACGGCGTAGAGCCCCCGCTGCACGAGGCCGACACGCTGCTGCGCGAGAAGCGGCCCAGAATCTACACCGCCGCAGGAGAAGTCAACCTGCATCCGCTGGTGACCCAGGCGCTGGACACGGCTGCCGCTGGCGTGGTGACCTTCGTGGAGCAACGCTGGGGCAACGGCCGCCAGTTCGCGCACCTGCTGTTCACCGGTGGCGGGTCGGAGACGCTGCGCGAGGCACTGTTGCGCCAGTATCCCCACGGCGTCGTCCTCCCCAACCCGGTCGCAGCCAACGCCATCGGCCTGGCGCGCTACGCCGTGCGGGTATTCGGGAGCGAAAAATGACGCCAACTGTAGCCAGGTGCAGCCAGGTGACGCCATCTGCGAGGTGAGACGGTGCGCCGCAGGAAACCGCTCGCCGAGATCCGTCTGCAAATTCGCCTGTATCCCGGCCAGGACGATGAACTGATCGGCTGGCTGGCGCAATTCGACGGCCGGCCGTATGGCGCCAAATCTCAGGCCGTGAAAGAGGCCCTGGCGCGGGGCCTCGGCAGCCATCCAGGACAGAGTACGGGCGTAGCGACACTGTGCCCCTCCACGGCACCTGCTGCGGACCTGGCCGAAATCCGGCGGGTAGTGGAGGCCGCCGTGACGCAGGCGTTGGCCCGTTTCGAGGGATACGTCGCCAGCGCGCCCGCTGCACTGCAGCCGGATGACGAGACCGAGACGCTGTTGGACAATATGGCGACGGCCCTGGTGCTCACAGACGAGTAGTGCGGCCTGGCTGGCCAGGAGGTGATCCAATGTCCGCTTCAGAAAGAGCATATCTACCGCCCCACGACGTCGAGGCCGAAGAGGCCGTCCTGGGTTCGCTGCTCATAGATCCGCTGGCCCTGCACCAGGTCGCGCCGTTCCTGGACGCGGTGGATTTCTATGTGCAGAAGAACGGCTGGGTCTACCAGGCCGCGCTCGCACTGCGCGAGCGTGGAGAACCACTGGACTTTGTGACCTTGTGCAATGCATTGGAGGCGCACGGGCAGTTGAACGAAGTGGGCGGCGCAGCGTACCTCACGTCCCTCATCAACACCGTCCCTTCCGCCTTGCATGCCGAAGCCTACGCCCGCCTGGTGCGCGAGGCTGCCGTGCGCCGCCGCGTCCTTGCTTTCGCTTCACAGGCTGCCGGCTTGGCCTATGACCTCGATCTCAACCTGGAGGATCTCCTGGACCAGGTCGAGGCCGCGCTCTTCCAGATACGCGGCCGGATCGCCTTCCAGGAGCGTCTGCACTCCCTCGGCGACGTCCTCGACCAGGTCTATGAGACGCTGGAAGCCGCGTCCCGCAAGGGCGTCGCGCCGGGAGTGTCCACCGGCTTCCCTGATCTGGACCGGCTGCTGGGCGGCCTGCGCGGAGGGAACCTGGCCCTCGTCGCGTCCAGGCCCGGCGTGGGCAAGACCTCGCTGCTCCTGGGCCTCGCCGTCAGCGCGCTGCGCGCCGGCGTCCCGGCCGCCCTGTTCTCAATGGAGATGTCCGGCGAAGAGATCGGCCATCGGCTCCTGGCGATGGAAGCCGGCCTCGACGTCCTGCGTCTCCAGATGGGCCAGGTTGGCGACGATGAATGGCCCACGCTCGTCCAGGGGGTCGCGGAACTCTCCGAGCTGCCCCTGTGGGTAGACGATACACCACATCTCACCACCGCCGACTTGCGGGCCAAGGCCCGGCGGCTCTACGCCGAACACGGCCTGGGCCTGCTGCTGCTCGACTACGTTCAACTGGCTCACACCACCCGCCGCTACGACTCCCGCTACCAGGAGATCGGCGCCATCACCCGCGAACTCAAGGAGTTGGCCCAGGAGCTCAAGATCCCCGTCGTCGCCGCCTCGCAGGTCTCTCGCGCCGTCGAGCAGCGCGCCGACAAGCGCCCGACGCTGGCCGACCTGAGGGAGTCGGGTAACCAGGAGGCGGACGCCGACGTGGTCCTGTTCATCTACCGCGAGGGCACGCCTGGCCCGGAGGCGGCCGAGATCATCGTCGCCAAGCAACGCAACGGGCCAACGGGCACGGTGCACGTCCTGTGGCAACCCCACCGGGTGCGCTTTGTCCCATTGGCCCACACGAAACCCACAGAGGAGTAATATGTTCCCCGGCTTCTTCCGCCCTCGCTCCAACTGTTACCGGTTGCCCAACGACTGGTTCGATATCTGGGCCAACGTCCGCCAGGAGACTGGTCGCACCCGCATCCTGGGGCTGCTCAAGGTCACCGAATACACCATCAAGTGGACGTGGGGCGATCGGAACTTTGACGAACCGGTGCGCATCAGCCGTCGCGCCTTCCAGTATGGACGGCAGCAGGGCAGCCGCCGCCTGGATCGCGGCACCGGCCTCGGCAGCCGTTGTCTGGAAGAATCGCTCCGGTCGGCAGAACAGATTGGCCTGTTGGAGCAACACGCCGATGGCAACGGCGGGCCGACCTTCCTGCCGCACCTGCGGCCACCGACCGACGACGAGGCGGGATTCCCGCTGGACGAAGCAGAGGCTGTGTCGCGCCAGGGTTTTGAGCGCCCCACCGCGAACTACTTCCTCGTTCCAGGGCTGTGGACCGACCTGACTGCCGGGATCAGCTCGGAAATCCTTATCCTGACGGTGGAGTATTGCTTCCGCCACCAATGGGGCTGGCAGGCCGGTTGGGATGAGCCGTGCTGGCTGACCGACGAGGAGGTCGCGCACGGGCGGCGATATCGCTCCAAGGAGCGCCAGGGCCAACGTTACGACAACGGCATCGGCTACTCGGTCGAGCGCGTGCGCGATGCATTGAACGAGGCGGTTGCCAGAGGCTGGGCGGTCTGGCGCAACGAGGATGGGCACAAGCAATATGCGCTGCACTTGAAGGGTATGACCGTGGCCGAGGATGGCGAGTTCCTGGGGTTCGAGCAAAGCGAGGAAGAAGCAGAACGGGCGAGCAGCAAGCCGGCCCCGCGCGCCACGCCGCCCTCTCCGGCAGGAGATGACGAACTTGCCCGGCTCAAGGCCCAGGTCGCCGACCTGACCGCCAAAGTGGAAGTGCTGCAGGCGCTACTGCAGAACACAGACGCAACGACAGCAACGGGGGACGAAAGGAAAGCGCCGCAGGACGAAAGGAAAGCACTTCAAGACGAAAGGAAAGCACCCACAGGACGAAAGGAAAGCGCGTATTATACAGACACTTCCCCAGACACTTCTCCAACACCACCACCAGACACCGCCGCGCTCGATGCGGGTGGGTGCGATGGTGGTGGTGTGGGTGAGGATGGGGTTCTGCTGGAACGCCTGACGGCGCTGACACCGCCGATGAGCCGCGAGGCTGCCGCAAGGCTGATCGCCGACTATGGCACGCAGCCGGTCCAGGCCTGGCTGGACGTGCTGGCGGGCGATCCGACGGTGCGCAGCGTGGCGGCGCTGCTGACGCACAAACTGCGCGCGGGCGAGACGCCGCCGGCGAACGGCCACGACCCCCGGGTAGAAGCAGACTGCCCGCTGTGTCGCGGCAGCGGCGTGATCCGGCCGGACGTCCCGGCCGCAGACCCCGACCACGGCAAGGCGCTCCCCTGTCCTCGTTGTCGCGCAAAAGCGGCCGGTGCTCAACTGGCCTGAAGGAGCAGCGCGACGTATCTCTCATACAAGCCTTATCACCCCACTCGGAGGTAGCCGATGACCGGCCGCGGACGCACCAGCCACAAAACCATCCAGGAAGCCCTGACTTACCTGCGGTCTCACCCGTGTCTCTTGGACGACCTCACCTTCTTCGAACGCCTCAAACGCTGGACGGTGGACGTCTTCTGGCAGGTACATCCCCCCGAAGACCGCACGACCGCCTTTCGTCACCTGGAGCAGTTGGTCGAACTGGGCTGCCTGGGCAAGCACGCCGCTGCAGGAAGAGAGGGCGGCGGCAGCAGACCGGCGGTCTACTACCTCTCCGCTCTGGGCGCGCGCGTTCTGACCCACGCCCTGGAACGCCCGCAGCCGGTGACCTACGTCCAGCCCGCCAGCCGCACGCAGGAGACGCACGACCTGGCGTTGGCCGAATTGGCCGTGGATTGGTGGTTGCTCACCCCCGCCTGGCAGGTGCAGACTCCCGTCTCCTACCCCCGCAACTATGCGCTCCTCGAACCGGCGCGCACATACCTGGACGAGCTGGCCGCCTGGCGCGCGTGGCGTCAGACGGAACTCCAGCGCAAGAGCACGCAGGGAGAAATAGATCTGGCGAAACTCCGCCTGCGAATGTTGGAACGTGACATCGGAGATCTCGAGTACAAACTGCAAACGTGCAGCGAGCGCGAAGGGCCTTCGCGCGCCTCGGCTGGACTGGGCGAGCAGATCGCCCGGTTGAGCGCGGAACGGGAGCAACTGCAGCGCGTCGTCCTGCCCGAGTTGGAGGCCCGCTTGAAGGCGCTGCCCAGACCGCCGCGCTCGAAAGACGAGCCTACTCTGCCCTGGACGCTCCGGGCCACCTACGAAGCCCAGGCGCGGCCGGGCCAAGCGCCGGAGGAGTGGGCTGCCGCCTTGCAGCCGGAGATGGCGCAGTTCATCCCCGACTTTCACGCCCGCTTCCAGCGCCCCGGCCACTCCGATTGGCTGGTGTGCATCGAGGTGGAGGCCCGCACCGAGCGCCGCCATATCGAGGACAAATACCGGCGCTATGCCATCGCCGACCGCGCGCTCGGCCAGCACGTGTTCCTGTCGCTCTACGTCGTCTTCACCTCGCGGCAGGTCGCCCGGCAGGCGCTCCCGCAACACCGGCGTGCCCTGAACGCGCTGATCCGGGAACCCGGGCCGTGGGTGTACACCGTCTCGTTCACCGACCTGGATCACCTGAGAACACTGGAGGGCGAGGGCACGGCGGCGGAACTGCTGCAAAAAGGGATGCAGCAGACGTGGGAAGTGTGGTCGGAGGACGGCAAGTGGAAGGGCGACCTGCACAAGGCCTACGAGCAGGAGTGGGAGAAAATGGAGCGCCGCAGACGAGAGCGCGAGAGACGAGCCTACTGGGCGTCCCGTAGGGATTGACCGGGGGAGCAGGAGATGGACAGCATCCTGGACTGGCTGGACGCGCTCATCTATCCGCCGCTGGAAAGCTTACTGCGTCGGCTGGGGTTGGCCGAGACCCCCCGCCGGCCCTCGGCGGCGCAGCCCTCGCTCTACGTCTCCGACGCACCTTTCCTCGACAGCGACCCCATCTTCCCAAGTTACTGCCTGGATGCCCTGCGCCCCGGCCACGCAGTCGTGGACGTGATCCTCCCGTCGGCCGAACCCAACGCGCCCCTGGCCGGCTTCAGCACGCTCTACCGCACCTCCGGCGACCCGCACCTCCACCACGTCCTGGCCTTATTGCCCGGTCACGTCCCCGCACTCCTGGATCACCTGGGCGCACATCTGGCCCGCCTGTCCCGGCTGATCGTCTTCGACGAACGCGAAGCCGAGGTGGGTGCCCTGGTGGAGGCTGCTGTCCGACAGAGCCAGCGCACCGGCAGCGGTCTGTCGGTGCTGTTGTCAGCATTCAGCGTCCAGAGCCGCTATCGCCATTTCTGGAACAACCTCCTGCCGAGCCTGTTCCTGCCCTTCCTGGCCGCCGTCTTCCTGGGGATGCAGGACGTTGCCACAGCCATCCCGCCACCGGCCGAGCAGACGGCGCTGCTGGCGGAGTGGTGGGCCACATACGACGTCGCTGCCCTGAAGCGTCTCCTGGCGTTGAGCCGCTCACGCCTGCTCGCGACCTTCGGACTGCGGGTCGTGGATCACTACCGCCGCCCAGACTGCATCGTCAAGGGGCTACCCTGGGACTGTGGCTTGATCGGCAAGGAGGTTGCCGCACAGGCGATGATGGACACCGGCTACTTGCTCCTGGCGCGCCCGCGCATGACACCGCAGGAGCGGGCGCTGCTGGGCGCCCTCCGCGAGCAGTGGCGGGAGGAGGTGATGCCGCAGGTGCATCCGCGCTGGCGCAAGCGTGGCCGGTGGGCGCCCCGGCCCTTCGCGCTCCTCGGCCGCCGTTTCTATGTCGCCGTCTACCAGGCTGACGACATCGCCTGGCTGCGCCACCCACCGTTCGACGCCTGCATTCCGAACGTGGTGCAGGAAGTGACCGGCTACCCGGTCGAAGTGCGCTTCATCCGCACTTTCAACAAGTGTCCTCTGGAGGACCTGGACACTCCACCGACTCGTCCTCTTCGTCTCCCTTCATTCGATCGCTGCGAGCCAGGCAGACGGTTCTCAGTACCCAGTACCCAATCGATCTATCACCGGTATGGAGGTAGAGGTACGGATTGGTGAATGGAAAGCGGTGAAAAGAGAAAGCGGACAATGAACGAGAACCGGGTGTATGGAATGTGCAGTAATGGGAACAAGGATGAGTCAGACAAAGAAAGGCAGAGCACCGAGTAGACACGGGCACAGAGACCGGAAGCAGAAGAGTGAAGGGAAGGGCAATCATCAGATGCGGAATGGAATTGGGACAGAGGATAGTAATAGAAGATGTCGGCATTCTCGGAACGGGCCATTTTCGCCGCAGCCGGGGCGGATGGAGCGCCTGGCCGTCCGGCTTCTTCACGGGCTGGATACCCCCATATATGGCGGTCGGCGTCACGGAATCGGCATATATGGGGGCACCGAGGGCACTTGCCCCGCTGCGAGCGTCCGTGTTGCGGTCGTGGACAGCGGGAGAGCAGCCTCATGCTGCAATCTCGTGTCTGCACGCGAGATTGCACGTCGAGCGCCAACCCAGACCGCATTTCGCCTGGTTATCTAGACGAAATGCGACATCCCCGGCGAAAAACCTCGCTTGCGAGACACATCACGCTCCCTTCGTGCTGCTTGACCTAACCTCTCAATTGCTTCAGTATCTCGTGCACGATCAGCACGCTGCCGGCGTCTATCTTGTCAGCGCCCCGCCCACCCCCACAAGGCACAGCACCACCAGCGCAATCCACGGCCACCCCCACCGCTTGCCCTTGCGTCCGCGCCACGCCTGGACCACGACCAGGGGCATCAGCGTCAGCCAGATGCCCAGCAACGGGTCGAAGTAGCGCCCACCCTTGTATATCAGCCCGGTGCTCCAATCGTACACCCCGCTGCATACCAGGTGGCTCACCGGCCCTTCCGGTCCCTCCAGCACCACGCCGCCGGGGTCGAACAGCCAGGCGCCGGTCACGTCACCATCAGCGTTCGCGCCCTGGCGCACCAGCCCTTCGGCGTCGGGCAGATAGTACAGCCATTCGTCGTCAATTGGGTCGTACTGCCCCAGGCAGTTGAGGCCATATAGGTACACCGTCGTGCCGGTGAGAGTCTCTTCCGCCAGGATGCGGCCTCCGGTAGCCAGGTCGAGAGTGTACATGGTCACACCTTGCCCCACCACCTCGACGGTCACCCGGTCGCCCAGGCCGTTGTAGGTGAAACGGGTGGTCAGGGTGAAGACGGTGGCTTCTACCAGGCGGCCTACGCCATCGTAGGTGAAGGTGCGCACAGGATAGCCCTGCGTCCACTCCGCCAGCAGTTGCCCGCGCGCCGACCAGGTGTAGGTGTAGGCCCGCCCGTCGCTCACAGAGCGGGCAGCGAGGCGGCTCGCGGCGTCAAACGTGTAGGTGGTGACGAGCGTGCCGCTCAGGGGCGTGGTGGCGGTGGTCGCGATGCGGTTGCCCACAGCGTCGTAAGCATATCTGAAGGATTCGCCGGTAGAGTACGTGGCCCCTGTCAGGCGGTTGAGCGGGTCGTAGGCGGTGGTGATGATGCGGGTGACGGTGATGGTGCTGGAAGGCTGGCTGCTCGCCGCTCGTGGCTGGTTGCTGGTTGCTCGTTGTTGGAAGTCGAGTACCGGCGATGAAGCCGGCATAGACGCGCTCACAGGCTGTGCGGCCAGCCCTTCGGCGGCGCTCAGGGCAAGCCCTTCGGCAGGGCTCAGGGCAAGCGCCTCGGCAGGCGATACGGTCAGCGCCGCGCCAAAGCCCGCCAGCGCCACCGCCAGCAGCACACCCGCAACAGGCCAGGCCAGTCGCCGTTGCTTCTTCCCCCGCCCCAGCGAGGCCACGGCCAGCGGGGCCAGCAGCACGAGCGAGAGGTTCGGCAGGATGATGGAGGCCATCCCACCCGACGGCACCTGCGCCTGACCGCCCACGGTGACCGTGGCCGCGGTGCAGCCCGGCACCGTGCAGTGATTCTCCGTCCCGCTCCAGTACTGCACGCCGCCCTTGTCCGCCCGGAAACGATAAGCGCCGATGGGCAAAGTGAGCGTGACCTGGCCGGAAATGTTGGTGGTGCCGTTGTAGCCGGTATAGGTGCTACCATCGAAGGCGTAGACCGGCAGGTTCGGCTCGGGGCTGCTGCTGCCGTCCACGACCGAGACGACGACGGGGATGGTCGTCGTGACCGCAGCGGAGGTGCAGCCGGGGACGGTGCAGTGATTCGCCGTCCCACTCCAGAACTGCGTCCCATTCTTGTCCGACCGGAAGCGGTAGTCACCCATCGGCAGCGTGAACACCGCCTGCCCACTCCCGTTCGTCGTCTTGTTGTAGCCGGTGTACGTCGCGCCGTCGAAGGCATAGACCGGCAGGCCCGGCTGTGCCATTCCGTCGGTGTCCCGCACGGTTACCGTCAACGGGATGGTCGTAGTGACCGTCGTCGTCACGCAGCCGGGGATCGTGCAGTGATTCGCCGTCCCGCTCCAGAACTGTGTCCCGTTCTTGTCCGACCGGAAGCGGTAGTTGCCCATCGGCAGCGTCAGCGTGACCTGCCCCGCCGCACTCGTCGTGCCATTGTAGCCGGTGTAGGTGATACCGTCGAAGGCGTACACCGCCAGGCCCGCTTCGGGGTTTCCATCGCTGTCGTGCACCAAGACCACGAGCGGGATCGTCGTGGTGACCGTCGCCGTCGCGCAGCCCGGCACCGTGCAATGATTCGCCGTCCCGCTCCAGAACTGCGTCCCGTTCTTGTCCGAGCGGAAGCGATAGCCGCCCGCAGGCAGCGTGAACAGCGCCTGGCCGGCGACATTGCTCGTCCCGTTGTAGCCGGTGTAGGTCGTGCCGTCGAAGGCATAGACCGGCAAGCCCACCTGCGCGACCCCCTCGGTGTCGCGCACCGTCACGACCACGTCCGGCGCGGCGGTCTGGATGGCGGCGCTCGTGCAGCCGGGGACGGTGCAGTGGTTCCCCGTCCCGCTCCAGAACTGGGTGCCGTTCTTGTCCGTGCGGAAGCGATAACTGCCGATGGGCAAGGTCAGTGTGACCTGGCCGGAAGCGTTCGTGATACCGTTGTAGCCGGTGTAGGTGCTGCCATCGAAGGCATAGACCGGCAAGCCTGCCTCCGGGCGCTCCAGGCTGTCGGCGACGGTGACGACGAGGGGGATGGTGGTGGTGACGGCAGCCGTGGTACAGCCGGGGACGGTGCAGTGATTCGCCGTCCCGCTCCAGAACTGGGTGCCGTTCTTGTCCGAGCGGAAGCGGTAGTTGCCCATCGGCAGCGTGAACACCGCCTGCCCGCTCCCGTTCGTCGTCTTGTTATAGCCGCTGTAGGTCGTGCCGTCGAAGGCGTAGACCGGCAAGCCCGCCTGCGCCATTCCGTCGGTGTCCCGCACAGTCACCGTCAAGGGGATCGTCGTCGTGACCACGGCACTGGTGCAGCTAGGTACCGTACAATGGTTGGCGACCCCGCTCCAGAACTGTGTCCCGTTCTTGTCCGACCGGAAGCGATAGTCGCCCTGTGGCAGCGTGAACAGCGCCTGCCCATCCCCGTTCGTCGTCCTGTTGTAGCCGCTGTAGGTCGCGCCGTCGAAGGCATACACCGGCAAGCCCACCTGCGCCATCCCATCCGTGTCTCGCACGGTCACCGTCAACGGGATCGTCGTCGTGACCACGGCACCGGTGCAACCGGGGACGCTGCAGTGGTTCGCCGTCCCGCTCCAGAATTGCGTCCCGTTCTTGTCGGCGCGGAAGCGGTAACTCCCGGCGGGCAGCGTCAGCGTGACCTGACCGGAAGTGTTCGTCGTCCCGTTGTAACCGGTGTAGAGCGTGCCGCTGAAGGCGTACACCGGCAGGCCGATCTCGGGCGCGCCGGCCGTGTCCTGCACGGTCACTCGCACCTCGCCCGGCCCGGCGGCTTCCTGCGGCTGCACGAGCGTCTCCACAGCCCGCACCCGGTTGCCCACGCCGTCCAGCGTGTATTCGTAGCGCGCCAACAGCGCGCCCGCGCGGGTGTGCTCGATCTGCACCAGCCTGCCGGCGGCGTCGTACTCGTACTGCGTGACGACGGAGTTGGGCAACTGCATCGCGCTCAGCCGCCCGGCAGCGGTGTAGGTGTAGACCGTCACGCCGCCCACCCAGTCCTGCACCCGCACCAGCCGGCCCGCCGCGTCGTGGGTGTAGGTCACCACCTCGCCGGTGGGGTAGACCAGGTTGGCGCGCTGCCCGGCTCCGTCGTAGACGTACTCGGCCTCACCCGTGGGAGCGGCGATGCCCAACGGCCGGTACAGCGCGTCGTAGTCGAACGTCGTCGCGCCGGTGGCGTCGCTCACCACCTCGCGGTGGCCTAATGCATCGTAGCCGATCTCGACGCTGAAGCCGGGCACGCCCTCCCCTTCGACTCCGCTCAGGGCAAGCACCGCCGGATAGTCGATCCGCGTCGGCCAGCCCAGCACGTTGTAGGCATTAGTGATGGTAATGGGGCCATTCTCGTCGGGATAGACCTCACCCACGCGCCGCCCCAGGCCATCGTATTGGTAGCGCGTGACGTTGCCCAGCGGGTCGGCCCCGGCCACCTGCCGCCCGGCCAGGTCGTAAGTGTAGACGGTGGTGTGCGTGAGCGCGTCGGTCACACCGACCAGGTTGCCGCTCGCGTCGTAACCGTACACCGTCCGCACGTTGGTCTGGAAGTTGAACGGCCCGGTGGCGGAGTAGTTCTCGGTCACCGTGATCAGCCGCCCAACGTGGTCGTAGCCGTAGCGGGTGGCGACGCCGTTGGCGTCGGTCATCATGGTGCGGTTGCCCAGCGCGTCGTAGGCGTAGGATGTGCTGTCGCCTAGTGCGTCGCGTGTCTCGACCAGGCGACCGAGTGTGTCGTACACCGAGTAGAGCGCCACGCCGTCGGCGTCCGTGACGACGGTGCGATGGCCTAACACGTCGTAGCCGTAATGCGTGACGGCGCCCAGCGGGTCGGCCTGCGCGATCAAGCGCCTGGCGACGTCATACGTATAGACGGTGGTGCGGCCTAACGGGTTGGTCTCGGCTACTCGCCGCCCCAGCGCGTCGTAGCGGGTCACGAATGTGCCGGAGAGGGCGTTCGTCGTCGTGATCAGCCGCCCCGTCGCGTCATACTCGTAGCGGGTGCGCTGCCCTTCGGCGTCAACCGTCTCCGTGCGTCGCCCCAATACATCATAGTGCGTCACGGCGGTGCCAGAGAGGGCATTGGTTGTGGTGATCAACCGCCCGACTGGGTCGTATGCGAAGGTGGTGCTGATGCGCTGCGTCGCGGATAGTTGCACCCGCGCCGCCACCTGCCCCAGGTCGTCGTACACCGTCTCCGAGCGCAGGTCGCGGTCGGGCTCAGAGGTCTCATACACGCCGTCCTCGTAGTTCTGGACGACGGCAGTCTGGCGGCCCAGCGCGTCGTACTCGTAGAACGTGATGCGTGATGCGTGATCCGTGACCTGGAACACGCGCCCAGCAGCATCGTAGGCGGTGACACGCACGATGTCCTCGTCGGGGTAAGCCGGGTCAAAGACGCCGTCCACGTAGTTGCTCGTGATGGTGATCGGACGATTCAGCGCGTCGTACTCGTATCTGGTGATTTGGGATTGGGGATTGGTGGTTTGGATTTGGTTGCCGACGGCGTCATATCCATATCCGGTGACCAGGTTGTAGGTATCCTGGTAGTTCTGCGGCTGGCCGGGCAGATAGTTCTGCCACGCGCGCGAGACGCGGTTCAGTTCGTCGTACTCGGTGTAGGTGACGTGGCCCAGCGTGTCGGTCACCAGCACCCGGTTGCCCACCGCGTCGTAGCCGTAGGCAGTGACCAGGTTGTAGACGCCCTGGTAGTTCTGTGGCTGGCCAGGCAGGTAATTCTGCCAGGTGCGCGCGACGCGGCCTACTGCGTCGTACTCGGTGTAGGAGACGTTGCCCAGCGTGTCGGTCACCAACACCTGGTGACCGGCCTCGTCGTAGCCGTATTCGGTCACCAGGTTGTAGGTGTCCTGGTAGTTCTGCGGATAACCGGGCAAGACGTTCTGGAGCGAGCGCACCAGCCGCCCTGCTGCGTCGTACTCGGAATGGCTCACGCTGCCGAGCGTATCGGTCACTGCCACCCGCCGCCCGGCCTCGTCGTAGCCGTAGGCGGTGACCAGGTTGTACATCCCCAGGTAGTTCTGCCCGCCGGCCGTGGTATAGGCGCGCGTGACGCGCACCAGGTTGTCTCCCGCATCGTACTGGTTGACCGATGTGGCCAGCGCAGGGGCGTTCAATTGAACGCCCGTACTCGTGGTGATGAGCCGCCCCGCCGCGTCGTAGCCGTAGGTGGTGACGTGCCCCAACGTATCGGTCAGCGCCACGCGCTGGCCGAATTGGTCGTAGCCGTACCAGGTCGTATGGCTCAGCGCGTCGGTCGTAGAAACGACGTGTCCATACCCATCGTAGCCGTGACGCACGGTGTTCCCTGCCGCGTCGGTCTGCGCCACCAGGTTGTTGTCGCCATCGTACACGTAGTGTGACGTGTGCCCCGCCGCGTCGGTTACCTCGGTCAGGTTGTTGCTCCCGTCGTACTCCAGCCGCGTGGCGTGGCCCAGCGTGTCGGTGATCGCCGACAGTTGCCCGCAGCAGCCGCTCCACTCCATCCGCGTCGTGCGCCCCAGCGCGTCGGTCGTGATGTCGCGCCGAAAGTCCCAATTGTAGCCGTTCGCCTGGGCGTTGCCCGCCGCGTCCACCTCGCCCACCAGCGTGCCGAAGAAGTCGTACTGCTGCACCTGCTCTTGCCCCGCAACGTCAACGGTCGTCGCGAACTCGTCGTAGGCCAGCGCTAACACCACTCCGCCGTTCTCCTGGTAGACCACCCGCCAGACGGTCTCGCCTGTGCTCAGCGTGGCCGAAGCATAGTCGGTGCGCTCGATGGTCTGCCCCAAGGGGTCGCGCACGTCGTACAGAAGATGGGTGCCGGTGTAGGTGTACGTCCAGGCCAACCCCGCCGTATCCGTCATCATCACCAGGTCGCCCGCCGCGTCATAGCCGTACTGCACACTCCGCCCGGCGGAATCGTGCACCGCGCTCAACCGCTCCTGCCCATCGTAATCGAACTCCAGCCAGCGCAAGCCGGCGGGATCGGTCACCTGGGTCAGACGCCCGTTCCCGTCGTAACTCAACTGCGTCTCGTTCCCGTGCCGGTCGCGGATCAGCCGCAGCCTCCCCTCGGCGTCGAAGAAGCGCGCCGTCTCGTCGGCGGCCGTCAGCGTGTAGGTGACCACGCCGCCTACCTCCTGCGCCACGAGCCGGGTCTGTGAGCCGGGATAGGGGGTGTACGTGCCGTTGCCGTTGTTGGCTAGCCGCAGCCGGCTGCCGCCCGGCAGCCGCACCATCACGTAGGGCCGGTAGGTGATCGTCGAGCGATCCAGCACGGCGTCGCCCGTGGTGGCCGTGAAGAACGCCTGCCCGCTGAGATCGGGGAATTCCAGCCGCATCGCGTAGGCGTGCGTCCAGCCCGGGCTCAGGCTATCCGTGTCACTCAAGACGTTGGCGCTGTTGTAGCTGCGCTCCAGCACCAGCGACTGTCCCACCGTCGGGAGCGACAGGTCGATCACCGCGTAGTTGTAGTTGCCGGTGCGGGTGTTGATCGGGCCGCCCACGCAGCCCTGCTTGTCGCAGGCCGTAGCGTCGGGACACTCGTTGGCGTTGAGGTACTGCAGGTCGTTGCGGAAGACGTTCACACCGCCGTCGCAGTAGAGCAGATTGGAAAGCGCCATGCCCTGGTAATCCAGGTGCTCGCAGCGCACTTGCAGGTCTTTGAGCTGGCCGTGGTACGAGAACCGCAGCATCCAGCCACCCGTCACCACGCTGCCCGCCGCCACGTCGCCAAAGTCCAACAGCAAGTCTCCGGAATGCAGCTCACCATTCTCGAACGTGCCCAACATCTCAAAGTCCACCGGCTCCCCCTGTTGGCTCACGACCCGCGGATAGGCGCTGGCGATGCGCAGGTTGCGCGCCAGCCCTGCGCCGTGGTTCGCGGCCCGCACGCCCAACAGAACCGGCTCGCCGGCGCGCACGTACTGCGGCACAAAGTACTGCAGGTGCACTTCCGGCTGCGGCTGCACCAGGATCACCACCGGCAGGCTCTCCACCGTGTACGTGATCCCCGCCACCTGGAAGGTCAACGCGCCGCGCAGCGTGTAGGTCATCGGTGCGGCGATCCCCAGGTAGGCCGGTACGATGACCCACTGCTGCTGCACCGCCGCGCCGCCCGGCGTCATATCCGGCAGCGCGGTCGGCACGGTGGGCGTGATGGTAAAGTGGGTGGGCTGCAATTCGCCGCTCGCGTCGCGCGCCGTGATGCACACCTGCAGGTGGGTCAGCTCTGTCTGCGGGTCACTCAGGGTCAACTGCGCCAGAAACGCCTGCCGCTCCAGCATCGCGCTCTGGTTGAGTTCCAGCTGGATCGTGGTCGGGCCGTTGCTGAAGGGTGGTGGGCCCAGGCTGGGGAAGGAAGGATCCGGCCCCTCATAGTTTCCATCGGCGCCGTCCCCACCGCCGATGGGCCAAATCCAGATCCAGCCTCCGCCGCCTTCTCCCCCACCGGTGCACACCGTGTCCACTTTCACCGGCGACCAGCTGCCGGCTACCTCGTCGCCCTTGGCCGCCATCCAGCCTGCGCCGTGGGCGTAGGCTTCCACCTGGGCGGTGAATGGGAATGACACCACCTGGCCGGCGCCGATCGTTGCCCCCTGGTTCGTCACCTGGAAGGTCGCCCCGCTGGCCTGCCCCCACACCTGCACGTTCGTCACCGGGAAGGGCGACGGGTTGCGCACCTGGACGACGCCGTAGACGCTGCCGCCCTCACACGGCGCCGTCACCGCCAGCGGCAACACCTGCAATTTGTCGGCCTCGAAGGTAAGGTGCACCGTGACCGAGTAGACGTCGGCGATCTCGGTCTCCTGCACGCTGTACGTCGCGCTGAACGGCAGCCACTGCAGGGAGACGGTCTGCACGACCGTCCCACCCGGCGGGACGATTGGATCCGTGCTGAACGGCTCGAACCCGCCGGCGCCCACGTAGTAATTGTACTCGCCGGCCGGAATGCCCTGGAAGGCCACCACGCCTCCCGCGTCGGTCGCCTTCTCAAAGTGCTCGTAGACGGTCTGCGTGATCCCTTCGGTGACCACCAGCGTGCCCTGCTTGCTCACCAGCGTGACCTGTGCCCCCGCCACCGGCGCCCTGGCGGGATCGCTCACCTGCACCTGCAGTGTGCCGGTCTCCTGGCTGGAAACGCGCACCGTGAGCGCAAAACGGGTTGCCGGCGCGTTGTCGGCGCTCACCTCCACGTACTGCCGGTAGATCGCCGGCACAGTCAGCGTCGCCGGAGGGCTGGCCAGCAGCGTCACCGAGAGCGCCTGGCCGGCAGCCAACTCGTCGGCCGGGCCGGTCACGCCCACATAGAGCCAGTCCGGCGTCCCCGGCGGCGTCACCACCACGAGAGTCGCGGTGCTCAACCCGACGTTGCGAATGACCGCCTCGGCGAAAGCGGTCTCTCCCGGCCGCACACCGATCTCTGGATACAAGGGCTCCAGAGAGAGCAGCGGCAACCCCTCCAGCTCCACCGCCGCCTGCTGCACGCTGCTCCCGGCGGTCACGGTAATCACACCTTGGGCCGCTCCGTGGCCTGCCGCCGTGATGGTGTAATCGTAGGCGCCCACGTTCAGATCGGGCAGCGTGGCCACGCCGTCGCCATCGCTCTGCGCTTGCGCTTCGTCGTGGATCGTGACCGTCACCCCTTCCGTGTCCAGCACGCTGCCCTCGCGGCGCACCAGGTGCACGGCGGCGCCGGCGACCCGGCTGTAGACGTCGCTCACCGTGATGGCCAGCGTCCGCGTGACGCCGACGACGCGGATCGAGAGGGCGGCCGCGCTATCCTGCGTCACGCCGTCCACCTGTAGCGTCGCCAGGTCGCGGTAGATGCCCAATTCCAGGTCTTCTGGCGGCGCCAGCGTGGCGCTGAAATAACCGCTCTGTCCCGGCCACAGGTCCGGCAGGTCCGCCGGCGCGACGCTCACCCACGCCAGGTGCGCCGGGGTCAGGGCGACCACGTCGCTGACGGGCGCCGTGCCCACGTTCTCGACCTGCAGCGCCAGCGTGGCCGTCGTCCCACGGCGCAGCGTCAGTTCGGAGTACGCGGGCGTCACCTGCAGGTGCGGGGCCGGCTGGTAGACGGTGACGACCGCCGCAGCCGCGTTGTTGGAGGTGTTCGCCTCGAACGAGGTGGTAGAGGCCGCGACCTGGTTGGTCAATTGCGCCTGGTGCGTGACCGTCGGCGCCACTTGCGCTACCAGCGCAAAGCTCGCCTGCGCATCCTTCGCCAGGCCGCCCACCTGCCAGACCAGCACCCGGCCCGTCTGGGTGAACGGAAAGGAGGCCGTGTGCGTGACGAACGTCATCCCCTCCGGCAGGGTATCGGTCACGACGACGCCTGTGGCCGCGACGCCGCCCACGTTGGCGACCGCGAGCGTAAAGGTGATCGAGGTGCCGGCCAGCGCCACGCCCGGCCCTCCTTTCGTCGCGACGAGGTCTGCCCCGATAAAGGTCACCTGAGCCGTCTGGCTCAGGACGATGGTGTTGGCCGTGGCTGTGACGGTGATCACGCCGACCTCGCTGCTCTGCAGCGTGCCCCACGTGCAGCCATCGAGCCCGGTCGGCTGCGCCGGGTCGGTGGCCACTGTGCCGCCGCCTCCCGTGTGGGTCAGGGTCACCGTCGCTCCCGGCGCCGGGTTGTCGTTCGCGTCGTAGGCGCACACGTGGATCGTCGTCGTCGTCACGCCGTCGGCGGCAACTGCCGCAGGCTCCGGCCAGACGAGACTCTTGCCCGCGTCGGGCGGCCCGGAGACGAAGGTGACCGTCACGGGGTTGAGCAACATCACCTCCTCGGCCCACGCTCTCAGGATTACGTTCCCGGTCTTCGTCGAGACCAGGGTGGCTGTGATCGTGCCGCTCACGCTCGAAGTGCCAATGACGGTCTGGCCTCCCTGGCCAACGTGCAGACCGTTGATGAGTGCACCCATACCCGCGGTGACTTCGAGAGAGGTTCCCTTGTCCGGCACGGGGTAGCCGTTCGTGGTCAGCAGTGTCACCGTGATGGCCGAAGTGTCGCTGCCGTCGGCAGTGAGACCACCATTGGGTACGGCGACGATGGTAGACGTAACGGGGTCAACCTCGTCAAGATAGACGCTGCCATCCCCACCGTCCTCATAACCAGAGCCGCCGTATGCCTCCACGGTGATGTTGTGGGTGCGGGTGATGGCATAGATGGCGATCCTCCCCCCCCCACCGCCGCCGCCACGGTTTGGGGCTTCGGTACTCCAGCCACCGTCGCCTCCATTCGCCGTGATGAACCCATCCCCTGCCAGGGTGGCCGCTTCTATCCAGACGC
>DAOUBA010000235.1:0-5292 GCA_034432855.1 Anaerolineae bacterium | reverse complement strand
AACCGATTTCTTGGATCAGTTCGCCACGGGATCTCAAGAGCTGTTGCGTTATGTCGGCTTGAGCGATCCCGCGAAACGCTATCGCTCGCTGTTCCCTGAAAGGGCTGACTCACCAGGGTTACGGTGTTAATTTTTGAAAGTTCATAAGCGGGCTATAAGGGCAGTTTACTGCCCCTGTCCTTTTAGCCCGACGATTTATCGTCGGGCGTGCTGATAGGCAGAGTGTCAACCAGTTGTGAACCATCCCAGAATCTGATTTCACAAGAGGAGGCCAAGATGCGCTTACGCACCCTGATGCCAGTCGCCATCCTGGTCATTGTAGCCCAGGCTTGTTGTTGCACGAGGCTGGGAGGCCCGCAGCCCCCCTACCCCATCACCCCATCGAATGAGACCGTCCAACGCTTCAAGGAGCGGCTGGATGCGGCAACTCCTGGCCCGGACGGCATCTTTACCCTTACCGTCAGCGACGAGGAGATCACCTCACTGGTAGTGAAACGGCTCGCCGTGCAGCAGCAACAGGGCCAGGCTATGCCCATCAGTGACGCCCAGGTCTTCTTCCGCAACGGGCGTATCGAGACCTACGCCACACTGCAACTATCCGACGCGCTGGCAATGCCCGGCATGGTCGCTATGTCCATTACCATTGAGGACGGCCAGCCGGTCTTCTCCGTCGAAGAAATAGATGTCGGCCCGCTTCCCGTCCCCGCATTGCTCCTCGAAGAGTTGACCGATCAGATGAACCAGATACTCTGGGAAGATCTCGGCGCAGCCACTATCACCGATATCCAGATCGGCGAGGGACAGATGACCGTCACCGCTCAAGCGACCGCGGGCAACTAGGACTCCCCGCCACCGGCTGTTTCCGAGGGCGTGGGGGTTGGAGCGAGCCCGCCAGGAGTGGTCGGCGTGAGCGGCACCCTGGGGTAGGGAACGGTACGCAGGTTGATCGCGGGAGGACGGGCCAGTTTGAGGCCCATCTTCTCCTCGACGACTTGCCGGGCCGTCTCTACGATCTGCTCGACGTTCGCCGGCACGTCAATCCCGGCTGCCGTCTCCACATCCAGTTCGACCACGACGCCGCCCCGCCTGGCTGACACCTTCGGCTTGCAGTGCAGGACGCCAGCGATTTGATCAATCTCGTACTTGAGCCGTTCAGCGATGGAGGAAACGCTCACCCGCACCTCGCCACCGGTGGTCTTTTCGGCGCGGATGAACCGGGGGGCAGGCCAGCGCGTCTCGGCGATGACGAGCAGGACACCGATGATGTCCACCGTCAGCACAAACAGAACGCACACGGCTACACGGACAAACCATCCGCTATCCCTGAACGGCCTCCCCAACCCGGCGATGTAATCCGCCAGTCCCCCCAGTCGCTGCGCCATCGAGTTTAGCACGCGCACCGGAAATAGCAGCGTGACAGTGCATAGTGCCATGATGACCAACAATGCTACGATGATTACAACCCGGTTTACTTTGTTCATCTCAGCCTCCTCTCAGTCCGTCGGCTATTGCCATTATAGCATCGTGCCCCGCTTTGGACAAAACGACCAACCAACTAACCAACCAACTAACCAACCAACAAACAAACCAACCAACCATCCCCACCACACTCACGATCCCACCGGCCCGCACGCTTGCAGGTCGAAAGGCGAAGACGATGCGGTGTTCCCCGGCATCCACGGCGACTGCACGGAAGAGCACATTGGCGCGGTAGATCTCTGCTTGTTGGCCGTCCATCATTGCCTGCCAGCCGGGGTACCAGGCGTCGCTCAGGACGAGATAGCCGGGGGAATCCAGGGAGACGGCGATTTCCACTCGCTCAGGCCGATAGGACACTATCACTACCCGCTCCTCCCTGTAGGCGCGGATTCCATTCCGCGCTGAGCCGGGGATACCATCTCCCTCCAGCACCACTTCTTCCGCCGGATCGAACGCCGGCGCCTGCATCAACGTCAGCGCCGCCTCAGCACTCTCGGCCATCACCGCCCGATGGACGAGGAAGGCGCGCGGGAGCACGTCCAGGTTCTCGTAGATCTTGACATCGCCCGAGTGCACCAGACAGAAGCGTCCCTGGTCGGAGAGCACCAACGCCTGGAAACTGGACGTGCGCTCGTCAATCAGGCTGACTCCGCGCACGACCCATTCGCCATCCGGCAGCACGCCCCGCACAGTGACGGTGACCGGCGTGCCTGACGGAGACCACCGTAGCCGCGTAGCCGTCTCACTTCTGGTGACGTTCTCTCCGGCGCGCAGTTCGAACGTGCGCGTGATCCCATTGGCAAAGCCCACCTCGACCACGCCAACGAGCGTGCCCTTGGCTGACGATGTTCCCTCCAGATAAGAGACCAGCCCCAACGCCGTCGCCTCAAACGGCGGCACGCAGGCCACTGCCGCCGATTCCCCCTGCGCCAGTCGCGCGCCGAATTGCAGGTCATAGAACACGCCATCGAGCCAGGCGTCGTGAAGTTTGTCCGTGAGAACGTAGCCGACGTTGAACAGATTCAACCAGCGCTCGTCGGGGATAGCGGTGAGATTCTCACGCAGCCGCCCGTCCATCGAGACGCGCTCCTCTGGCAAGAGCAGGCGCTGGAGCGCGGCATAACGCGCCAGCGGCAGCACACCGCCGTCGTAGCCATCCACAGCGGGTACGCCAAAAGCCAGCGGCAGGTTGGGGCTGAGCACTTCCTTCTGTTTGGCCGCCACGATCAGGTCGTAGAGCGCAGCGTCGGAGAGTTGGGGGCCATAGATGACCTCGATTTCGCCCAGGTCGCCGGGATCGAAGGTGATGTTGGACATGCTGAGGAAGCGGGAGTACCCCCCTAACCCCTCCCCTGTCCCCTCCCCTTCCCCCTGCAAGCGGGGAGAAGAGGAGGGGGCAAGGGGAGAGGTTAGGGGGGAAGCAAGCAGGTGGGCAATTGCCGGGCGCAGGCTGGTGAAGGCTTGGGGAGCAGTGGCCCGGCGATAAGGGAGCGCAGAGCCCGCCTTGAACAGTTCGACAACCAGAAGTGTCAACAGGCCCACGCTGGCGAACCGCGGTACACGCCGCGCCGCGATGAGCAACGCCAACGCCAGCACGATCCCGCAGGCCCAACCCACAACGGTCGGCCAGGCCACACGTTCATGTTCGCCGATGGATGGGCCGCCCCCCCCCCAGCCCGCCAGGATAAGGAGCATCGCCGCAATGGTCAGCAGCCTGCGCCAGGGAAGCCGGGCGCGCCGCCATACTGTCTCGATGCCCCACCCTGCCAGCGCTGCCATTCCCAGTGCATAGAGCGCCAGCCAGCGCGCCGGCACGCGGAAATGAGCAAAGCCGGGAACGAAGCGGGCCAGGAAGAGATAGACGGGATTGTAAAGACCCAACGACAGGAAAAGTCCCAGGAACGCAAGAAGCGCAGGTCTGCCGATTTGCCGATTCACGATCGCCAGAACAGCCAACGCCAGCCCGGCGACACCTACGTAGGCGACGTACTCAATCTGTTCGGGGGGCACGGCGCCGGCAAAGCCCGGCAAAAGCGCGCGGGCCAGGTAGAACGGCGAGAGCGAAAACGAGACCCGTTCGTTGAACGGCAGACCGCCGGCGCGGATCGAGAGGCGCGAGAGTTCCCAGGTGGGGATCAACTGCACCGCCGCCAGTGCCATCCCCAGCGCCGTCGCGCCTGTCAGAAGCGCCAGTTGCCGCAGCAGCGGGCGCCACTCGCGCCAGCGCAGCGCGCGCCACAGCCCCGGCCCAAGCCCGTAGGCCGCCAGTCCCACCAGCGTGATAAACGCCGTCTGCGTATGCCCGACCACAAACACCAGTGCGACAACGACGACGAGAGCGGCAAATGGGAGGTTCGAGATTCGAGATCGCCGATCTGTTGATGCACCAACTCGCTGATCCAATGACTTGTCCCACAGCATCAGCATCAGCGGCAGCCACGCCAAACCCTGCAACTGATTGACGTGCTCGACCTGCGCACCAAGATAGCCGCCCAACGCGTAGATGCACCCGACCGCCCACGCGCCAAGCCGCCTCATTCGCAGCGATGTGCGCCCCCACACGTACGCATTCAGCGCCGCCAGGCACAGGTGCAACACGATGGTCAGGTGGACAGAACGGTAAGCCGGTAACAACCACCACAACGGCCAGTTGAGTGGATAGAAAACTCCGGCCTGGCTGTTGGCGAGAAACGGCGTCCCCATAAAGAGATATGGGTTCCAGAGCGGCAACCGTCCGGCCCGAAACGCGCGCGTCGCCTCGGCCCAGTAGGGGTAAAAGTAGGTGAAAACGTCGCCGCCCCCCAGCACCTGGCCCGCCAACGCAATGCCCCAGAAGAACACGAACACGAGCGCCCACAGCGACAGGACGGCCGGCAGATCCCTCACCCAGAATGTGCCGATTCGCCTCCTCATGAGCAGCCCCGTTCACCCGCTGAAACGATACTTGACCAGCGTCCACAGCACAGTCAGGCCATCGCGCCAGCCGATCTTTTTTCCCTCGGTGAACTCGCGCCCTGTATACGAGATGGGCACTTCGTAGATGCGGTAACCGCGCTTGAGAATCTGTGCCGTGATCTCAGGATCAAAGCCCCAGCCGGGCGACCTGAGATTCAGGCATTGCGCGACCTCGCGCGTGAAAACCTTGTAGCCGGTCTCCATATCGCTGATGATCGTGTCGTACAGCACGTTCGTCACGAACGTTAGAAAGCGGTTGCCAACCATATGCCAGAAGAACATTGCCTTGGTTGGGCCGCCGCGAAAGCGCGAGCCGTAGACCACCTTCGAGCGCCCTTCGACGATCGGCTGCAAGAGCGCCGGATAGTCGCGCGGGTCGTACTCCAGGTCGGCGTCCTGTATGATCATCACATCGCCGCTGGCGTGCTCAAGCCCCGTGCGCACCGCTGCGCCTTTCCCCTGGTTGCGCTCGTGGAAGATAACCATTGTGTCGGGGTCGCTCTCTATGGTACGCAGGTATTCGCGCGTGCCATCGGTTGAGCCGTCGTCCACGATCAGCAGTTCGCGCTCGAACTCGATAGTATTGCCATCCTCCGGCCCGTAGCCTGCCGTCACTGCCAGGCGCACGGCCCGCACACGCCGCACGATCTCGGCAATCGTCTTGATCTCGTTGTAGACCGGCATAATGATCGAGAGTTTCACGGCAACCTCCTGTGGCAACAGCCGCATTATAGCCGAGGGCCGCTCACGTGGCAACCCGTTGCACACTGGTGATTACCCACATCTTCGATGTGACACATCCCGATACCCAAGGAAAGGGATTTTTCGGGGGGTTGGGCGGGCGCTTCGCGCCCGCCC
>DAOUBA010000234.1:0-48741 GCA_034432855.1 Anaerolineae bacterium | reverse complement strand
ACGCCCCCCACGACATTCGATGAATTGTGCGAGCCGATCTACCTGTTTCTCGACCAACACGAACGGGATCATACCCCTCACCACCGCGAAAAACTGCATTTCAGGGACTTTGTGCGACAGTTGGTCTACTACTTCGCCAAAGGTTGCGAATCCGGCCGCCAACTGCTGACCGACATCGAGACCTCAGACCCGGCATTGGAGTTGGACGAAGCCAGGCGTTCGACGTTTTTCGACGCCTTCCGGCGCTTCCCCGTCACCTGGTTTGCCAGCCTCTTGGCCTTCTTGCTCGCTGCGGTGGCGTGGCAAACCATCCCCGAACTGACCGCACTGGGCAAGTTGTACTGTGTGGACGGTTCGATCTTCCCGGCTATCGCCTCCATGCTGTGGGCCGAATACACCAGCCAACATCGCGCCATTCGCCTGCATCTCTGTTTCGAGTTGAATCGCATGATCCCGGCGCACTTCCTGGTGGACACCGGCAAGTCAAACGAGAAGAAGGCGCTGCTGCAGATGTTGGAAGCCGGAGTGACCTACATTGCCGATCGCGGGTATCTTTGTTTCCCGCTGCTGGCCGCCATTGCTGCCGCCAATGCCTTCTTCGTCATTCGAGCCAAGGTCAACTTGGTCTACACTCGCGTCGAGCGCCTGCCGGTCACCTTGCCCAGCACGGTGCAGCACCTGTTTCTGCACGTGACCGACCAGCGGGTACGCTTGAAGAACGCCAAGGGTCAGCCCATCTATCGGCTGGTTTCGTTCTTCGTCGGTCGGGAACACTATCTCATCCTGACCAATCGGCTCGACCTGACCACGTTCCAGGTCATTCTGCTGTACGCCTATCGCTGGCAAGTGGAATTGGTGTTCAGGTTCTTGAAACGTTCTCTGAACGGTCGGCACTTGCTCAGCCACTCCCCGCAAGGCGTCACCATTCACTTCTATGCCTTGCTCATCACCGCCTTGCTGGAACTGCGGCTCAAGCAGCGCTGTGTCGCCGTATGTGAAGCGGCCCAAGCCGGCGACCTTGTTTCTCCAACCGGGAATACCACTCCGACTATCGCTGGCCTGATGATCGCTCCAGGGCGGTTGGCCGCTGCGCGTGGGCACACCTTTCTGGCTACGGGAGGCGAAAAACTGCCGCGCTACTGGAAGATCAGCAAGCACTGGCTTGCTGCACTGCGCAATTGTCTGGCCCGACCGTGCGACGCTCACGTCATGTTCGCTCTGGGCCATCTCTGAACTTGAACAGCGGTCGCGCGCCTATGGGAATGCTACCTGTTGGCCCAGGTGGTGTTCTCGCCGTGCGCCTGATGCCTCCTCACACCAGAAAATACCCTCTCGCCCACCCCGCGTCAGGACGTGGCAAGCGCATGTCACCTGCATCACACGGCTGGTTGAAGGGCAGCACCGCTGATTGCGTTCTGCTAAAGTGTGCCCTCGTCAGGTGCCCAGATATCAATCCGGACAGTATTGGGTCAGGATGAGCCTCACGGAAAGCCGTGGCTTTTGCCAACAAGTCCTCAAAGTCGTCAGGGTTGGGCAGGTCTGCATCACTGAGCAGAGCCTTATTGTAGACCAGGGCGATACCTTCCATCGTCTCCGGCAGAGCCCAGATCTGGTCATTCCAAATGACGCCTGCCACTGCCGGAGGAGTAAAGTTGTCCTCCAGATACGCCCGGTCAACCCACTCGTCAATGGGAGCGAGGTTGCCGGCCAGCGCGTTGCGGCCAATCTGGTCGTTGGCCCATGCCAGAATGTCAGGGCCCTCACCGGCAGGAACGGCTACGGCCAGTGAGTCCGACAGGTTGTCCACCCTGGCGTATTCAAGGCTGACGCAGTCTGTATTGGTGGCATTGTATGCATCGAACATTCCCTCGATGACGGTCTGGTAGTCACCACTATAACCGTGCCATATCTTGACTGTGGTGACTCCTTCGGGGCAAGGGCCGACCTCTGTAGGGGCCACCGTCGGAGCGACAGTCGCGGCCGAGGCCGCAGTTGGGGCCGTCGTTGGCGACGCAGTTGGAGCAGCGGTTGGCTTGGGAGCACAGGCTACAAGCCCCAGACAGAGTGCCAGCAGGCCCGCCGTTATT
This sequence comes from Anaerolineae bacterium, assembly GCA_034432855.1. Lineage (GTDB taxonomy): Bacteria > Chloroflexota > Anaerolineae > B4-G1 > B4-G1 > DAOUBA01. The sequence continues at coordinate 46,654 of DAOUBA010000234.1, read as the reverse complement.
GCAAACGCATACCTTTTCATCTTTCCATTCCTCCTCGTCAGGTTACTCATGGTTGGTAAAATAGATTCAAACGTGTAGGGTCTTGTCCCAGATCATCACCTCCTTGCTCCCTTCCCGATTGTAAGATACAGAACTGTCGAGACAAAAGTGCGCTAAGAAACCGGCGCGGCCACCGAAGCCCGCACGACCAACTTGGTGGGCAGAGTCAGATGATCGTCCACGTCCTCGCCACGGAGCAGATGGGTCAACAATTCGGCAGCCCTTTCCCCTTTCTCCACACTCGGCTGGTATACTGTGGTCAGCGGCGGGATGGCGATTCTGGCCTCGGGAATATCGTCATATCCGACGATAGACAACTGGGCAGGCACCGCCACACCACGCTTGCGCGCCGCGCTCAAGACGCCGAGGGCAATGATGTCGCTCATAGCCACCACTGCCGTAGGGCGGGTAGACCTGCCCCACAGCCGTCGGAACGCCCGCTCCCCTCCCTCCCGGGTATTCTCACACTCCAAGATGGATATTCCCGGACTTTCGGGAGACAGGCCCGCAGTTGCCAGGGCCTCGCTGTAGCCCCCAAGACGCCACCGCATTGCGCCGCGCCAACGCTGCCAGACGCCATTCTCGCCGGACTCGAAGCCCAGAATAGCGATGCGGCGATGGCCACAGTCAAGGACGTATTGCATCACAGACCTGGCCCCGGCGCGATCGTCCACATTGACGCAGGGAATGCCATCGAGTGGCTCGCTATCCACCAGCACAAAGGGAGCGCCCCGTCGCCGCAAGAGTTCCATTGCGGGGTCCTGCGCTCCCAGGCCGAGCACGACGAATCCGTCCACCATGGCCCGATCCACCGCGGCCTGCAAAGAGCCGCGTATCGGGGCAGCCAACAGGATACTTCCCTCTTCCTCCAGACAGACCTGCCCTATGCCGTGCAGAACTTGGGCGAAGAAGGGGTTTTCCAGCATGGTGACGATATCTTGGGGCACCAGCACGCCAATCACGCCGGTTCGCCCCATGCTCAGGCTACGAGCCACAGGGTGGGGGGTATATCCCAGCTGTTCAGCCACCCGCAGGATCTTTTCCAAGGTAGCCTTCGAAAGACGGCCAGGATCGTTGAACGCAAAAGAAACCGCCGTCATAGAGACCCCGGCCTGTCTGGCGATATCTTTTATAGTCACACGGGGCATCAAGAATATCCACTAGGCGGACGATTAAAACGCTTTACTAAACCGCTTTAATTATACTGTATTGAACCACGTTTGTCAAGCGCCTGGGTATGTGGTGATTACCCACATGTCTGGGCGAAGGAGAAATCGGGGGGAGTTGGGCGGGCACGAAGCGCCCGCCCAACCCCCCCGAAAAATCCCTTTCCTTGGGTATCGGGATGTGTCACATCGAAGATGTGGGCAATCACCAGCCTGGTATCGGTAATCACCGTATGGCCGGGCGGAGGAGAGATGTGGAGAGCACGTCACTTGGCATCGGCAGAGGAATATGATAGAATGTGCGGCGATGCCCAATTCCCTCTCGCTCGCAGCCGTCGTGACCGCAGGTCAGAGCGCCAATGAGCAAGACCTGTTGGCCGAATATACCCAGGGCAGGCCAAAGGCACTGATCCCCATCGCCGGCAAGCCGATGATCGCCCACGTGGTCGAAGCGCTGGCCGGCTCCCACTATGTCAGGCACATCCTCATCGTTGCGCTCGACCCCGCAACGATAGGTGTCCAGTTCCCGGTGGAGATAGGTTATGTCCCCGATGCGGGCGGGCTGATGGAGAACAACCTGGCCGGCTTCCGGGAAGCTCAGGCCCGCCACCCCGACCTCGACGGCGTCCTGCTCAGCGGTTGCGACGTGCCCACCATTACCCCGGCTATCGTGGATGCCTTCATCGAGGAGTGCTTTTGCACCGACCACGACGCGTACTACAGCATGGTCGAACGCTCGGTGATGGAAAGGCGCTTTCCGGGGTCGCGCCGCAGTTACGTCCACTTCCGCGAAGGAGATTTTGCCGGCGGAGACATCATCCTCGTTCGCCCCGGCCTCAAGTTCGACCAGGAAGAATTGGGGCGCAAATTGGCACAAGCGCGCAAGAGCGCCCTGAGGCAGGCCCGTATGGTGGGCTTGGGGGTATTCCTCAAACTCCTTTTCCACCGCCTCACCATCGCCGACACCGAATGGCGAGCGCACGATGTCTTCGGCTTCCGCGTGCGGGTCGTCCCCTTCCGCTATGCCGAGATCGGGATGGATGTGGACAAGCCATTCCAACTAGAGATCGTGCGCGCCGATATCGAGGCACGCTCCGCTCTTAGCATCACCCGTAGTGATGGCTAGAGTCGTCACTACGAATACCCGCCCAAGAAGTATGACCTCCTGGCAACGCCTCATCAAGACTGACCGGCAAGCGTCGGCGCGCCTCGCCACACTTCGCGAGACGCGCCCCCTGCGCCTGCTGGCGCTCGTCACCGCCCATACCGGCGATAGCCCTCTATGGCTGATGGCTGCCGTGGTAGCATGTCTCTGGGGGAACTCGTTTTGGCGTGGCTTGGGGGGTCGGGTGCTGATCGGGACGCTGATCGCCGGCGCGGCCACCACCGCGCTGAAATGGCTCTTCCGCCGTCCACGCCCGCCGGGAGATGGGTGGGGTTTTTACACACACTTCGACCGCCATGCCTTCCCTTCCGGTCACGCCGGCCGCTCCGCCTGCCTAGTCGTACTGCTCGCGCCGCTTCTACCCCCGTGGGGAGTTGCGTTTCTCGCCCTGTGGGCCGGACTGGTTGGGCTGGCACGCGTCGCACTCGGGGTTCATTTCGTCTCCGACATCATCGGAGGTTGGACGATCGGATTATTGGCCGGTCTGGCGCTGTGCGCAGCCCTCTGAGTCGCCAAAACCGTTTTGGCAGCGTTCGCCAATTCTGAGCCGGGCCACGCTGCCCACACCATGCGGCCCGTATCGGGCAATCCCCCCATATCTTGGGTCAACACAAGCCCCCGACGCCATAGGCGGGGGAAGATACGATGCGCTTTCGCCCCCCCTACATGCGGCCTAACCTTTCCTTAAAACGCGAACGCTTTTAAGTTCAGCAGGCAAAAATCGGTTGCCTCAAACCTGCTCCTCTGTTACAATGCTCCCGCATCTTCAAGGGTAAACTATTGCCTCTCACCTCTCAAGAATAACCATACCAGCCATATACATCCCTCTATGAATGCGGAACAAGTCTGGCCGGCTGCTCTCGGCGAACTACAACTCCAGATGACGCAGGCCACCTTCGACACCTGGCTGCGCGACTCCAGGATGGTGAAGTACCAGGATGGCGTTCTCGTTATCGGCGTCAAAAGCGGCTACGCCAAGGATTGGCTGGAAACCCGGCTGCTGCCTACGATCAAGCGCACCCTCGCCCGGCTGACGGGGCAGACCGTCGAGGTCAGGTTTATCGTCTGTGGTGAGGAAACGCGGCAGAAGGAACCCGTTACCCTGCTCGCTCTACCCGCGGCGACGACAGGGGACAACTCTCCCCCCTTCTCCGCGAACCTGAACCCGCGCTACCTCTTTGACAATTTCGTCGTGGGGCCGGGCAACCGCCTGGCCCATGCCGCCTCGATGGCCGTGGCCGAGAATCCAGCCGCGTCCTACAATCCGCTCTTCGTCTACGGCGGCGTAGGGCTGGGTAAGACGCACCTGCTACACGCCATCGGGCATGCCTGCCTGGCGCAAGGGCTGCATGTGCTTTACGTCTCCTCCGAACAGTTCACCAATGACCTGATCGAGGCCATCCGCGCCCACACCACAGAGTCCTTCCGGGAAAAATATCGCACTGCCGATGTGCTGCTCGTGGACGATATCCAATTCATCGCCGGCAAGGAAGCCACGCAGGAAGAGTTCTTCCATACCTTCAACACCCTTCACGGCACAGGGCGACAGATCGTCATTTCATCCGACCGGCCACCAAAGGCCCTGGTCACGTTGGAGGAGCGGTTGTGCTCCCGCTTCGAGTGGGGGCTGATCGCTGACATCCAGCCGCCGGACCTGGAGACCCGCATCGCCATCCTGCGCACCAAGGCCGCGGACTGCGGGGCATCGGTGCCCGACGAGATCCTCGCCCTCATCGCCAATCGCATCCAGAGCAACATCCGTGAGTTGGAGGGGGCACTGAATCGAGTGGTGGCGCTATCCCGGCTCACCGATCAGCCGTTGACGGCAGACATCGTCGAGACGGCTTTGAGCAACCTGTTGCCGCAGCGCAGCAAGATGACCCCAGAGCAAATCGTCGAGATAGTGGCGCAATACTTCGGCGTCGAACCGGCCGCGCTGCAGGGAGACAGCCGTTGCCAGGCCATTGCTCACCCGCGGCAGATCGCCATGTATCTCATCCGTGAGGAGACCGGGGCTTCACTACCGCAGATCGGGGCTGTGTTGGGGGGACGCGATCACACGACCGTCCTCTACGGCTGCACGCGCATTGCCGAGAGGATCGAGGAAGATGCCGACCTCCGACGCGAGGTAGTCACCCTGCGCCAACGGCTGTATAACAACGGCAGGTAGTGCCGCTTTTTCCACAACTGCCTGACGATATTCACATCCCTACGGCTTCCCTTGCCCCATTCGATTACCCCCATCCCTGGGGGGCGCAATTCCACCCGATGGGCTCTCCGGCGTTGCCCCTGTGGATAACCTGCGGGTTTCTGTGGATAACCGCCCCTGCCTGTGGATAACCTGCCCCTGGGTCGCCGGTTCGGCCAGGCATAACTAAGGGGACGGGCTCAACAGACTACCCGTCCCCAAGGCAACTTCCTTTCGTCACCACATCAATTCCACAAGGGCCTGTGGACAACAGCAAGCACCCACATCCCTTACGGCTGCCAGAACTGTATCCTGGCACCCCCAGATTTGGGAGTAGGCAAAGTAACGAACCGCGTTTTCCCCGATTTCCCCAGACCTACTATGACTACGACATATCCTGAACTCTTACCAGAGTGAGGTTACTCCGTTTCTTTATCCTGCTGTGCAATGATCTCACGGAGTTCCCGATCCAGTTTCTGGCCAAGAGCCATGATTTCTAGCATCTGGTCTTCGGTCTCCTGATCGGCTTCAGGGCGGGCTTCCCAGGCATGCTGTAGGGCTTCGTTCATCCGGTTCAGACTGCGAGCCAGGCCAGCGAAAATATCCGCGGCGGTCATTTCGCGGGAGGCCAATTTGACCCGCGGGCCGCTGTAGAACCCCAGGGCCTCCATCTCGCGGCCTATCTCCGCTGCTATGGCCGGATCATCCTCGACCCCCTCTGTATGATCCACGCCGGGGATGAATTCGAAGCGCGTGTCGGCCTGAAGTTGGCTTAGGAAATCCTCGAGTTCAAGGTCCAGAGCCATGCCTTCTCCCTGGAGCGTCAGCCACAGTTTCTTGACCGGGACAAAGAAGTCGGGGTCAGTTTCCAGGATGCTGATAATTCGGTCCATCATCAAGATGTCCATTGTGCAATCCTCGCACTGAAAGTATAACCGAGAAATGGGCGGATGTCAAAAAGCGGGTGGGCGGGCAAAGGGCACGTTTTGTGGTCCCCGCATGGTTGTGCTATAATAAAATGTATCCAGCGCGTGGACCGTCCCCAGGGACAGGGCCTCGAGGCGTAGGCTGAGTGGTAACCAAGACACTTCGGTCAGGAGGCGCTGATGGATAAGGAAAAGATTGCCTTACGGAATCGCATTATCGGTTTGCTCTTGCGCGATGCGCGCGAGAAGGCCGGGAAGACGAAACGCGATTGTGCCGCGGCGTTGGGAGTTCCTACCAGCGTGATCTCGGCTTACGAGGAAGGGCGTAAGCCCATATCCCTGCCAGAACTCGAGGTGTTGGCCTACGTTCTCGAGGTCCCCATTGTGCATTTCTGGGAACGCGAACCCGAGGTGAGGAGGGAGGAGCCTCTTCCACTGCAAGAGGTGATGGCGCTACGGCATCGCATTGTGGGAGCGCTCTTGCGTGAGGCGCGCGAGAAGGCCGGGGTCTCCCAGAAGGAACTGGCACAGTTACTGGGCTGCTCGCCCAGGCGTCTCTCCGACTATGAATATGGGGAGTGTCCTATGCCGTTGGCGGAGTTAGAAGTGGCGGCACGGCATCTACACGTGCCGCTGGAGCACTTTCTCGATACTCAGGGAGGGCCGGTGGGGGAGTGGCACCATCAACAAGAAGCCTTCCGCCGTTTCCGCCAACTTCCCAAGGATATGCAGGAGTTTATTACGCATCCGTTGAACGTCAAGTACCTGGAAGTTGCGATGAAACTGGCCCAGATGCCGGCAGGGGGATTGCGCCAGATCGCCGAGGGCTTGTTGGATATTACTTATTAGAGCAGCGGAGGCAGGCATGGAAGAGACGAGTACTGCGCAGGGATTGAAGCAGGAAGGGCTGCGGCTGTTCCAGGAAGGGTTGTACGACGAATCTCTGAACACATTCAAACAGGCACACGAAAAGTTCATCGCCGAAGGGAACGAGATCGAGGCGGCGGAGATGGTGAATAACCTGGGTGTGGTCTACCGGATGCAGGGCAAATGGGATGAGGCCATCGCAGCTCTGGAAGAGGCGCGCACGGCTTTTGTGCGCCTGGGCGACCGCAGCCGTGAGGCGCAGGCGCTGGGAAACCTGGGCGGCCTGTACGCCAGTAAGCGCGAACGCGAGAAGGCGAAGGAATGTCTGCGCCAGGCCGCCGATATCTTTGCCGAGTTGGGTGATGAGCAGCGCCGTGGGGAGACGCTGATCGCGTTGGGCCTGCAGGAGTGGAAGACCGGCGATCGCAGGGCAGGGCTTGCCACTTATGAGGCTGGCCTGCAAACGCTGAAGAAGCCGACGGTCAGCCAGAAGACGTTGCGTGGCCTCCTAAAGATACGCGCTCGATTGCTGGGTGGGAAGATATGAGGCAACGATTCGGCGATTCGGTGATTCGCTGACTTGTTGACTCGCTGATTCCTCTACCCGCGCAAGGTCGCGCCCAACTCGCGCTCCAGCCGCCGCACGATCTTGTCCCGCACCCGGGCCGTCTCCTGGTCCGTCAACGTGCGGTCGTCGGCCTGGTAGGTGAGGCGGTAGGCCAGGCTCTTCTTCCGCATGCCAATCTGTTCCCCACGATAGACGTCGAAGAGCAACACCGAGCGCACCAGCGGCGCGCCGGCTTCCATAACAAGGTCACGTACCCGCACGGCGGCGATCTCCTCGTCCACGACCACGGCCAGGTCCTCATAGACCGGCGGGTGCACCGAGAGTGGTGTCATTGTGCGCGGCGCACCCCGGCCGGCGAGGAGTGCATCGAGGTCGAATTCGAGCACGCAGACAGGCTGGGTCGGCAGGTCGAACCGCTCGCGCAGGCGGGGATGCAGTTCCCCCATGACCCCGATGGTCTCCTCTCCTACAGTCACGCGGGCACAGCGCCCCGGCCAGAACGCCGGATGTTGCTCCGGCTCGAATGTGCCCTCGATTCCCAATCCGCTAAACAATGCCTCGACAACTCCCTTGAGGTCGTAGAATCCCAGCGGCGTGCGGTCCTGTCCCGCCAGCCACGAGCGGGCCTCGCGCGGCCCGGTCAGGGCGATCCCCAGCCGGCGCGGTTCCCGTGGCAGCGTCTGACCGGGCACCGGCTCGTACACCGCGCCGATCTCGAAAATCATCACGCGGTCGAGGAAACGCAGGTTCTCGCGCATCGTGTGAAGTAGCGAGGGGAATAGCATCCGGCGCAGGTAGGCTCGCTCCTCCGAAAGCGGATTGCGCACCCGCAGATACTCGTCCGGCATGGGCCTGCGTCCCTCCGGCCAGAACCCTGCCTCGTCCTCGGCATCTACCAGCGAGTAGGTAATCACCTCGTCCAACCCGCAGCCGACCAGGAGGTCACGCACGCGCTCGGCGCCTTGCAGGCGGACGTTGGCCCGCTGCGGCGGCAGTTCATCACGCAACAGTGTGGTTGGGAACCGGTCGTAGCCCCAGATGCGCCCGACCTCCTCGACCAGATCAATGGGTCTTGTGACATCCAGACGATACGAGGGGACCGTGACAAGGAGCAGGGGGGCGGGGGAGCGGGGGAGGGTGACCGTGAATTCGAGCGACTCGAGGATGCGCGTGATTTCTTCGGCGGGGATTGTGATGCCCAGGACGCGGTTGACGTAGGCGGGGTCGAGTTCGACGACGCGCGCCGGCTGCCGGCCCGGATACAGGTCGCCGATGACAGGGATGACCGTGCCACCGCCCAGTTCCGCCATCAGGTGGGCAGCACGCGCCGCTGCTTTGACCGTCAACTCTGGATCCACCTGCCGTCCGAAGCGGGTGCTGGCCTCGCTGGTCAACTCCAGCAGGCGCGAGGTGCGGCGGATGCTGAGGAAATGGAAGTTGGCCGCTTCCAGCAGGATGTCGGTGGTGGTCTCTTTGACTTCGCTTTCCAGCCCGCCCATCACGCCGGCGACGGCCACCGGCCCGCCGCCGTCGGTGATGAGCAGCATCTCGCTATCGAAAGTTCGCATCACCCCATCGAGCGTCGCCATCTGCTCGCCTTCGCGCGCACGCCGCACGGTGATAGCCGGGCAACTTTCGCCAGGGCGGGCGCGGAGGAGGTGATAATCGAAGGCGTGGAGCGGCTGGCCCAGTTCCAGCATCACATAGTTGGTGATGTCCACGATGTTATTGATGGGCCGCATACCGGCCCGTCTCAGGCGGAGTTGCATCCAGAGCGGCGAGGGCCCGATTCTGACGTTGCGGATCATCGCTGCCGAGTAGCGTGGGCAGAGGTCGGGGTCGGCGATTTCGAGCGCGACAAAATCGGGCGTGGGCGTCAGTTCTGCCGGATGCCGCTCGATCACCTGCATCACATCGCGCTTGAGAGGAGCGCCGGTGAGCGCCGCGACTTCGCGGGCGATGCCGTAGATGCATTGCAGGTGGCCGAAGGGGCCTTTGATATCAAAGTTCAAGACGGCGTCGCCCAGGTAGTCGGCCAGCGGCGTGCCCACGGGCGCATCATCGTCGAGGTAGAGGATGTCCACGTGTTCGTCGGAGAGCCCCAACTCCTTTTCCGAGCAGACCATCGCCCGCGAGGGGACGCCGCGGATTTTGGACGCCTTCAGTTTCATCACGCGCCGGCCTTCGGCGTGGCCGTCGTAGAGGGCCGCACCCTCCATAGCAAAGGCAACCTTGAGATGCAGATCGCTCTGGCCGCGGCGCTCCAGCAGGCTGGGTGCGCCGGTGACGACGGTCTCCGGCTGTGGGCCGCCGTACTCGACCTCGGCCAGCACCAGGCGGTCGGCGTCGGGGTGCGGGTGGACGGCGCGCAGTTCGCCGACGACGATCTTGTCGGGAGCCCACGGCAGTTCCGCGCCGGGCAGTCCGATATATTCGATGGTCTCCACCTCCAGCCCGGCCAGCGTCAGCCGTTGAGCCAGGTCGGGGAGGGGGGTGGCGATGTCTACGTAGTCTTTGAGCCAGGATAGAGGCACTTTCATAGAACATTCTCCTTGAATGACAGATCACCGGCCAAGATTGCTTTGAACCAGGACGATTTGATCTCCGGTGGGTTGCCCCGATTCATCCAACACCGGACGGCGATTGCCGGTGGCCTCGTTGTAGAGCCCCACGATGACGGTGCAATCGTCAGGTTCAACATTGGTCGGCACCTTCGCCCAGTGAAAATCCACAACCACCTCTCCCAACCGCCAGTCCCGCGTATCATACGTCCACATTGCAGGCATACTATCGTGCTGGGCGACGAGGTTCCCATGCGTATCAAACAGATGCACGAACACCTTGAGCGACTCGGTGAGCGGCTTGGTGGTCTGCCAATACAGGTACAGGCCCACACGGCCACTCGTCCCGGCCGGTTGGTCTGGGCTTATGAACCAGTCGTAGCCTAGGAATAAGATGCCGCCAGCCAGACTCACGTGGGTGGATACCTGCGGCACTGGAGTATCCGGCTCGAACCGATAGGCGACCTGACTACGATCTTCCGCCACCCAGATGGGAGTGTATCCAGTAGGTCGGGTCTCAGGCTGCAACAGGCTGGCGTACTGAGGATGATAGACCAATCCATACGACGAGTCATAGATCAGGAACCGGTACCCCAAGTCCAGCGCCGCCTCACGCAGCCTGTCCACCGTCGGAGGGGCGTTGAGGGTATAAAGCATGGTAAACCGGTTGCGTAAGGGGGCTGCCACATCCTGGTGGTACAGGTTAGTGCTCAAGATTTCGTTGGCCGTCTTGGCGCCAGCCGCGTGCAGCATATTGCTCGTTTCGATGACGGCGGCGTGCGGGCCACCTTCCTGGGTATGCGCAAAGTTCCAGGGGGTAGACAGTGTGGCCGCCAGCAACGCTGCCAGCACGATCAGATTAACCGGCAAGCAGATACGACCGAGCGCGAGTGTCCAGGGTATCAGTCGCCACAGGAAATAGAGTGCGCACGCCGTGAATAGCGGTGTCAAAAGGATCAGGAAGCGGGTATTGATTGTGAATATACTCAATGCCCCCACCGTGCCACATGCAGCGAAGGCCAGCAACGCGCGACGTTCAGCGGAAAGGTGGCGCGTATCCAGTACGGCAAACAAGAGTCCTGCTCTGGCGATCTGGAGCAACGGCTGATCCACCAATGGCGTGTCAAGCGTGATCCAAAAGTGGGAAAACTCGTGCCACCAATTCCCGATGAACCGTCGCGGGTCGAGCCAGAACAATCGCCAAAGAGTAATCTCGACCGGGGGTGACGCCCAAAGCGTGCGTATAAAGTCGTTGTTACCGTACAGTTTGATCCAGATGTGGTACGCCTGGGTCTGGTAGAACGGGTTACCCGTGACCAGCAAACTCGGCACCAGTTGCGGCAGAGCCCCGATCAGAAATCCCAGCCCGTATGCAGGTACAGTCCACAGACCCTTGCGCCCCCAACGACACAGGATCATGGTCGCCAGATATATCAGACAGATTACGAGTGTCACCATCGCCGTATACCGCACCAGGTATCCCAGTCCATTGATGAATCCTGCAAGCAACACGATGGGCCTACGTTCGAGATTCATTGCCATCACACTCAGGGCCAGAATTTGAAGCCCCGCAGCAAGCATGTCGGTCCCTTCAAAACCGGAGTAGAACAGGACGGTGCCTGTGGTTACGAGATAGCCCATTGCGAGTAGAGCCAGGATACGGCTATGGGACAGGTTCCAGGCAAGCAGCCCACCCCCATACAGACAAAGCACTCCCCCGATGATCGAGGCGATCTGTCCCGAGCGTACCACATCAAGCCCCATTCCCAGTCCGATACGCAGCAGAAGTGGAATGCCCACAGGATAGAAGCCGCTCACCCAGGCAGACATATCGCTGGATAACGATTCGACCCGCGCAGTCATGGCAAAGAAATCCAGATTGCCGACCGTGATTTGCGTCTGCAGATGAAAGATCTCGATGGCGATGAACACCGCGACGAGAGATAGACTTGCCACAATCCAGGCCAGGTCTCTCCTCCTCTCTCGTTTTGCCTTCGACACAGAGACTTCACAATTTGTATCTGGTCGATCTTCCATCAGAACTGCCTCAAGAACCGCAGATCGTTCCCGTAGAACAGCCGGATGTCGTCAATGCCGTACTTGAGCATCGCCGGCCGTTCGACGCCCATTCCGAAGGCAAAGCCGCACCATTCGGCGGGGTCATAGCCGCCGTTTTGCAAGACGACCGGATGGACCATCCCGGCGCCGGCGATCTCCAGCCAGCCTGAATACTTGCATACCCGGCAGCCTTTCCCACCGCACAGGATGCAGTCCATATCGGCCTCGATGGAGGGTTCGGTGAAGGGGAAGTAGGAGCCGCGAATGCGGATTCGTCGCTCCGGGCCGTAGAGCCGCCGCGCCAACTCGGTCAGCGTGCCGACCAGGTCGGTCATCGTGATGGCGTGTCCAACCGCCAGCCCCTCCACCTGGTAGAACTGGTGCTCGGCGCGGGCGGTCATCTGCTCGTAGCGGTAACATTTGCCCGGTAGGATGACGCGGATCGGCTCGGGGTAGCGCTCGCGCATCACGCGGATCTGCCCCGGCGAAGTGTGCGTGCGCAGGAGAACTTCGTCGTTGATCCAGAAAGTATCCCACATATCGCGGGCCGGATGGTGGAGCGGCATATTGAGCAGCCCAAAGTTGTACTCGTCGGTCTCGACGTCGGGCGCTTCATAGACTTGAAAGCCCATCTCGGCAAAGATGGCGTAGAGTTGGCGCAGCGTCTGGGTGGTGATGTGCAGATGGCCCGGCCCGACGGGACGGCCCGGCAGGGTCACATCGGGCGCGCCGCGCTCCAACTCGCTCGCCAATTCCTGTTGACGGAGCACTTCGACACGGGCCTCGTAGGCCGCCTCCAGACGTGCCTTCAGTTCGTTGACGGCCTGCCCAAAGGCGGGGCGCGCCTCTTTCGGCAGATCGCCGACGGAACGCAGCATCTGCGTCAATGCGCCTTTTCTACCCAGGTACCGGCGATGCCATTCGGTCAGTTCATCGCTATTCTCGACGGTCTCCAAAGCAGAGAGGGCCTCGCGTTCGAGTTGAGTGAGCATGGGCTGGACTCCTGGTTGGTTTGTTAGTTGGTTGGTTAGTTGGTTGGATAAATGGAAACGCCCTCGCCCCACCGGGACGAGAGCGCACACTCTCGCGGTACCACCCCGCTTGGCTCCTGATGGAGCCCACTCGTTTCACCGACGGTGCTTGTGGCACGATCGGCTGCCCCGATAACGCCGGGCTTGCGGAGCGGGCTACTTGCCGGTCGCGGGCACAAGGCCCGCTGCCACACCGTTGGCCGGTTTCACCCGTCGGCTCCGGAGCGAACTTTTGCGGCCTTCCTCCGAGCGGGGCTTCCAATCCATGACCCCGCTTCCCTGGCGGATTCCCTCCGCATACTCCTCTCCTTCACAGCCTTTCGATGGTCAATTGTGACTGCATTATGCCGCGAAACTCCCGTTTTGTCAAGCCGATGGACGTGGTATAATTGCGCTCTGATGAAACGCTTCGCCGTCCTCCAACTTTCCGGCTGTGCAGGATGCGAGGTCTCTCTCCTCAATGCCGAGGAGTGGCTAGAACGTTACCGCCTGGTCTATATGCCGCTGGTCGTCTCGGCTTACGATGTGCCCGAGGTGGATGTGTTGCTGGTCAGCGGCGGAGTGCGAAATGATGAGGACCTCTACAATCTGCGGCGGGCCGTCCGCCGGGCAGGCCGGGTGGTCGCCGTAGGCACGTGTGCCATCTCCGGCGGCGTAGCCAGCCTGGGCGACCGCGACGAGGTGCGCGAACTCTTTGTGGCCGAAGAGAGCCGGCGGCACGTCCCTCGTCTTCTACCTCGCTGCCACCCGATAGACGCGGTGGTGGAGGTTGACCGTTACCTGCCGGGCTGTCCGCCAACGTCGGAACTGTTTATGGCCCTCTTGCTCGAGCCGCCAGATTTCGAGCCGGGCCAGATTGTCTGTCGGGAGTGCGGCCGCGTGAAGCGTCGGGATATGCGCCCCAGGCACCTGGTCGGCTTTCAGAAAGGAGAGGTGTTGCCCGACGTTTGCCTGATCAACCAGGGATTCCTGTGCATCGGTTCCTCGACGCGGGGTGGGTGTGGGGCGCCATGCCCCCGCGCCGGGCATCCTTGCGTCGGCTGTAGAGGCCCCTCCGATGCGCTGATCGAAAAAGAATCGGCACAGTGGTTCGAGAGCATCGGGCGTGTCTTTGCCGCGCTCACCGACATTCCGCCCGAGGAGATCGCTGCCGCATTGCGTACCCCCCAGATGGCGCTGTTCCTCTTCCAGTTCTCCGACTATGCCTGGGGCGACCGCCCGCCACGCCCGAAAGAGAAGGTGTTGTGAGATGCCAACTCTGGTCTTTCCCTTGAGCCGCATCGAAGGCCACGCTCAAGTCGTGATCGAAGTTCAAGGTGGTCAGGTGCTCTCGGCACACTTTCAGGCGACCGAGTTCCGCGGCTTTGAACACTTTGTGCTCGGCGTACCTGCCGAGCAGATGGTCGTCATCGTCCCACGCATCTGCGGGGTCTGCTCGACCGCACACCACGTCGCCGCCGTCAAGGCGCTGGAAGATGCCTATGGGGTCACGCCCCCGCCGCTGGCGCACAAAATCCGCGAACTGCTGATGCTCGGCCAGATCATCCAGAACCAGGCCACCTCGTTGTTCATCTTCACCATGCCCGACCGACTGGGGATTTCCAGCATCTTTGCGCTGGCGGAGGAGAAGGATGAAGAGAAAGCCGTTCTCGCCACGCAGGTGCTTCGGGTGCGCAAAGCCGGCACCGATCTCATCACGGCAGCAGGCGGGCAGTTCATCCATCCGGTCAAAGCGGTCGTCGGCGGCGTCACGAGCGGCATTGGACCGGAGACCACTGCCGCGTTGCGCACCGAACTGGAGCAGGTCCTGCCGCTGGCCTGCAGGTTGTTCGACTATTACTGGGAGACCTCGTTTGCCCTGCGTGAGCGCATCGGGACATGGGGTGATGATGCTCCTGCCTGCTACATTACCGCTGTCTCCGAGACCTGCCCCGATTACACCGGCAGCGAGATTCGTGTGATGGACGTTGAGGGCCGCGTGTGTGATGTTTTTCCGGCACGCGATTTCGAAAAAGTGCTCACCTACGAAGAGGCCGAGACCAGTTACGCCGGCTCCACCACGTATGCCGGCCAGATCCTGCGTGCCAACAGCCTGGCGCGCATCAATATGGCCTCCGCGATGGGCACGCCCACCGCCGATGCTTATCTGACGCGCTTTCGCGAGGCATTCGGACAACCCGCACACGCCATCTTGCTGTACGATCTGGCACGGGGGGTCGAATTGGTCTATGCGCTGGAGCGGGCGCGAGAGATTCTTTCCGAGCCGCTCGACCAGGGTGAGCCGCATGTGCCGTATGCACCCTGCGACGGGGAAGGGTACGGTCTGGTCGAGGCCCCGCGCGGTCCTTTGATCCACCACTATTGCATCGAGAACGGCCGGATCGCCAGGGCGCGCTTCATCATTCCCACGGTGCACAATGTCAAGGCCATCGAGCGGGTGTTGCGCGTCGCAGCGGAGCGGTATGTGACCGCCGAGCGGGTGAATTGGGAATTGGAGCATGCCGTGGGACGGGTCGTGCGCGCCTTTGACCCCTGTATCGCCTGTGCGACGCACTGAACGAGGAAGGCTACTTGAAACCCGTTACCATCGCGATTGACGGCCCGGCGGCTTCGGGCAAGAGCACCATCGGCGAGATGCTCGCCCGGCGGCTGGGTTACCTCTACTTCGATACCGGCGTAATGTACCGCGCGGTAACCTGGGCGGCGCTGGCGCGCGGTGTCCCCATCGCCGACGAAGCGGCGGTGACGATGCTGGCGGAGCGACTCCACGTGGATGTGCGCCCCCCGACGGCGAACGATGGCCGCCAGTACACCGTCCTGGCCGATGGGGAGGATGTGACCTGGGCGATCCGCGCGCCGGAGGTGGACGGTAACGTCTCGCCCGTCTCGGCCTACGCGGGTGTGCGCCGGGCGCTCGTGGCGCAGCAGCGACGCATCGCCGCAGGCGGACGGGTGGTGATGGTGGGGCGCGACATCGGCACCGTCGTCCTGCCCGACGCCGACCTCAAGATATATCTGGATGCCAGCGTCGAGGAGCGCGCCCGCCGTCGCTGGCGGGAGATGCGGGAACGGGGGGAAGACGCGGATTACGACGCGGTGTTGGCCGCGATGCGCCGCCGTGACGAGATTGACAGCAACCGCCATGTCTCGCCGTTGCGCCCCGCCGAGGACGCCGTCGTTATAGACACGACCGGCTTGGGTATCGAAGAGGTGCTGGCGCGAGTTGAACGGCTGATCGAGGAGCGAGAATGGCCGCAGGCGTGATCACCGCTGTCATCCCCGACAGTCCGGCCGCGCGGGCGGGCTTGTGTGCCGGAGACAAACTGCTTGCCATCAACGGCCACCCGCTGCGTGACGTGATTGACGTACAGTTCTACTCTGCCGAAGAGCGCCTGACGCTGGAGGTGCAGCGCGCCGAAGATGCGTTGGCCGTCCAGGTCGAGCGGCGCTACGGCGAGCCGCTGGGCCTGGACTTTGCCGAGCCGCTTTTCGACGGCATCCGCCGCTGCAACAACCGCTGCGACTTTTGCTTCGTCGCGCAATTGCCGCCGGGCCTGCGCCGCTCGCTCTACCTCAGGGACGATGATTACCGGCTCTCCTTCCTCAGCGGCAGTTACGTCACGCTGACCAACCTGGGCGAGGCCGATTGGATGCGCATTGCCGAACAGCGCCTCAGCCCGCTCTACGTCTCGGTACACGCGACGGCGCCGAATTTACGCCGCCGATTGTTGGGGAATCCTACTGCGCCTGACATCATCGCCCAATTGCGCCGCCTGGCCGATTTGGGGATCGAGGTGCATGCCCAAATCGTGGTCATCCCCAAGATCAATGATGGTGCGACTCTTGACCGCTCCATCGGCGATCTGGCAGAGTTATATCCGGCGGTGCGTTCGGTGAGCATCGTGCCGGTGGGGATTACCCGGTTCTATCGGGGCTGTTGTCGTGTCCACACCGCCGCCGAGATGCGCGCCGTCTTTGAGCAGGTAACCGACTGGCAAGCACGGTTGCGCGAACGGTTCGGCGTGAACTTTGCTTACCTTTCCGACGAGTGGTATCTGCGTTTGGGCGAGCCGGTGCCGGAAGTGGACGCTTACGATGGGCTCGATCTGGCAGAGAACGGGGTGGGGTTGGTGAGGCGGTTTTTGGAAATCAGGGATTGGGGATTAGGGATTAGGGATTGGGGAATAGGGAGCGGTGATGTAGGAGAGACCCAATCCCTAATCACCAATCGCCAGTCGCTCACTCTGGTAACCGGAACACTCTTCGCCCCCATCCTCCACCAGGTGTTTCCCAACGCCCACATCGTGCCGGTGGTAAACCGTGCCTTGGGCGAGACGGTGACCGTGGCGGGTTTGCTGACCGGCCGAGACGTGATTCGAGAGTTGCGCGGGCGCGAGTTGGGGGATGTGGTCGTGCTGCCGGCCGCGATGTTTGGTGGCCCGGAAGGCCAGACGCTCGATGAGATGCAACCGCAGGAGATCGGAGCGGTGCTGGGACGGCCGGTCGTCGTGGAGGATATGTCTTACAACCAACCAACTGACT
Organism: Anaerolineae bacterium; assembly: GCA_034432855.1. Taxonomy (GTDB): domain Bacteria; phylum Chloroflexota; class Anaerolineae; order B4-G1; family B4-G1; genus DAOUBA01. The sequence continues at coordinate 29,543 of DAOUBA010000234.1, read as the reverse complement.
AACCATCAGGAGGAAGTGATGTGCGGCATCGTCGGCTATGTGGGGGCGCGTGACGCGACCCCGATCATTCTCGATGGACTGAAGCGGCTCGAATACCGCGGCTATGATTCGGCCGGGCTGGCCGTCGTGCGAGAGGATGGCGTCATCGCCGTGCGCCGTGAGGTCGGCAAACTGGCCGCGCTGATGGACTTGGTGGCGGCGGAGCCGGTGAGCGGGCCAATCGGCATCGGCCATACGCGCTGGGCCACCCACGGCGAACCCAGCCGTCGCAACGCCCATCCCCACATCGGCAATACCGGCACGGTCGCCGTCGTCCACAACGGGATCATTGAGAATTTCCTCGAACTGCGCCAGGAGTTGCAGGCCGAAGGGCGGCATTTTGCCTCGGAGACCGATACCGAGGTGGTGGTGCACCTGGTCGAGGGCTACATGGCGGGCGGGCTCGATCTCGAAGCGGCGGTACGCCGGGCACTGGCGCACGTCAAAGGCGCCAACGCCTTCGTCTTCATCAGCAGCCGTGAGCCGGATCGGCTGGTGGCCGCGCGGTTGGGCAACGCCGGCGGGATCACCATCGGCGTGGGGCAGGGGGAGATGTTCGTCGCCTCCGACATCCCGGCCATCCTGGAACACACGCGCGACATGCTCTTTCTCGAAGACCGGCAGATGGCGGTGGTGACACGCACGGGCGCGCACATCACCACACTGGACGGGGAGCCGGTGGCGGCAGCGCCGTATACCATCCCTTGGGACCCCGTTGCGGCGGCCAAAGGCACCTATCGTCACTTCATGCAGAAGGAGATCTATGAGCAGGCGCGCTCCGTCACCGACACCATCCGCGGGCGGGCCGATTTCGACGCCGGGCGGGTGCGCCTGGAGAACCTGGAGTTGACGGCGGAGGAGGCCCAGACGCTGGAGAAACTGGTCATCGTCGCCTGCGGCACCTCGGCCCACGCCGGGCTGGTGGGCAAGTTCATGATCGAAACCCTGGCCCGCCTGCCGGTCGAAGTGGATTACGGCTCCGAGTTCCGCTATCGCGACCCACTCATCAACGGCCGTACGGCCGTGTTGGCAATCACTCAGAGCGGCGAGACGGTAGACACCCTGGCGGCGATGGAAGAAGCGCGCAAGAAGGGAGCGCGCCTGTGGGCCATCGTCAATGTCATCGGCAGCCAGGCGATGCGTATCTCCGACGGCTACATCCTGATGCATTCGGGGCCCGAGATCGGCGTGGCCTCGACCAAGGCGTTCACCGCCAGTCTGGTGGACCTCTACCTCTTGGGCTGCTATCTGGGCGAACTGCGTGGTGTGTTGACCGGCGATGCTCTACGCAGTCGTGTGCGCGATCTGGCGCGCCTGCCCGATCTGGTAGGGCGCGTGCTGGACGGCGACGAGTATGGCCGTCTGGCGAATCTTTTCTACGACCGCGAGCACTTCCTGTACCTGGGGCGCGGCATCCATTACCCCATCGCGCTGGAGGGAGCGCTCAAACTGAAAGAGATCTCCTACATCCACGCCGAAGGCTACCCGGCAGGCGAGATGAAACACGGCCCTATCGCGCTGATTGACGAGGCCATGCCGGTGGTGGCCATCGCCGTGCGCGACCACGTCTACGACAAGATGATCAGCCAGATCGAACAGGTCAAGGCGCGCGGCGGCACGGTGATCGCGCTGGCGACGGAGGGGGACCGCGACATCGGGGAGAAGGCCGATTACGTGCTCACCGTCCCGGCGGCGCCGCCGCTACTCGCGCCGGTGGTGGACGTCATTCCACTGCAACGGCTGGCCTATCACCTGGCGGTGCGGCGCGGCTGCGATGTGGATCAGCCGAGGAATCTGGCAAAGAGCGTAACGGTGGAATAGTTCCTGGTATACCCTCTCTCGACAGGAGACGAGGCCACCCCTATTGATTCTGCGTGGCAGCCCGAGGCAGACTCACGGTGAACGTGCTCCCCTGCCCTACCTGGCTTTCGACCGTGATGGTGCCGCCTTGCGCCTCGACCAGTGATTGGGCAATCGCCAGCCCCAGGCCAAGGTTCGGGCCACTGGCAACGCCCGGCCCGCGCGAGAAACGCTCGAAAATGTAAGGCAGCCTTTCGGCGGCGATGCCGGGGCCATAGTCCTGTACGCTGATCTTGACCCTCTCGCGATCTCCTGCGGCGCTCACCCTCACGTCTCCGCGCGTATGCTTCAGCGCATTGTCCAGCAGAATCAACAGGACTTGCTTGAGCGCGTCCCGGTCGGCCTGCGCAGTCACATCCGGCACGGCATCACAGGTGATCGTTCTGTCGGGGTCCAACAGGTTGGCCTGGCGGCATACCTCTTCGAGGAGCGGGCGGATGGGGACGGGCACGCTCTGGAAGGAGCGCCGCGCATCCGCCCGCGCCAGCACGAGCAGATCGTTCACCAGGCGGATCAGCCGCTCGCATTCATCTTCCATGTCGGAGAGGGCCTCGGCGCGATCCGCATCGCTGATGGGCGGCTCGCGGCGCAGCAATCCTAGGTTGCCGCGCAAGGTGGTCAGCGGCGTGCGCAACTCGTGCGAGACGTCGGCCACGAACTGCTGTTGCTGCTTGTAGGCCGATTCCAGTTGGGCCAGCATCGCATTGAAGGTGGTGGCCAACTGGCCCAACTCGTCGTTCGGCCCGCTGTGCTGAACGCGACGGCTCAGGTCTCGCGCTTCGCCGATGGCCTGGGCCGTCTGCGTGATCCGATGGATCGGGCGCAACACGACGCCGGCCATGATCCAGCCCGAGACGAATGCGACGACGACCGCCACCACGCCGCCGATGAGCAGATTCCTGCGCAGTGTGCTCAGGTAGCGATCCTGATCCGCGACGGAGCGCGCGACCTGCACAATTTCGGCGACCTCGCCCTTCACGACGACCGGCGCGCTATAGATCAGGAACTTTTCATTCTCGATCGTTACCGTCTCTGCCCACGGTTTTCCCTGTCTGACGGCGGCGAGCGCGGCGTCGCTCATGGGCAGGGTGGCATCCTCCAGATTATCCGAGCGGATGAGAACCTGACCGCCGGCGTCGAGCAACTGCGTGTACACAGCCCGGAAGCCGGCCCGGCGTGGCCAGGGGGCTTCTTCCCAGATGGGGAACGGTGGGCCGGGGGGGCCGGGTGGTCCTCCCAGACCATAGCCCCGCAGGCGATAGGCGACGACGAGTTTCCCCCACTCGGTCAGCGCGCGCTCTTCCCTGCCGTACGTGGACTGCGCCTGGACGTTATAGAGCGCCGCGCCAAACGCGGTCAACGTCAGCGCCAGGATCATCGTGTACCACAAGGTCAAACGGAGTCGAATGGACATTGGCTACTCCTCGCGCAGCACATAGCCCACGCCGCGCACGGTGTGGATGAGGCGCGTTTCCCCGCCGGCCTCCGTCTTTTTGCGCAAATAGCCGATATAGACCTCCAGCACGTTGTCGTCGCCGTCGAAATCGTACCCCCACACCTCCTCCAGTATCTGCTCGCGCTGCAACACCTGGCGGGGATGGCGCATCAGATAATAGAGCAGGTTGAACTCGGTCGGTGTCAGTTCGAGTTGGCGGTCGCCACGTCGTGTCTCACGGGTCTGGGGATCGAGGACGAGGTCGGCGTAGACGAGTGGCCTCTCCTGGGCGGCCGTTGCGGGGCGGCGGCGCAGCAGAGCGCGGACGCGCGCCAAGAGTTCGGCGGGGGCGAAGGGCTTGACCAGGTAATCGTCGGCGCCGCTCTCCAGACCCTCCACCCGGTCTTGGATGGCGTCGCGCGCGGTGAGCATCAGGATCAACGTTTCGTCCCCCATCGCGCGCAAATTATCCATCACCCCCAGGCCGTCCAGTCCGGGCATCAACCAGTCCAATACGATGAGGTCGGGATGCCATTCCTCCACCTTTTGCAGCGCGTCCCGGCCGTCGGTGGCCGTGGCGACCTCGAACCCTTCGTATTGGAGGGTGCGACCGAGCATCCTGAGCAGTTTTTGATCATCGTCTACAACGAGTATGCGTGCCATCGTTGCCTCTCGTCCCATTATACCACATTATGACCTGTCTACCTGAGAGGCGGATGAGGGAATGCTGAGAGGATGCTGAGCCCTGTTTTCTCAGCCTCTTCTCAGCCGCTGCTCAGGCTACTCTCAACTTGGGCAGGTATGATGATAGCGCCAGGTCGGGAGAAGCCGGCCTAAACAGGCAAGAGGGGAGGTGAGTCGGATGGGTAAGAAGGTTCTTTGGCTGGGCGGCGCCGCGCTGGCCGCGTTGCTGCTCGCCGGTCTGGCCGGGGTGGCCGTCGTGTCTGCGCAAGGCGATGATACGCCGACCCCCACGCCCGAGCCCGGCGTGCCCCGGCCCGGCAGAGGGTTCGGTGTCCCCGGCCTGTGAGGGCTCTTCGGCGGGCCCGGCAACCGCTGGACGACCTTCGACGCCGTGGCCGAAGCACTCGGCCTGACCCCCGAGGCGCTCTTCTCCGAACTGCACGCCGGCAAGACGCTGGAGGAGATCGCCGAGGCGCAGGGGGTGGACATCCAGACTGTACAGGAGGCGATCCAATCCGTCCGCGTCAAGGCGATGAAAGAGGCCATCGAGCAGGCCGTCGCCGACGGCAAGATGACCCAGGAGCAGGCCGATTGGCTGCTCGAAGGGATCGAGAAGGGGTATATGCCGATGGGACGTGGTTGGTGGGGCCCGATGGGCCGGGGGCCTCGCTTCGGTGGTCGCGGGTGGAAGTGGGGCGAGTGTCCCGATGAAGAGTAGGCGTAGTGTGGAAAGGGGGTGGGCCTATGAACCCTGGAGGGGGAGGAGCGCCATGGTGCTCCTCCCCCCATCTACGTCGAGCCGCTTCCAGGATTCTCAGCGCTTTCTCAGCGTTTGTTTAGGGCACTCTCAGGTCGCTGCCTACAATGGATTGCAGTGACTACTCAGTCTGACCTCCCCGACCTCTCTTCCTGCTGGCGGAAGAGGGGAGAGATTAGGTGGGGGTTGGACGGGCGGCGAAGCCGCCCGCCCAACCCCCGTCCTTACACTCTCCTTGCCTCCTCCGGGCGAGGGGAAAGGGGCAAGGGGATAGGGCATAGGCGCTAACTTGAGCGCCAGGCTGTCTCCTCGCCGGAGGCACCGATTGAAATCGGCCTTGCGGGGCGCCGTTGCGCCCGGCGTCGGCCTGCGCCGACGCCTTTTCCCGGTCGGCGAAGGCCGACCGGAGGCTAGAAGCCCCAGAGGACGACTTTAGTCGGCGCTACCAGCGGCCAGGCGATGCCGCTATTGCCCTTAAGTTGACGCCTATGGGGGGATAGGGGGGCTGAGCAGCAGTGACGGATTGCAGTACGAAGGCTGACAACGAAGTGAGGTTGGAGTGAAAAGGAACACTGTGAATTATTGGGTGGATGTAGCGATTGGGGTCTCGTTTGCGTCGAGCGCAATCAGCGGGTTAGTTTTCCTGTTGCCGGTTGGCTCGAGCCGTTCAGGGGTCTTGGGTGTCAGTTATCTGGCCTGGAATCAACTACACACCTGGAGCAGCGTGGCCTTGATAGCGGGTGTGCTGGCTCATTTGGTGCTGCATTGGAAATGGATCGTCGGGATGACCAGGAAGATGCTACCGTTCGGCAAGAGAGCCGTGAAAGGGCTGCCCTCTGCACCCGGCCCCACTGTGTCACGCCGACGGTTTCTGGTGCTTGGGTCTGCGGCGGCTGTTACTGGCATGATTGCGATAGGCGGCTGGTGGATCACCAGCGCCTGGCCTAGCGACGCGGAGCAGGGAAACCTCATGCTTGATTCCGGCAGCGCGGGAGCGACTGGCGAGGGCGATTCGCCCACAGATGAGCCGGAACAGCCGGTGCAACAACAGGGCGGCGTTGCATGTCCGCGTGGAGTGGTTAACGATCCTTACCCTGGCCAATGCCGACGCTATACTGACCGCAATGGTGATGGAATCTGTGATTATTCCGTGCCGGGTTCCGGCTACAACTAGATCGGCGCTGGCGCGAGAGCGCACACGGCCTAATCCGCTCCACATGGGAAACTCGGAGGACGTATGAAGAAACGTACAACCTGGATCATTCTCGTCGTCGCGTTACTCTTGGTGGGTGCGGGTGGATACGCGGCCTATGCACGCTACTCCGTCCGGGCCGAGGAACCCGCGGCACCGACGGTGCAGACGGCAACGGTGACGCAGGGTGCTATCATCATCACGGCGGACGGCAGCGGTGAACTCGTGCCTGCTACCGGACTCGAGTTGGGATTCCGCACCGGCGGCACGTTGAGCGAGGTGCGGGTGAAGGCGGGCGACCGGGTACAGAAAGGCGACTTGTTGGCCCGTCTGGAGACGGACGACCTGGAGCGGGCACTGGCCGAAGCGGACCTGCAGGTGCAACTTGCCCAACTGGAATTGGCCGAGGTCCAACAGGGGCCGAGCGAGGCCGAACTGGCCGACGCCCGCGCCGCCCTGCGGGCTGCTCAGGCCGAACTGACGCTCGCACGGGATGCCTATGAGCGAACGGCGAACTCCAATCTCGACGCCGCTGCGGCGAATCAAAAGATACAGTACGACTGGTACGTAGGGTACTATCAGAGAAAGAAGGCCGAGTACGAGGCCGGGCATCTCAGCCAGAGCGACCTCGACCACGCGATGAATGCCATGCTCACGGCTCAGGGGCGCTGGCAGGAAGCCGTCAATCAGGCGCTTGCCGAGGAGGTGCAGGCCAGAAATCGTCTGGCTCAGGCACAATCGGCCCTCTACCAGGCGCAGGAGAACCTGCGTCTCCTGGAAAGCGAACCGCTCACCGATACCCTGATGCGGGCGACGCTGGCCGTGGATCAGGCGCTGCTGGCGCGCGAGAAGGCGGCGGCTAACCTGGAGGCGGCGCAGTTGTATGCGCCTTTCGACGGTGTCGTGATGGATATTGCGGCGACCGTCGGCGAGCAGATCGGTGCGCACTCGCCGGTTCTCACCCTGGCCAACCTGCAGGAGCCGCTGGTGCACTTTTGGGTGGAGGAGACGGATCTCGGCGCCGTCGTGGTGGGCAATCCGGTGAACGTCACCTTCGAGGCCCTGCCCGATCGGACGTTCACCGGGACGATCATCCGTGTGAATCCTATGCTCACGACGGTGGGCAACGCCTCTGCCGTCGAGGCGTGGGCCCGGCTGGACATCGGTGAAGAAGTTGGCCTCCTTTCCGGCATGACGGCGAGCGTCGAGGTCATTGCGGCGCAGGCCAGAGGTGTGCGACTTGTGCCGGTCGAGGCGCTGCGCGAGACGGAAGCCGGGCAGTTTACCGTCATCGTTGTCAGATCGGACGGCACGCAAGAGACGCGCACCGTTCGCATCGGGCTGACGGACGGTGTGAATGCCGAGGTCCTCGAGGGGCTGGAGTTGGGAGAGGTCGTGAGCATCGAGTAATGGGTGGAGGTATGATGCGCAAAAGAATTCTCTGGATCGGGCTACTTGTCCTGCTCGTGCTGGCCGGCGGCGGTTATGCCTATTATCGCCTGGCCTACCAGCCGCGTCGAGTGCGGACTGAACCGGCGCTCGCGACGGCGCAAGTGCGTCGCGGCGACGTAATCCTCTCCGTCAGCGGTTCCGGCACATTGGTTCCGGCCGCCGAGAGCGACCTGGGCTTCCCAACCGCCGGCTATATGAAAGATGTGCTGGTACAGATCGGCGATCAGGTACGGGAAGGGCAGGCGTTGGCCCGGCTCGAGACGGATGGTCTCAGATTGGCCGTGGAAGAGGCCGACATCAACTTGCGCCTGGCCCAACTGGACCTGGCCGATGTGACGGCGGGGCCTACGGAAGCCGAACTGGCTTCCGCACGGGCCAACGTACAGAGCGCCCAGGCCGCCTTGCTCGTCGCACAGTACACTTACAGCAACACGCTCAATTCCAGCCTCGACTCGGCCGTGCGTGCCCGCCAGATCGAATTCCTGTGGTACGCGGATCGCTACCGGCAGATGGAGGCGAACGGCGCCGGTCCGAGTGACCTGGAAAAGGCCTGGAAAGATCGGGCCGAAGCCGAGTATCGTTTCAACCAGGCCGTGCAGCAGGCCAAGATGGAGGAACTGAACACCGCGAGCCAGTTGGACCAGGCCCGCAACCGGGTCTATCAGGCGCAGGAGAATTTGAAGCTGTTGCAGAGCGGCCCCACTACGACGACGGTGATGCAGGCCCAGCAACGGGTGGAGCAAGCGCAACTGGCGCTCGAGGAGGCGCGTGCCAATCTGGAAGCGGCCGAACTGCGTGCGCCCTTCGCGGGCACGGTGGTCGCCGTGACGGCGATCTCCGGCCAGTACGTGGGCACCGCTCCGATCATCACCCTGGCCGATCTGTCACAGCCGCTCTTGCAATTCTGGGTGGAAGAATCGGATATGAGCGGGGTGGTGGTCGGCAACCGCATCGAGGTCACTTTCGAGGCTTTTCCCGACGAGACGTTCACCGGCGAGGTCGTCCGCATAGACCCTGCGTTGGTGACGGTAGGCAACACGCTGGCCGTACAGGCGTGGGCCAGTATAGACCTCCCCCCTGGGCGGACGCTGTTCGGCGGCATGAACGCCGAAGTCGAAATCATCTCTGCCGAAGCCAGGGACGTGTTGCTCGTGCCGCTCACAGCGCTGCGCGAACTGGGAAGCGGTCGGTACGCCGTCTTTGTGGTGCAGCCGGATGGTACGCTCGTGCTGCGCCCGGTCGAGGTGGGGTTGATGGACCTGGTCAACGCCGAAATCCGCTCCGGCCTGGCGGAGGGCGAAGTCGTCAGTCTCGGGGAGCAGGAGAGCGCCGAGACGATCGTGCCGGAGCAACAGATGATACCGCCGGGCGGAGAAGGGTTCTTTATGGGGCCCGGTGGAGGAGGGCCGCCTGGGCCGTAAAGCATTGGGAGGGAGGATGGCAGAACAGTTGAGCCTGATCGAAATTAGCGATCTGACCAAAATCTACGGCGCGGGCGAGACGGTGGTGCACGCCCTGCGCGGCATCAATCTGGCCGTGGAGAAGGGCGAGTTCGTTGCCGTGATGGGCCCCTCCGGTTCGGGCAAGTCTACGTTGATGAACATCCTGGGTTGTCTGGATCGCCCGACGAGCGGGACCTACAGGTTGGACGGAGAGGACGTAAGTCGGTTGAGCAGAAACGCGCTGGCCGGTGTGCGTAATCGTCGGATCGGTTTTGTCTTCCAGTCGTATAACCTGTTGCCGCGGCTGACGGCGGTCAAGAACGTGATGCTGCCTCTGCTGTACAACAGCGGGCAGCGGCTGAGCGACGCCGAGTGCTACAGGCGGGCCGTGGCGGCCCTCGAGTTGGTGGGGTTGGGCGACCGCCTCCATCACCGGCCCAACGAACTTTCGGGCGGGCAGCAACAGCGGGTCGCTATCGCCAGAGCGTTGGTCAACAATCCATCCACCATCCTGGCCGACGAGCCGACGGGCAATCTGGACACCAGGTCCAGCCACGAGATCATGGCGTTGCTGCAGCAATTGCATAAGCAGGGTGCGACCATCGTGATGGTGACGCACGAGCCGGACATCGGCGACTATGCGGAGCGGGTGCTCCATCTTCTGGACGGGCGGATTGCTTCCGACAGGCTGAACGGGGAAAGGAGGAGAAACGCATGAGCCTGTGGCGGACGTTCAAGACGGCCTGGGAGGGGTTAACCCTCAATAAGGTGCGCTCGTTCCTGACGACGCTGGGCGTCATCATCGGCGTGGGGGCCGTCATCGTGATGATGGCCGTCAGCGCCGGGGCCGAAGCCGAGATCGCCGATCAGATCAATGCGCTGGGCGCCAATCTGATTATGGTGATGCCCGCGTTTAGCCGGGCAGGCTTTAGCCGGGGGATGAGTATGGGCCCTGGGCGGATGCCGGGCCTGACCTACGATGACATCACGGCCATCGCCCAAAACGTGAAGGGCATCAACGGCGTCTCTGCCGAGCAGGTCACGAATCAGACCGTCAAGGCCGGCAGCACGACGTTGGAGGATGTGCCCATCGTTGGCACGACCGCCGGTTTCCCCCAGGTGCGTGACTACCGGGTGGCCGTGGGGCGCTTCGTGAGCGACGAGGACAACGATCGCGCCCGCAAGATCGCCGTGCTGGGCTATGATATTGCCCAGGAACTTTGGGGCGACGCGAGCGCGGCCGTCGGACAATCCATCAAAATCGGCTCGGTCAAGTTCACCGTCGTCGGCGTAATGGCCCCGAAGGGCGTGGTCGGCAACACCGACTATGACGGCCGCGTGTACATCCCGCTCACCGTTGTCTTCAAAAAGTTCACCCCGGCGCGATTTGGGGGCAACAGGGTGGGGGTCATCTATGTCTCTGCGGAGAGCAAAGAGGTCATGGAAGATGTGATGGTGCAGGTGACGGAAGTGCTTGTGCAGCAGCACGAAGTGGACCCGTCGTCGCCCGATTTTAGCCTGACGACGCAAGAGAGCATCATCGAAGCGCGAGCCTCGACGACGGCGACGTTTCGCAGCCTGCTGGCCTGGGTCGCGGGAATCTCGCTCATCGTGGGCGGTATCGGGATCATGAACATCATGCTCGTCAGTGTCACCGAGCGAACGCGGGAGATCGGCCTGCGGCAGGCGTTGGGGGCGCGTCCCGGCGACGTGCAACTGCAGTTCCTGCTGGAGGCTGTGATGCTGAGCCTGATCGGGGGATTGGTTGGGGTTCTGGCCGGTGTCGGCGGCTCTTACGTTTTCAACGAACTGGGGACAATGCGTACTGCGCTGGTGCCGGCCTCTATCCCATTGGCGTTTGGCGCAGCGGCGCTGGTGGGCATCTTTTTCGGCTACTATCCGGCGACCCGGGCGGCGCGGTTGGACCCGATCGAGGCGTTGCGGCGGGAGTAGCGCAAGTGGGCAAGTTACAGGTGAACGAATGGAGGTGAAGTGGTGAAACGGTTGTGTATCGCATCGGTGTTGGTTCTTGCGGTGGGAGCGTTGGTCGGATGTGGAGGGGGGCAGACGGCGTCGGAGGGGGTTGGCACCGGCGAGACTTATACCAGCGAGGTGCTGCGCACCGATTATGAGGGGGCGCTGGATGCGGGTACGCAATTGGCGCTGGGGACGCTCGACCTGGAAGGGACGACGAGCGCCGTCACGCCCGAGCAGGCCAGGGCGTTGCTCCCTCTCTGGCAGGCGCTTCGGGGCGGCGTGACGGCTCAGGCCGAGGTGAACACCGTGCTTGCGCAGATCGAGAGCACACTGACCCCGCAGCAATTGCAGGCCATCGCCGGAATGCGCCTGACGCAAGATGACCTGCAGGCCTGGATGCAGGAGCACGACATCCGACCGGGCGGCGTCTTTACCGGGACGCTGGGGACGCCTGGCTCAGGGGGCATGCCGCCGGCAGGGTTCGGTGGTGGGCCGCCGGGAGGCGGGACGATGTCGCCCGAGATGGCGACGCGCCAGGCCGAGTTCGCGAACATGAGCGAGGCCGAGCGGGAGGCGCTGCGGGCGACGATGGAGGCCGGTGGCGGCTGGCCTGGCAGTCGGGGCAGCGGCACACCGGGGCCCAGGAGTCGGCGTGGCGGCGGCCAGTTCACGCTGCTGCTCAATCCGCTGATCGAGTTGTTGGAGGCGCGGGCTGGGGAGGGATAACCCCTCGGGCGCCGATTCCTGGCGCTCGGCCTGGCCGCGGCGGTGACCGGCATCGTCGCCGTGGGCGGCGCACTGATCGCCAGCGGCTGCTCATCCGGCCGGGCAGCAGAGACGGTAGACGATGGCGCGATGGGAGATGAATCGAAGCGGCCTGCGCCGGAAGGCGCCGCCTGCCCGCGCGGGCTGGTCAACGACCCTTACCCCGGCCATTGCAGGCTCTATACCGACAGGAACGGCGGTGGCATCTGTGATTACTCTGTGCCCAGCTCTGGGCACAACTAGGCGTCAGATTCGCTGAGCCAACGAGTCAACGAATCGGCAGCAGAAAGAACGTGTGGCAGATAGCCCCAGGCTACCTGCCACACGCGCATTGTCACACCAGTGCGAAGCGGTTACCGCCTGCTTCGCGTCCGTGTTCTCTTTGCCGTGGCTTTCGTCCTGGCTTTGCCCTTGCTCTGGGTCCTGGCCCTGGACTTGGCTTTGGCCGGCGCCTTTTTGGCTGCGGCCTTCACCCTGGCCGGGGCCTTCGCCGGCTTGTGCCTGATCGCCGCCTGGGCCGCCGCCAGCCGCGCTACCGGCACGCGGAACGGGCTGCACGAGACGTAATTCAGCCCGGCCAGGTGGCAGAACTCGATGGACGACGGATCCCCGCCGTGCTCGCCGCAGATGCCCACCTCCAACTCCGGGCGGGTCTGGCGGCCCAGGCGCACGCCCATCTCGACCAACTTGCCCACGCCAGCGCGGTCGAGCACCTGGAACGGGTTCTCGTTCAGGACACCCGCCTCCTGATACTTGATCAAGAAGCGACGCTCGGCATCGTCGCGGCTGTAGCCGAAGGTCATCTGCGTCAGATCGTTCGTGCCGAAGGAGAAGAACTGCGCCAATTGCGCGATCTCGTTGGCGACGATGGCCGCGCGGGGAACTTCGATCATCGTGCCGAACTTGTATTCGACCTCGACTCCCTGCTCGGCCATCACCTGTTTCGCCACGGCCTCCAGTTCGGTCTGGGTGACCTTGAGTTCGTTGATGTGGCCGGTGAGCGGGATCATCACTTCCGGCTTGACGACGATGCCCTTCTTGGCCGCCTCGCAGGCCGCCTCGAAGATGGCGCGCACCTGCATCTTGGTGATGTCGGGGTAGGTGATGCCCAGGCGGATGCCACGCAGCCCCATCATCGGGTTGGCCTCGTGCATCTTTTGGACGGCCGCGAGCATCTTTTCGGCCTCTTCCAGTTCTGGGCCGCTCTCGCCGCGCACCCTCATCTCGGTGACCTTGACCAGCAGTTCGTCGTGGCTGGGCAGGAACTCGTGCAACGGCGGGTCAATCAGGCGGATGATGACCGGCAGGCCATCCATCGCCTCGAAGATACCGTAAAAGTCAGAACGCTGGAAGGGCAGCAAAGTGTCCAGCGCGCCCTTGTAGGCTTTGACCGCTTCGGACGAGGCGATCTCGGCGTCGAGCGCCCGCAGGTCGGCCTGCAATTCGGCGCGGCGCTGGTCGTCCAAAGGCTTGCCGTCTTCCTTTCCGGCGTCGAGCGTGGCCTGGACGCGGGCGCGGCGGTCGAACAACATCTGCGCTTCCTCGGCGTTGAGGATCATCTGCTGGACGGTGGGCAGGCGTGTCTGCTCGAAGAACATGTGCTCGGTGCGGCAGAGGCCGATGCCCTGTGCGCCGTACTGCCGGGCGCGGCGGGCGTCCTTGGGATAGTCGGCGTTGGCCCACACCTGCAGGCCACGCGTGGGGAAGCCCTTGGTGTCGGCAGGCCAGGTGCGCACCTTGGGGTCGGCGGCGACTTCGTCGGCCCACTGCAACAGCGTGCGCAGTTCGACCTCTTTTTCGACGTCGGGGACAATGGTTGGGATCTGGCCCTCGTAGACCTCGCCTTCCGTGCCATCGAGTGAGACGTAATCGCCCTCCTTGAGCACTTTGCCGTGCGCGCGCACCACGCGCGCCTCCAGGTCAATGTCGAGATCGCGCGCGCCGACGACGGCGGGCTTGCCGAACTGACGGGCAACGACGGCGGCGTGAGCGGTGGCCCCGCCGCGGCTGGTGAGGATGCCCCGCGCCTCGATCATGCCGTGCACGTCGTCTGGTTTGGTCTCCGGGCGGATCATGATCACGTCCTTGCCCGCCTTGCCCCACGCCTCGGCGGTATCGGCGTCGAAGGCCAGGATGCCCACGGCGGCGCCGGGGGAGGCGTTGACACCACTCGCCAGCAGGCGGCCTTCGGCCTTCGCTTTGTTCATCTCCGCCTCGGGGAACTGGGGGTGCAGGAAGGTGTCTACATCCTTGGGGGTGATGCGCATGAGCGCTTGCTCGCGGGTGATGAGACCCTCGTTCACCATATCCACCGCGATCTTGACCGCGGCGCGGGCGGTGCGCTTGCCGGTACGCGTCTGCAGCATCCACAGTTTGCCACGCTCGACGGTGAACTCGGTGTCCTGCATGTCGCGGTAGTGGCGCTCCAGTTGGTTGGCGATCTTGGTGAGTTGAGCGGCGACCTGGGGCAGGTCCTGGCCGATCTCGCTCACCGGCTTGGTGTTGCGGATACCGGCCACTACATCCTCGCCCTGGGCGTTGAGCAAATAGTCGCCGTAGAAGCGACGCTCGCCGGTGGCCGGGTCGCGGGTGAAGAGCACGCCGGTGCCGCTGTCCCAGCCCATGTTGCCAAAGACCATGGTCTGGACGTTGACGGCGGTGCCCAGATCGTCGGGGATTTTCTCGGCGCGGCGGTACGAGATCGCCTTGTTGCCCATCCACGAGCGGAAAACCGCTTCGATGGCGGCCCTCAATTGTTCCAGCGGGTCCTGGGGAAAGTCGCTGCCCAATTCGCGCTTGTAGACCTCTTTGAAGCGGGCAACCAGTTCTTTGAGGTCATCGGCGGTAAGGTCGGTATCCTCTTTGGCGCCCTTTGCGTGCTTGAGTTCCTCCATCACCTCGTCGAATGCCTCGTCGCGGATGCCCATCGCGGTGCGCCCGAACATCTGGATCAGGCGGCGGTAGGCGTCCCAGGCGAAGCGCTCGTTGCCGGTGAGTGCAACCATCCCCTTGAGCGTCTCGTCGTTGAGGCCGACGTTGAGGATGGTCTCCATCATGCCGGGCATGGAGAACTTGGCGCCGGAGCGCACGGAGACGAGCAGCGGGTTCTTGGGATCGCCGAACTTTTTGCCGGTCTGTTTCTCGATTTGCTTGAGCGCTTTGAGCGTCTGCTCCCACATCCCCGGTGGGAAGGTGAAGCCGGCATTGATGTAGGCCATGCAGGCTTCGGTGGTGATGGTGAAGGCCGGGGGTACGGGGACGCCGGCTGCCGTCATGTCGGCGAGTCCTGCCCCTTTGCCGCCGAGGACGACTTTTAACTCGTCCAGGCTCGGTTCATGCTTCAAGGTCGCGGCCAGGTCCTGAATGGCCGTGTTCGAGAGATAAACCCATTTCTTTGCCACAGTACTTTCCTCCTGAAAGTGAAAATGCGATTACCTGGCGACCACGCGACGGAGGTCAGCCAACCTGCGATTATACCTTGCTGTGACCTAAAGTCAAATTTGACAACGTGACCACTTGGGCTATAATCCAGACAATCCTGCGAGTGCGTTAGAATGCCCAGGAAATCTTGACAGGAAGGGGGGATGGCTGGGAGAAAGGATGAGAGTGCATATTGACTGTATCGGTTTGATATCCTATTTCAAGACAGGAGGAGACACATGCGTACGCGTTCATTTTCGATCATCGTTTTGTTGCTGACCCTGGTTGCGCTGGCGAGTTGCGGACCCAGGGAGGTAGCCTATGAATGCACCGACGAGTGGGGCTGCGCGGTCTTTAAGCCGGGCCAGAAGATCAAGATCCCCTACATCGGCCCGATGACCGGTGACTATGCGGCGTTTGGTATTGACATCTCGCGCGGCGCCGAACTGGCCCGACGCGCGCATCCCACAGTGCAAGGGTTCGAGATCGAACTGACCGCGGAGGATGACCTGGGTTCGCCTGAACAGGCCGCAACGGTCGCCAACAAACTGGCTGCTGACCCCCAGGTCGTGGCCGTGGTCGGCCACACCTTCTCCGGTGCGACGCTGGCCGCCCTCCCGATCTATGAGGAGGCGCACATCCCCATGATGTCGCCTTCGACGACGATGGCCAAGTTTACCGCGATGGGCTCGTCGGTCTACAACCGCGTGGCGTTCTCCGACCGGCTACAGGCCCAGCGGGCGGCCAAGTACATCTATGAGGTGCTGGGCATCCGCAAGATCGTGACCATGCACGACGGCGGCGCTTATGGGCAGGCGTTGGCTACGGACGTGGCGACGGATTTCGCCAATCTGGGCGGCACGGTGCTGAGCGACCCGGTCGCCATCACCCCTGGCGAGACCGACTATAGCGCGCCGTTGGCCTCCATCGCTGCGTTGAAACCGGAGTTGATTTACTACGGCGGCTATGACGCGGATGCGGCGGTGATCGTCACGCAGATGGCCGGCGCGGGTCTGGCGGGTGTCAAGTTCTTCGGCTGCGACGGGACGTACGGAGTGAACTTTATTGATCTGGCCGGTACGGCGGCGGAGGGCACCTATTCGACCTACGTGCCGATCCCCGAGTCGGCGGCCTTTGACAAGTTCCGCGCCGACTATCAGGCAGCGTTCGGCGACGAGCAGGGGAAACTCAGCCCCTTCAGCCCGCACGGCCATGACGCAATGGCGATCCTGATCAATGCTGTAGAAAAGGTCGCGGTCAAGAGCGGCAACAACCTGATCATCCCGCGTAAGGCGCTGGCCGAGGCCATCCGCGCGACTTCCGGCTACCAGGGTCTGCTTGGCACGCTCACCTGCGATAAAACCGGCGAGTGCGGGCCGCCAGATCTGGTCTTTATGATCGTCCAGAACGGCGAGTGGGTGAAAGCGCCGGGGCAATAGTCTTTGATTCGATCCAGGGCTGTTGCACAGTCGGATTTGAGTATCCGCAACAATGGGCGATGAGGCGGGCTGCATCGCGGCCTGCCTCATCGCCTACTTCGTCGGGACAGGCTAGAAAGCCTGCCCCACGGACAGGCTAGAAAGCCTGTCCCACGAACTTGGATTGTCCTGTGCAAGTCCTGTCGCTGAGAGGCTTTCATGGTTCACGTTGCCCGCTCCAGGCGCACAATGTACCAGTTCGGGCGGTGGATTCGCCCGCTTATCGGCGTGCTCGTGGTCGCGTTCCTCGCCTGGCGGTTGTGGATCGTGCTGCATAGCCAGCAGGTCTACGAGGCCGATACCTGGGTGCGCTTTGCCATCTCCGGCGTCATTCTAGGCGGCGTGTATGCCGTGATCGCGCTGGGCTATACGCTCGTCTACGGCATCTTGCTCATGATCAACTTTGCTCACGGCGACGTGATGATGGTGGGCGCGTTTGCCGGGTACTTTACGCTGGAGGCGCTCAACAGCGCGGGGCTGCTGAACCGCAGCATGGGGTGGTCTGTCTTTTCGCTTCTCGTCGTCTTTGTCGCCGGTATGGTCGTGGCGATGCTCACTGCGATCACGTTGGAGCGTATCGCCTACCGCCCGCTGCGCAAGGCACCGCGTCTGGTGCCGTTAATCAGCGCCATTGGGGCCTCGATCTTTTTGCAGAACGCGGCCCAATTGATGTTCGGCACCGCCCGTCACGACTATACCAACCCGGCTATCCTGGACCGCAATATCGGTTGGGTGCTTCCAGTGGGTGACAAGAGTGTGCTCGTCACCTATACCGGCGTCCTCACGTTCGTTCTCTCTATTCTGCTGATGGCTGGCCTGTACGTCTTGGTGCACCGCACCAAGATGGGCAAGGCCATGCGCGCCGTAGCCGAGGATAAAGAGATCGCCGCATTGATGGGCATCAATGTGGATCGTGTCATTGCCAACACGTTTGCCATCAGCGGGCTGCTGGCGGGCGCAGCCGGGGTGATGTGGGGCATTCACATGGGCATCATCTACCACTTTGTCGGCTTTGTCCCCGGCCTCAAGGCGTTCACCGCCGCCGTGCTGGGAGGCATCGGCAATATCCCCGGCGCGATGCTGGGCGGCCTGGTATTGGGTGTCCTTGAAGCCGTGGCGCCCGCCGTCCTGGGCGTTCCCTACCAGTTGAAGGATGTGATCGCGTTCTCGATCCTCGTGTTGGTCTTGATCTTCCGGCCCACGGGGTTGCTGGGCGAGGTGCTGTCGGAAAAGATGTGACGATGAACATCCGTGTCAGTATTCAGCGTGGGCTCGTCGCCGGCATCGTGAATGTCTTTGCCATACTCCTGGGACTGGCCGGGCTGGCCGGCACGCTGGTGCAGGGATGGCTGCGCCTGGCCTCGCAGACGCCAGGGGCATGGTTGCTGCTGCTGGCTGTGGCGCTGTGGGGCGGCGCGACGGCCCTCCGCCGGGCCGGAAACCGCTCGTGGCGGGAGACCGTCGCTACGGGTCTGCTGGCCGGCGGGGCGCACGGGCTGCTGGTCGGCGTGTTCACCTGGGGGATCGGTACCCTCATTGTCGGGGGTGCCAATGTGCGCAAGTGGCTGGTGCAACTCTCTCCAGACGCTGTGCGCCTGCTCACGATGGGTCGCTCTCCAATCGTCGCTGCCGTGGTGCTGGGCGCGGCGCTGCTGCTGGCCGGACTGGCCGGCGCCCTCTGGGCCGATGCGTCGGCGCGGTATGCCTGGCGGGAATCCCTGCGCAGGCGCTGGGATATGGGGCGAGCGAGGTTCCTTGCCCTGCCTCCCGTGCAAAGCGTCTTGCAGTACAGACATTCGCGCACCATTCTCTACGGCGTTGGGCTGCTGATCCTCTTCGTCGCGCCGCTCTTCATGAGCCGATACTGGAATTATGCGCTGGGCACGGTGGGCATCTATGTGATGCTGGGTTTGGGACTGAACATCGTCGTCGGCCTGTCAGGTCTCCTGGTCCTGGGCTATGTGGCCTTCTTTGCCATCGGCGCATATAGCGTGGCGTTGTTGACCGCGCCAGATCCGCATGGCGCTATCATGGGTTTCTGGCCGGCACTCATCGTCGGCATCCTGCTGGCAGTGCTCTCCGGTGTACTGCTGGGGTTGCCGGTGCTGCGCGTGCGCGGCGACTATCTGGCTATCGTGACGCTGGGGTTCGGCGAGATCATCCGCATTCTCTCCAAGAGCGACGTGCTCACCGGTTTCACCGGCGGGCCGGGCGGCGTGCGCGCCATTGCCGGGCCTTCTCTGTTCGGTATCAACCTCAATAACGAGTTCTATTTTCTGTACTTTATCATCCTGGGTATCATCCTCCTGATCTTTGTCACCGTACGCCTGCAATACTCGCGGATGGGGCGAGCGTGGATGGCGATGCGTGAGGATGAAGACGTGGCACAGGCGGTGGGCGTCTACACGCTCAAATACAAGTTGTTGGCCTTTGCCATCAGCGCCGCGTTCGCCGGGCTCGGCGGCGTGATCTTTGCCTCGCGCAACAAGTTCGCCGGCCCGGAGGATTTCACGCTGCTCGTTTCGATCAACGTGCTGTGCCTGGTGATCATCGGCGGGATGGGTAGCATCCCCGGTGTGATCGTGGGCGCGTTGGTGCTCAAGGGATTGCCGGAAGTCCTGCGTCAGTTGGAGGACTATCGGATGCTGACGTTCGGCGTCCTCTTGATCGTGATGATGATCATGCGACCGGAAGGGCTGTGGCCCTCCAGACGCCGCCAGATGGAGCTGCGCGACGCAGTGCAACGGGAGCGCGGGCCGTGAACATTCTGGAAGCGATCGGCGTCACCAAGAATTTCGGCGGTCTGACCGCGATCAACCGAGTGGACTTGACCGTGCCGGCGCAGGGCATCGTCAGCATTATCGGTCCCAACGGCGCGGGCAAGACTACGTTCTTCAACTGCGTCAGCGGCTTTTACCGGCCGGACGAGGGGACGCTGCTCTTTGACGGTCATCTGCTCAATGGCCGTCGCCCCGATCAGATCGCGGCGATGGGGATCACGCGCACGTATCAGAACATCCGCCTGTTCAACAACCTGACGGCGCTGGAGAACATTCTGGTGGGGCAACACCCCCATCTATGCACCGGGGTACCGGGCGCCATCCTGCAACTTCCGCGCAACCGGCGCGAGGAGCGGGCGGCGCTCGATGAGGCGCGGCGGTTGCTCGAATTCGTTGGCCTGGCGGGGAAGGGGGATGTGTTTGCCAAGAATCTCCCCTACGGCGACCAGCGGCGGCTCGAGGTCGCCCGCGCGCTGGCAGGCCGGCCCCGGTTGCTGCTCCTGGACGAGCCGACGGCGGGGATGAACCCGGCCGAGACCGAGGAGATGATCCACTTCATCCGTCGCTTGCGCGACGAGTTGGGGATCACGATCCTGCTGATCGAGCACGACATGCGGGTGGTGATGAGTATCTCGGAGCGCATCACGGTACTGGATTACGGGGTCAAGATTGCCGAGGGGACGCCGGCCGAAATCCAGCGCAATCCTCGGGTGATCGAAGCCTATCTGGGGCGCAGCATGGCTGCCTTTGGGGTCTTGTAAGCGATGTTAGAGGTGCGCGACGTTCACGCCTATTACGGCAACATCCACGCGCTCAAGGGCGTCTCGCTGAAGGTGGAGGAAGGTGAGATCGTCACGCTGCTCGGCGCCAACGGCGCGGGCAAGAGCACGACGCTCAAGACGATCTGCGGGCTTCTAAAGCCGCGCAGCGGCGCCATCATGCTGAAGGAGAGGGCAATACACGCCCTGCCCGCGCACGAGATCGTGGGGATGGGCGTGGCGCAGGCGCCGGAGGGGCGGCGCGTTTTCTCGCGGCTCACGGTGCAAGAGAATCTCGAGATGGGCGCGTTCTTGCGCGGCGATAAGGAGGGCATCCGTCAGGACATGGAGCGCGTCTTTGCGCTGTTCCCGCGGCTCAAGGAACGCCGCAAGCAACTGGGCGGCACGCTCAGCGGCGGTGAGCAGCAGATGCTGGCGATCGGCCGCGCACTGATGGCACACCCGCGTCTGCTGTTGCTCGACGAGCCTTCGATGGGGCTGGCTCCGTTGCTGGTGGAAGAGATCTTTCGTGTGGTGCAGCAGTTGAACGCCGAGGGGACAACGATCCTCCTGGTCGAGCAGAACGCTCTGATGGCGCTTGCAGTGGCACACCGGGGCTATGTGCTGGAGACGGGGCGGGTGGTGCTGGCAGGCACAGCCGCCGAGTTGCGCGAGAACCCGGAAGTGCAGCGGGCGTATTTGGGTGGGGAGTAGTTGGTTGGGTAGTTGGTTGGGTAGTTGGTTGGTTAGTTTGTTGGTTGGTTGTTAGAACCCCTCCAGTCGGCTCAAATCCACAATCCCCTCCGCCAGCGCCGCGATGGCCTGTAGTTGCGCCAGGCGGTTTTCACGCACGGCAGAATCCTCGTCCATCACGAGCACGCCCGTCTCTCTGGCAAAGTAGCGGTCAATGACGTCCACCAGCGGCAGGAACGCCGTGAGGAGCTCGTCCACGCTGCTCTGGGCAGTGACCCGGGCGCGGGCCTGCTGATAGGCGGCGTACAATTCCTGCTCGATGGGCCGGACGAAGCGGGCCGGGTCCAGTGTCAGCCGTTCTGGCAGGTCGCGCGTGATACGTACGCAGCGGGCATAGTTATCGAGGATGCGGCTCCAGTCGTCACGGCCCACCCAGCGCGAAAGCGCCTCGACCGTCTGGTACGCCCGGAAGGGATCGGCGCCGCGCACGGCCAGCACCGCGTCCACCACGTCGTAGCGGAAGCCCTGCTCTCGCAAGTGCACGCGCAACCGCTCGACGACGAAATCGAGCGCGGCGGCAAGCCACCCCTCCCCCGACCTCTCCCCTGCGAGGGGAGGGCAGTACCTCTCCCCCGTCCCCTCTCCTGGTAGGAGAGGGGAGACCGGCAGCAGGCGGGCTGCCGCTTTCAGCCCCTCTTCTACCGAGAAGGGCAGTCGGTGGGCGATGAGGTTCTGCACCAGGCTCAGGGCGTCCCGCCGCAGGTGGTAGGGGTCTGCGGAGCCGGTGGGTGTCAGGCCGACCGCAAAGAGGCCCGCCAGACTGTCCAGCCGGTTCGCCAGCCCGACGACCAGGCCGGCGCGGCTCTTGGGCAGCGCGTCACCCGCAAAGCGCGGCAAATAGTGCTCCAGGATGGCTTCCGCCACCGCCGGATCCTCCCCCGACTTGAGGGCATATTCGCGCCCCATCACGCCCTGAAGGCTGGTGAACTCGACCACCATCTCGGTCGCCAGGTCGGCCTTGCACAGGTGGGCCGCACGCAGGGCGACCCCGGTCTCTTCCGCGCTCAGGCCGAGCATCCCGGCCAGTTGCGGCACCAGTTGCTCCAGACGCTGTGTCTTGTCCAGCATCGAGCCCAACCGCTCCTGGAAGGTGAGCGTTGCCAGGCGCGGCAGGAATTCTTCCAGCGGCTTTTGGGTGTCTGCGCGGTAAAAGTAGGCGGCATCGGCAAAGCGCGCCCGGATGACCTCTTCGTTGCCACGGCGTACCACATCCTGGTGTTCCTCGCCACCGTTGCGGACGACGATGAAGTAGGGAAGGAGCGATTGGGGATGGGGGATTGGGGATTGGGACTGTTTCCTAATCCCTAATCCCGAATCACTAACTACCGGGAAATATCGCTGGTGCTTCTTCATCACGGCGACGAGGACGTCGGTGGGGAGGCTCAGATACTCTTCCTCAAAGTGTCCCAGGATGGCTGTGGGCTGTTCGACGAGATTGGCGACTTCGCTCAGCAGCGCCGGGTCATCCGGGATACGTCCGCCGACGCTCTCCGCCAATCGCGCGGCCTCACGGGCGATGACGGCCTGCCGTTCGGCGGGATCGGCCACGATATGATGGGCCGCCAGCAGCGTGAGGTAATCGTCGGCACAGGGGATTTCGAATTCGGGCGAGCCCTCCGGGCGCGAGCCGCGGCTGATACGCCCGCTGGCGATGCCGGCGTACTCGAAGGGGATGACCGCATCCCCCAGCAGCGCGACGATCCAGCGGATAGGCCGCGAGAAGGCGACGTTGCTGGTGTTCCAGCGCATGCTCTTCTCGAAACGCAAGGCGGCGATCAGATTGGGCAGGAGGGTTGCCAGCACCTCGGCGACGGGCTGGCCCTCCCGTCGTCGGATGGCCACGATGTACTCGCCGCCGTCCATCTCCCGCACCTCAAGCCTGTCCACGTCCATGCCCTGCTTGCGGGCAAAGCCGATGGCTGCCGACGTGGGCTTGCCCTGGGTGTCGAAGGCGGCACGCACAGGAGGCCCTTTGACCACTTCCTCGGTCGGGCGTTGGCGCGGGGCCAGCCCGGCGACCAGGAGGATCAGCCGGCGCGGCGTGCCCAGCACACGCAGGCTCTCATAGTCGAGCCGCGCCTCTGCCAGGCGAGCAGGGGCCAGTTCGCGCAGTTGTGCCAGGGCAGCGTCGAGATCGCCGGCGGGGAGTTCCTCCGTACCGATCTCCAGGAGCAGAGGGGCAGGGGAGCGGGGGGGTGGGGGAGCCTCCTTGCTCCCCTGCCCCTCTGCACCTCTGCACCCCCGCTCAGCAGAGAGCCAGGGATACCCCAGCCGCTGTCGCTGCTCCACATAGGCCACAGCCGCCTGGCGGGCGAGATCGCGCATCCGGTGGAAGTAGATGGCGCGCTCGGTCACGCCGATGGCGCCGCGCGCATCGAGCAGGTTGAAGGTGTGCGAACAGCGCAGGATATAATCATGGGCTGGGATCACCAGACCGGCCTCGAGGCATCTTTTGGCCTCGGCCTCGAACAGGTTGTACATCTGCATCAGCCGCTCGATGTCGGCCAGTTCAAAGTTGTAGCGACAGTTCTCGATCTCCGGCTGGAGCAGCACGTCGCCGTAGGTATGCGTCCCGTCCCAGTCAATCTCCCAAACCGAGTGCACACCCTGCAGGAACATCACGATGCGCTCCAGGCCATAGGTGATCTCGACCGAGACGGGGTCGAGCACAAAGCCGCCGGCCTGCTGGAAGTAGGTGAACTGGGTGATCTCCAGCCCGTCGAGCCAGACCTCCCAACCCAGGCCCCAGGCGCCCAGCGCCGGGGATTCCCAGTTGTCCTCCACAAAGCGGATGTCGTGCTCCTCACGGCGGATGCCCAGTGCATAGAGGCTATCCAGGAAGATCTCCTGCGGGTTGCCGGGGTCGGGCTTGAGGATGACCTGGTACTGGTAGTAGTACTGCATGCGATTGGGGTTCTCGCCGTAGCGGCCATCGTCGGGACGGTAGGAGGGCTCGACGTAGGCCACGTTCCACGGCTCCGGCCCCAGGACGCGCAGGACGGTCGCGGGGTTCATCGTGCCTGCGCCGACCTTTTCGGCGTAGGGCTGCCAGATGGTGCAACCGCGTTCGGCCCAGAATTCCTGCAGGCGAAGGATGACTTGTTGGAATGTGAGCGGCTTGGTCATAGGTTCCTCGACCGTGTACCTACATCACTGTGCGGATAGATCGTGTTCTGCGTGGGGTTGCTCTCCAGGTAGGGCACGTACACGGGCTGGCCCGATGATGCGTGAACCCGACCGGGCGCAGGGTTGTGGTCTTGCTGTCGTACTCGCGGCCAGACGCCTGGAAGCGGTAGGCGATCGTCCAGGGATGGCGGTTATTGACCTGCACGCCATAGTTCTCGTACACGTCCATAATGCTGCCCAGCGCCACCTCGCCCATCCGCAGCACGTTTAGCGTCTGCTGGGCCTTTTGGTAGCGCCAAATAAGGCGGGCACGTTTCCCACAAGCGAGGGCGCAGCGTCTGGGGCAGGAAACAGTAAGGGCCCGCCGCAGTTCTTGCAGTTGGTCTGAAAAGCCAGGTAATTGGTACCGCACCAGGGGCAGGTGATCAGGGGGCAACTGCTCCTATTGGTACGCTTTCCAGGTTTTGTACAAAGACCCTGCGCTCCGGCTGTCGGGCAAAGACGTATTCAGAGGCATCGAGTATCTCGATTCCAACAACGCGACCATCGGGAGCATAGTTGACAGCAACCTCTTCTGATAGGCGATGGGTCAAGACCTGAACTGGTTCATCTACGAATCGGATATAGAGTGCATCCACCTGCGGATCGTAGGAGATTTTCATTGGGCTTCTCCTCGTCAGAAGTAGAACGTATACACAGTCACAACCACTATCCGTTCTCCCTCTTGTGCTACTATTGCCAACACCTGCTTGATAGCATAGATTCGTCCGCCCCACATTCGATTGTACTGAAAGTTCTTGCGGTATCCTTGACGGCCTCTTTTGACCGGGACTTGTTCTCCGCTGCGGATCGCCTCGATAACCTCTTGTTCCTCCGCTCCCCGTTCGGTCATTTGCACACGGGCATGGTTGGAGAACTCGATTCGTTTCATCGCCACCGACGCCTTCCGCTAGAAGCCAGCCGTGATCGTTCCAAACTCACCGGCATTATAACATCGGCGTTAAATCGAATCAAGTGTTCGACCGTTGCCGGCCAGAATGTGGGCACCGATGTCGGTGACGTGTTCGACGCAAACTCGATCATTTTCCCCACCTGTAAGGCGCGGATGGCTCCGTGACCATCTGGCGATGTTCCCTGACCCATTCGTCGAAATACTGTTTCTTCAAGCGACGCAATGGGGCGGTGTCGGCGTAGCGTCGAATGGAATATGCAGCAAAGTCAACGGCGGGGTGCATGGCGTCTTCGTAGATGACCCGCCCAAAACGCACGACCTGGTACGCGAACAAGGGCGTCGCCCGATTCAGAATCGCCACATCTATGTCATCACGGTGAAACAGACCGATCAGGTCGTTGATCAGGTCAATCTGCACATCTGTCCAGCGTTCCTTCGGCACCTGCGGCCCCAGCAACACCGCAATGTCTATATCGGAAAGCGGTCCTGCCTTGCCCTCCGCCTGGGAGCCGAAGAGATAGGCCAGCACGACGCCATGCCTGGCAAAGACGCGCCGCAACTCTTCTTCGTGCTCGCTCAGGTCGAGATGCATGGATTCCCCTTCGCCGGGAGCCGTATCAAACGTTCCCCAGCACGACCACGACGTCATTCTCGTCGCGCATCTTGCCCGCCGGGATCAGGTTGCCCGAGAGTTCCTCGCCATTGAGGACAAGGCGCGCGACGCCCTTTTGCACGCCGTTGGGGTTCTCGACGCGAATATGGAGCGCCTTCCCGCGAAAGACCCGTCGCACGCTGAACCCCTTCCAATCCGCCGGAATGCACGGATCAATTCGCAGCCCTTCAACCTCCGGGCGGATGCCCAGGATATACTGGGTCGCGGTGTAGTACGACCACGCTACCGTGCCCGTGAGCCACGGCAAGCCCCCCGTGCCAAAGCGCGGGCTGAACTGGCTGTTCGTGCCCTGGCAGTGGACGTAGGGCTCGACCTGGCGTACCTCGGCGATCTCGTTGAAGCGGGCCGGCATATAGGCGCGATAGTGGCAATAGGCGCGGTCACCGTTGCCGAGGATACAATCGGCGATCACCGCCCACGATTGGGTGTGGTTAAAGATGGCGGCATTCTCCTTTTGGCCGGGGTTGAAGAGCGCGCCACCGTAGAGCGGACTGGCCCTGCTAAACGATGGTGCAAAGAGCGCCAGCCCGTAATCGCTCGCCAGGTGCTCTTCGACGGCGTCCATTGCCCGGCGCGCCTGTTCGGGTGTGGCCGCATCGCTGATGACCGCCCAACTCTGCGAGTTCAAAAAGATGCTCCCCTCCTCGTTCTGGCGAGAACCCAGCACCACGCCGTCCTCGCGGAACTTGCGCACGAACCATTCCCCGTCCCAGCAGTGCTTTTGGATAGCCGCGTCGAGTTTTGTCATCTCGGCCTCTGCCCAGGCGGCCTCGGCGGGCCGGTTCAGGAGGCGGGCGATCTCGGCATAGACCATGAGGCCGTAGCGCAGTTGGAACGCGACGAAGACGCTTTCGCCGCCCGGCCCCAGGCAGTCGTTCCAGTCGGCGCGCAGGCTGGCGGGCAGGCCGTGCGGGCCGCGCCGCTGGAGATTGAATTCCAGCGCCCGCCGCAGGTGGCCGAACACCGTGTCTTCTCCTCTATCGGAGTAGGGCAGCACTTTGTCGTAGAACGCCACATCGCCCGTCTCCGCCACGTAAGCCGGCACCGTGTTGAAGAGCCAGAGGCAGTCGTCGGAGCGATATTCCTCCGGCGGCGTCGGTTCCATCTGCCCGGGCCGGTGATCGAAAGGCTTGACCAGCGGGCGGGCGCCGCCGCTCGACTCCTGCCCGGTGATCATCAGTTCCAGCCGCTCGCGGGCTTCTCTGGGGATCAGGGAGACCACGCCGAGGATATCCTGCACGGTGTCGCGGTAGCCAAAGCCATCCCGCCCTCCGGCATAGATCAGGCTCGCTGCGCGGCTCCACTCGAAGGTCATCAGCGCATTGTAGGCGTTCCAGACGTTGACCATGTGATCGAAATCCGCGTCCGGCGACTGCACGGCGAATTTCCCCAGCCGCCCGTGCCATTCCGCCTTGAGACGTTCGAACTCTTGCGCCGCGCGTTCGAGGCTGCCGAACTCGGCGCGGATTTGCACCCCCTCGACCTCGGCGCGGCCCACGCCGAGCAGCACCAACAACTCTTTCGTCTCGCCGGGGGCCAGGTCGAGATCAACCTGCACGCAGCCGCAAGCATTGTCCCCATAGGCCGTCGAGTTGCTGCAAGAGCCGCGCTCGACGGCGAGTGGGTTGTGATAGCCGCGATAGGGGCCGAGAAACAGTTCGCGGTCCAATTCGTAGCCCACCACCTCTGCGCCGATGAGTGCCAGCCAGCAGATGCTGGGGAGGTCGCCGATCACAATCGGGTCGTTCTCGCGGCTGGCGCAGTGCACCATCCCCTCGCGCCACTCGCTGCGGGTGATGTAGGCGCTGTACTGGCGGTTGAAGGTATCCTGGTGAATATTCCACTCGCTGGTGAACTCGCAGTAGGTGAAAACGCTGATCCGGCGCGGCCGATCCCCGATGTTGCTCACCGCCAATCGCCAGTACTCGAAGCGCTGTCCCAATGGCACAAAGTAGGTCGCCATAGTGCGGATGCCCGTGTACTCGCTTGCGATGATCGTGTAGGCGGTGCCGAAGCGGCAGGTGCTCTTGTAGGCATCGAGCGGCTTGCCGACCGGCTGCCAGGAGGCGCTCCAGTAATCGCCGCTATCGCAGTCGCGCAGGTAAAAGTAGCGGCCGGGCTGATCCATCGGAATCGCGTTGGGCTGACAGCGCAGAAAGCGGCCCACCTCGGCGGAACGGTAGAAGGAATATCCCCCGGCGTTGTTGGTGATGATCATCCCGTACAGCGGCGACCCGGAATAGTTGCTCCAGGAGCGCGGCGTATCGGGGCGCTCCACGACATATTCGTAACGTTCGTCGTCAAAGTAACCGTATCGCATAAGTCTCCTATGCATTGTCCGGGACTGCGCCCGGACAATATGACCCGTTGGGCAGTTGATAAGCAGGGTTTGCACAACCACTATCCTGAACATGCCCACCGGCCTATGCAAAAAAGCCGCGATACAACAGAGCGCCGAAGGCGCGGGTTAGGCGGCCCGCTTCAGTTCCACCAGGGCAGCTCGCATCCTCTCTGTCGCGGCTGAATAGTCTCCCCGGTTCTGCTGTTCAATCGCCTCGGCCTTCAAGCACGCCGCGCTCGCTGGCTCTGGACGTTGCCGACACAGCCGCCGATACTCCGAGATCGCCTGGCACAACTCCCACTTGTCCGCGTGACCCAGTAGAAACACCACGCGATTCTCTTGCGCCAACTGTGACGTGCAGCCGGGACACGAGGCGTGCGCAAAGAAGCGACTGTCGTTCTGAAGTTGCCAGACCATCACGGGCAACTGGCTGACGGCGAGAAAGCAGACGCGGCTGTGGCTGGGATTGTCCAGGTTCAGACCCACAATCTGGAACTCGTCGTGGGGCGCGAGATGTGCCGGACAGCATCCGATGAACTCAACGGGTTTAACCCTGATCGGTTGCATGGTCTTCCACCAGGGACAACTTGAAGAGCACATTACCGCCCTCGCCAGTGCCGGGGTCTGGGCAGGCGATGTACAGCGGGCTGCCCTCGACATGCAATCGTCCGACATTGGCGACAATGGTGGCATAAGCGACGCTACAGACCTTATCATGCTGGTGCGGTTCGATGCGCAGGTCTTTGAACGTGAAGGTATCTCCGACGGCGAGAGCGGCGTTGCAGGTTCCCTGTACTCTCACGACTTCGAGGTGTATCTCAGCCATAGATCTCCGAATAGGGACGGCAGGCTGCCTAACGGTCGGGCATAAGCCGCAGGCGCGGGTGAGCAAGACCTACTTCACATCAACCACAACAACGAAACCGCCGCCAATCCCCAGGCGCGAAGCGCCTGTCGGCTTCATGCAGTGTTAGCCGCCTTTTTGTTTATGATGTGCCTGCTCTCCGGAATTTGCGCTGCTTGCAGGATAAGCCGCAGTGCCTTATTGACAGCTTCATCGGAAGGAAATGCCTGCACCAAGTCCGGTTCTAGCAAGATGACATTACTACCAACGCGCCGTTCGGGGGCATATCGCCCCCTGGGCATAATCGGCAGTTGCGAGAGATCATATTCTTCTTGCAACTCGTAGTCATCATTCGGCTTCTTCATAGAATCGTCGCTCATTCTTCGTGGCCTTTCTGGCGCTGATAATGCGGATTGCTCCCTCACGCTCCGCATGGGCTACCAATAACAACCGTTTTCTTTGGGACAGCCCCAGTGTGATGTATCGCTCTTCGTCAAGCGAGTGTTCCACATCCAGAAACGTGATGAACAACGGATCATCAAAAACGGTACTGGCCTCCTCAAAACTGACTCCGTGTTTCTTGAGATTGGTCCGGGCTTTCACCGGATCCCATTCTGCGGTCACTTTCATCCTAGCACGCTTTCTCTGATAGATGTGTGGTTCTTATAGTATTGCTCTCGAAAAACTATCGCAACCGCGAAGATTTTGCTCTTGGCCGCACCGGCCTGAAAGAGCCGGTGCTGGCGGGGTTTCTTCCAGGAGAGAAACGCTTCCAGCGCCGCCGGTTCACGGCGGCGCGGTCAATCGGTATTCGA